>DASWWC010000097.1:0-25162 GCA_036401055.1 Roseateles sp.
CGGAGCTGCGCTTGCCCCGCCCGCGCGCCACCTCGGCGACGGCGACGAAGGTGCGGGTGACGTCGCTCCACAGGCTGCGGTACAGGTGGTTCATGGCGTGGACTTCCTGGGGAAAAACGGGGTCAGCGGGCGGCCGGCGGCGTCACGATGACGCGGCCGCTCATGCCGGCGATGAGGTCGGGGAAGCGCCCGCGGATGGCGCCGACGAACTTGACCGACTGGCTGACGGGATCGACGCGCGCGGCGGTGCGCACGACGGCCGCGGGATAGCTGCGGCCGGTCTCGTCGATGCGGATCTCGAAGGCCGAGCCGACCTTCAGAAAGCTCATCCACGCCGAGGGCGCAATGAACTCCAGCTCCAGCGTCGAGTCGTCGATGATCTCCAGCAGCGGCTGACCCGGCTGCACATACTGCTGCTCGCGCACCTTCTGCTCCGACACGCGGCCGGCGAAGGGTGCGGCGATGGCGCACTTGCCCAGCATGACGGTGTTGAACGAGACATCGGCCCGTGCCTTGGCGGCCTCGGTCTGGGCCAGTTCCAGCTCCAGCTTGCCGGCCGAGTTCAGCTCGGCCAGGCGCGTGGTGGAGCGCAGCGTGGCCTCGGCGGCCTCCAGCTGGGCCTTGGCCTTCTGCGCCTGCGACTGCTGCAGCGAGCAGTCGAAGGCCACCAGCGTCTGGCCGGCCTTGAAGAAGCCGCCCTCGGCGACGGGCAGCGACTGGATCTTGGCGCCGACCTCGGCGGCCAGCGTCGTGAAGCGCTTGGGCGTGAGCTGGGCGCGCACCTCGCGCTCAACCGCAGCGGGCTTGGGCTGCGCGACGGTCAGCGTCGCCTGCAGCAGCAGGGCCGTGCCGGCCAACCAGCGCGGCGTCGAATGGGACCACAACATCGGCGCGTCCGTTCAGGGCTTGACGGGCGCGTCGGCAGCCGGCAGCTTGCCGGCGTCCCAGGCCTGCAGCGCGCTGGCGACGCGGGCGGTCAGTTCGGGGATGGGCAGGCTGTCGCTGGCGGCGATGGCGGGCTCCAGGCCCAGCGTGGCCTGCAGCTTGGAGGCGGCGGCCTGGGCGTTGGACAGCGCCTGGTAGCGGCGCAGCTGGGCCAGGATGGCGACGGTCTGCTGCGACACGCGCTCCAGCTGGGTCTGGCGCGCGGCGGCCTCCTGGTTGCTGACGTGCTGCAGGATGCGGGTCTGCACCTGCGCAATGCTGTCGGCGCGTTCGTATTGCCGGATCGCGTTGGCGTACTGCAGGCGCGCCACGTGCAGCTGCGACAGCACGGCCATCTGCATGGCCATGCGCTTCTGGTCGGCCAGCTGCACGCCGGCCTCGGCCATGCGCTGCTGCGCGGGCGCGGCCAGCAGGCCCAACAGGTTCAGCGACAGCTGCAGGCCGGTCTCGTTCCAGGACTGGTTGATGAGGTAGCGGTCGTCCGAGTGGCGCGTGGCGTAGTTGAACGACAGGCCCGGGAACATGCGCAGCATGGCGCGGCGCGTCTCCAGGCGGGCGATGCGGGCGTTGTAGACGCTCTCGCGCAGCTCGGCGTTCTGCGCCAGCGCCTGCTCCTCCAGCTGCTCCACCGGCACCTGCAGCCAGCTCGGGTTCAGCGCGGTGGCCGGCTCCACGACGGCCAGCGGCTGGTGGCGCGGCGCGTTGATCAGCGCCGCCAGCTCGATGCGGGCCGTGGACAGCTCCTGCTCCACCAGCTCCAGCAGGCGCAGGTTGTCCAGCAGCTGGCCCTGGAAGCGCAGCGGCTCCAGCGGCGAGCGCAGGCCCTCGGCCTCGACCTTGCGGGCATCGGCCAGCGCCTCCTCGCCCAGCTGCGTGGCCTGCTTCAGCTCGGCGGCCAGCTTCTGCGCGGCGGCCACGCGCCAGAAGGCGGTGCGCACGTCCTGCACCAGCAAGTGCAGCGCACGCCGGCTGCGCTCGGTGGCGATGAGGTAGCGGTCGGCGCTCTGGCGGGCGGCGTAGTAGCTCTGGCCGAAGTCCAGCAGGCTCCAGGAGAAGGTCAGGTCGGCGGTGCTGGACTTGCGCTCGGACGAGATGGACTGTCCGCCGATGGTGCGGCCGGTGGACAGGTCTTCCTGCAGCGTCAGCAGGTCGTTGCTGCGGTCGCGGTAGCCGGCCGAGGCGACCAGCCGCGGCAGCATGTCGTAGCGGCCGGCCTCCATGCCCTCGAAGGCCAGTGCCTCGTCCATGCGACGCACGCGCCGGTCGGCGTTGTACTTGAGCGCCCGCGCGATGGCCTCCTCCAGGCGCAGCGGCCCGGCCAGCGGCGCCACGTCGCGCTGCAAGGCCAGGCCGTCGGCCTTGGCGATCTCGGCCACCTCGCGGGGCGTGACCGGCTGCGGTTGCAGCGTGGAACACGCGGTCAATGACAGGCCCGCTGCGGCCGTCGACAAGAGCTTGAGCCAGGTTTGCATGTTCAGTGTGGGTGTGTGGTTAGCATGCGCGAAGGCCTGCGGCGCAAGCCCTCCCCTGGCACCATCCTAGGGCAGCAAGCGGTGTGACAACCCAGGGAAACCGGCAGTAAATCCGCTTTCTTCACGTCGCGCACAATCGCTCGCTGCCGCCCGTAGCAAGCCCTTGACGTTTCCTGCCACTCAACCGCCCCTCCTGCCACAGCAGATCGCGTCGGCGAACCCCGAGCAAATCGAGCTGACGGCCCGCTGGCTGGCGCCGCTCAACGAGGCCTTGATGGCCTACTTCCTGGCGCTGCGAGCCGAGGTCGACGCGGCGCTCGCGCCGCAGTTGCCGGACGCCGCGGGCAAGCCCTACCCCTATGGCCGCTGCGAGGAGATCACCCAGCAGGCTCACGCCCGGCTGCAGCAGCGGCTGCGCCGGCCCGGCCATCCGGTGGAGCGGGCGCTGCGCAGCTTCATCGACAGCGGCGGCTGGCTGCGCTCCGTCTGGGGCGTGCTGCGCGAGCAGTACTTCCAGAACGCGTTGCAGCTGGGCACGCTGTACGTGGACGTGTCCAACGACACCGTGGTCGTCACCAAGCCGCCGGTGGAGATCCTGCCCATGGCGGACTCGGGTCTGGTGCCGGTGCGCGACCTGGCGCATTTCCGCCAGACCGCCGAGCGCTACTGGGGTGCGACGCTCTACGCCAACCACCTGGTGCCGACGCTGGCGCCGATGCTGCCCATCGTGTCGGTCAGCCCGGGACGGCTGCGACCAGGCCTGCAGTCGGCCTGCGACTACATGATCGAGCTGATGCGCCGCGACGGCTTCCAGCAGGCCCAAGCCTGGCTGCGCGACGGCCCGCCGCCGCCGCCGGACCTGCGGCTGCCTCACCTGCCCGCCGACCTGCGCCCCTGGACGACCGACCCTCGCCAGGAGGCGCTGCAGGCCTGCGAGCGGGCCCGCGCCGCCGGCGCCGCCACCGACCCGCACTGGCGCGTCGCACGGGTCAGCGACTACCTGCGGCTGTTGCACGAGCCCGCCTCACAGGCCTGAGCCTGCGGCACAGGTCGTTGATTTACAATGCGTTTCTGCTCTTGACGAGCCCGCCGGCGGCGCTTCCCTGAAGCCCTGCCGGTCGACGTGGAGAACGGCCCCGCAGCGCCCGGGCCGTTTTCGTTTCCGCAGCCACTGGACACATACCATGTACCGCTGTGCCCTCCCGCTGGTGCTTGCCGCCAGCAGCCTGGTCGCTCACGCCCAGCAACATCGCCCCTTCCCCGCTCACGCGCTGCGCGGCGAACTGCAGATCACGCAGTTCCCCGAGGCCCGCATGAACGGCAAGCCCGTGCGCTTCGCGCCCGGCGCTCGCGTCAAGAACGAAGTGAATCTGTGGGTGCCACCAGCCGGCCTCGCGGGCCAGAAGCTGGTCGTGCACTACACCTTCGAGAGCAGCGGGCTGATCATGGACGCGTGGGTGCTGAATCCCGCCGAACTGGCCAACAAGCCCTGGCCCACGACGCCGGCCGAATCGGCCGCCTGGGCCTTCAACCCCGGCAACCAGACCTGGATCAAGCGATGAGCAGCAGTGATGTGAGCGGCAAGAAGGTCTACATCAAGACCTTCGGCTGCCAGATGAACGAGTACGACTCGGACAAGATGTCTGACGTGCTGGGTGCGGCCCAGGGCTACACGCCCACCGACGACCCGGAACAGGCCGACCTCATCCTGTTCAACACCTGCTCGGTGCGCGAGAAGGCGCAGGAGAAGGTCTTCAGCGACCTCGGCCGCGTGAAGCACCTGAAGGCCAAGGGCGTCATGATCGGCGTCGGCGGCTGCGTGGCCAGCCAAGAAGGCGCGGCCATCATCGAGCGCGCGCCCTATGTCGACGTCGTCTTCGGCCCGCAGACGCTGCACCGCCTGCCGCAGATGCTGGAAGCCCGCCGCGAGCAGCGACGCCCGCAGGTGGACATCTCCTTCCCCGAGATCGAGAAGTTCGACCACCTGCCGCCGGCCAAGGTCGAGGGCGCCTCGGCCTTCGTGTCCATCATGGAAGGCTGCTCCAAGTACTGCAGCTACTGCGTGGTGCCCTACACCCGCGGCGAGGAGGTCTCGCGCCCCTTCGACGACGTGCTGACCGAGATCGCCGGCCTGGCCGACCAGGGTGTCATGGAGATCAACCTGCTGGGCCAGAACGTCAATGCCTACCGGGGCAGGATGGGCGACACCAGCGAGTTCGCCGACCTGGCCCTGCTGCTGGAATACGCGGCCGAGATCCCCGGCATCCGGCGCCTGCGCTTCACGACCAGCCACCCCAACGAGTTCAGCCCGCGCCTCATCGAGGCCTACGGCAAGATCCCGCAGCTGGTGAACCACCTGCACCTGCCCGTGCAGCACGGCAGCGACCGCATCCTGATGGCCATGAAGCGCGGCTACACGGCGCTGGAGTTCAAGAGCATCGTGCGCAAGCTGCGCGCCATCCGACCGGACCTGCGCCTGGCCAGCGACTTCATCGTCGGATTCCCCGGCGAGACCGACGAGGACCATGCCAAGCTGATGAAGCTGGTGCACGACGTCGGCTTTGACGCATCGTTCAGCTTCATCTTCAGCCCGCGCCCCGGCACGCCGGCCGCCGCGCTGGATGACACGACGCCCTACGAGGTCAAGGTGAAGCGGCTGCAGGAGCTGCAGGCCGCCGTCGAAGCGCATGCGCTGACCATCTCGCAAGGCATGGTCGGCCGGGTCGAGAAGGTGCTGGTCACCGGCAACGCGCGCAAGAACGCCTCCGAGCTGATGGGCCGCACCGAGTGCAACCGCATCGTCAATTTCGCCGGCTCACCGCGGCTGATGAACCAGCTGGTGGACGTGCGCATCACGACCGCCTTCGCGCACTCGCTGCGCGGCGAGGTGGTGACGACGGAAGAAGTGCTCAGCGCCTGATCAGCGCCTCACACTCAGCAGCCACCACTGCGGCAGGGCCACGCCGAGTACCAGCAACGCGTAGCCCGCCATCTTGCCGTCCCGCCCCAGCAGCACCAGCGCAAGAAGCACGGCGGCACAGCCTCCCGCTGCTCCCCAACCCCACAGCCGCCGCCACGCCAGCGACTTCGCCTCACGCCGCCACAGCCCCTTGATCGCCAGCGCCAACAGCGCCGCCACCCCCCAGGCGGGTGCGAACAAGTTGGCGAGATGCCAGAAAGCGTCGAGAGGGCTCATCCAGGCTTGACCCGTGTCAGAAGCGGCAAAGCCGCGAATCCTACAATTGGCAACCATGTCGGTCTTCGCTCTCGGCCTGAATCACAACACCGCCCCGCTGGATCTGCGCGGGCGGTTTGCGTTCACGCTGGAGCAACTCGCGCCTTCGCTGGTGGGCCTGCGGCAAAAGCTGCCCGGCACGCCCGAGGCCGCCATCCTGTCGACCTGCAACCGCACCGAGGTCTACGTGGCGGCGCCGTCGGCCCAGGTCCAGCCGACCATCGCCTGGCTGGCGCAGACCGGCGGCGTGGAGGCCGGCGCGCTGCGTGAACACGCCTACGTGATGCAGGGCAGCGCCGCCGCGCGCCACGCCTTCCGTGTCGCCAGCGGGCTGGACTCCATGGTGCTGGGCGAGCCTCAGATCCTGGGCCAGATGAAGCAGGCCGTGAAGGAAGCCGAGAACGCCGGCGCGCTGGGTACCACGCTGCACCAGCTGTTCCAGCGCAGCTTCTCGGTGGCCAAGGAGGTGCGCAGCTCCACCGAGATCGGCGCCCACTCCATCAGCATGGCCGCCGCCGCCGTGCGACTGGCCGGCCAGCTGTTCGAGGATCTGGCCAAGACGCGCGTGCTCTTCGTCGGCGCCGGCGAGATGATCGAGCTGACCGCCACGCACTTCGCCGCTCGCACGCCGCGCCACATGGCCGTGGCCAACCGCACGCTGGAACGTGGCGAGAAGCTGGCCACGCGCTTCGGCGCCGAGGCCGTGCGCCTGTCGGACCTGCCCGAGCGCCTGCATGAGTTCGACATCGTCGTGTCCTGCACCGCGTCCAGCCTGCCGCTGATCGGCCTGGGCGCCGTGGAGCGGGCACTCAAGAAGCGCAAGCACCGCCCGATGTTCATGGTGGACCTGGCCGTGCCGCGCGACATCGAGCCCGAGGTCGCGCAGCTGGACGACATCTACCTGTACACCGTCGATGAACTGGCCGCCCAGGTGCAGACCGCCGGCGAAAAGCGCCAGGCCGCCGTCGAGCAGGCCGAGGCCATCGTCGAAACCGGCGTGCAGAGCTTCATGCACTGGCTGGACCAGCGCCACACGGTGCCGCTGATCCAGGCCCTGCATGCGCAGGCCGACGACTGGCGCTCCGTCGAGATCGCACGCGCCCGCAAGCTGCTGGCCAAGGGTGCCGATGTGGACGAGGTGCTGGACGCGCTGTCCAAGGGCCTGACACAGAAGCTGCTGCACGGCACGCTGGCCGAGCTGCACGCCAGCGACGGCGAGCAGCGCCTGCTGCTGGCGCAGACGGTGTCGCGCCTGTTCCTGCGCGGCAAGCAGTCTTAGCGGCGCTCACCTGCCGCCGCCCGGCGCAGCTCTCGCGCCGCCCTGACTGCCTTCCCCGATCGCTCCCATGAAAGACTCCCTGCGCCAGCAGTTCGACCGCCTCGGCTACCGCCTCGCCGAGCTGGACACCATCCTTGCGGACGGCAGCATCGCCGCCGACATGAAGCGCTACCGCGCGCTGACCCGGGAGCAGGCCGAGGTGTCGGGGCTGGTCGAGCGCTACCGCCGCTACCAGGCGCACGAGGCCGACCTGGCCGCCGCGCGCGACCTGCTGGCCGACCCGGAGATGGCCGAGATGGCCCGCGAGGAGATCGCATCCAACGAGGCGGCGCTGGCCGCGCTCGACCAGGAGCTGCAGCTCGCGCTGATCCCCAAGGACCCCGACGACGAACGCAACGCCTTCCTCGAAATCCGCGCCGGCACGGGCGGCGACGAGTCGGCGCTGTTCGCCGGCGACCTGGCTCGCATGTATCTGCGCTTCGCCGAGAGCCAGGGCTGGCGCACGGAGATCCTGTCCGAGAACGTGTCGGACCTGGGCGGCTACAAGGAGCTGGTCGTGCGCGTGGAGGGTGACGGTGTCTACGGCCGGCTGAAGTTCGAGAGCGGCGGCCATCGCGTGCAGCGCGTGCCGGCCACCGAGACCCAAGGCCGCATCCACACCAGCGCCTGCACCGTCGCCGTGATGCCCGAGCCCGACGAGGCCGAGGCCATCACGCTGAACCCGGCCGACCTGCGCATCGACACCTTCCGCGCCAGCGGCGCCGGCGGCCAGCACATCAACAAGACCGACTCGGCCGTGCGCGTCGTCCACCTGCCCACCGGCATCGTGGCCGAGTGCCAGGACGGCCGCAGCCAGCACAGCAACAAGGCCAAGGCGCTGCAGGTGCTGCAGGCGCGCATCCAGGAGAAGGAGCGCAGCGAACGCGCCGCCAAGGAGGCCGCCACGCGCAAGGGCCTGATCGGCACGGGCGACCGCAGCGACCGCATCCGCACCTACAACTTCCCGCAGGGGCGCCTGACCGACCACCGCATCAACCTGACGCTCTACAAGCTCGGGCAGATCATGGACGGCGACCTCAGCGACGTCATCCAGGGCCTGCTGGCCGCCCAGGCCGCCGAGCAGCTGGCCGAGCTGGAAGCCGGGCGCACATGACCGCCCATGTGACGGTCGACGAGGCTTTGGCGCTGGCCCGCCAGCTCGGCGTCGAGCGTGGCGACGCGCAGACGCTACTCGCTCACCTGGCCGGCCAGAACCGCACCTGGCTTGTCACACACGGCGATGCGCCGGCACCGGGTGCCGAAGACCTGCTGCGCCGCCTGGCCGACGGAGAACCGCTGGCCCACCTGACCGGCTGGCAGCCCTTCCACGGCCTGCTGCTGCAGGTCACGCCGGCCACGCTGATTCCGCGGCCCGATACCGAGACGCTGGTCGACTGGGCGCTGGAGTTGCTGGCCGGCCTGCCCGGTCAACCCAGCGTCGCGGACCTCGGCACCGGCAGCGGCGCCATCGCGCTGGCGATCAAGGCGGCCTGCCCGCGCGCGCAGGTCACGGCGGTGGACTTCAGTGCCGACGCGCTGGCCGTGGCCCGCGCCAACGGCGAACGCCTGGAGCTGGCCGTCGACTGGCGTTCGGGCAATTGGTTCGAGCCGCTGGCCGGCCGGCGCTTCGACCTCGTCGTCAGCAACCCGCCCTACATCGCCGGTGACGACCCGCATCTGCCCGCGCTACGCCACGAACCTCTCACCGCGCTGACGCCCGGCGGCGACGGCCTGGCCGACCTGCAGACGCTGATTGATGCGGCGCCGCAACATCTGACGCCCGGCGGCTGGCTGCTGCTGGAGCACGGCTGGGACCAGGCCGACGCGGTCGCGCAGCGTCTGACCGAACGCGGCTACCCGGCGCAGGCGCTGCGCCGCGACCTCGCGGGCCGGGCCCGCGCCAGCGGTGGGCGCTGGGCCGCTTGAACCCGTCGCCTGTTTGCGTGATGTTTTCCCACCAGTTCGTCATTCCCGCGAACGAATTGCCGGCGTAGTATCGAATCCCGGTGCCTGCCTTGCACCGCGCAGGAGACGACCATGACCCGCCTCGCCAGCGCTGCAGTACTGAGCCTCTGTGCCCTTCTCAGCCTGCCGGCCCTTGCGGCCGAGGTCGACACCCAGCCGCGCTGGCAGGCGCGATTGCAGCTCTCCAGCTCCGACTCACCGCAGGATGCCCGCCCGCTGCTGGGCGGCTCGCGCGTGCTCAGCGCCAACCTGCTGGGCGACTACTACCTGACCCGCTCCGGCATTTCCGGCCTCAGCGGCGGCCTGCGCGCCACCGGCGGCCTGCTGACCGGCCCGCTGTCGATCTCGCAGAGCAGCGGCGGCCTGGCGCTGGGCATGGGCCCGGTGGCGGCCGGCCGGCGCAGCCTCGCGCTCCATGGCGCCGACGCCTATGCGCTGGAACCCAGCGGCAACCTGTCCTACCTGGGCATCGGCTACACGGCCCGCATGACCGGCGGCGGGCTGTCCTTCAGCGCCGACCTGGGCCTGGTCTCCGGCAGCGTGGGCCTGCGGCTGGGCCGCAGCAGCGCCCAGGGCTTCGAGGATGCGATGCGCGACCTGCGCTTCAAGCCCCTGCTGCAACTGGGTCTGGCCTACAGCTACTGACGGCGACGCGCAAGCGTCCCGGATAATTGCGGTTTTGCCTTACCGAGAACTGCAATGAGCGACGTTCAGCAACGCATCGACGACCTGGTCAAGTCCAACCGCGTCATGCTCTTCATGAAGGGCACGGCCCAGTTCCCGATGTGCGGCTTCTCCGGCCGCGCCATCCAGATCCTGAAGGCCGCCGGCGCCACCGACATCAAGACCTTCAACGTGCTGGAAGACGAGGCCGTGCGCCAGGGCATCAAGGACTACGCCAACTGGCCCACCATCCCCCAGCTCTACATCGGCGGCGAGTTCGTCGGCGGCTCGGACATCATGATGGAGATGTACGAGTCGGGCGAACTGCAGCAGGCGCTCGCCGCCTGATGGTTCAAAGGCTCGTCGTCGGGCTGACCGGCGCGACGGGTGCGGCCTACGCGCTGCGCCTGCTGCGCCGCGCGCGCGAGCTGGGCGCCGAGACCCACCTGATCGCGACGCCCGCCGGCATCCTGAACGCCCACCACGAGCTGGGCCTGGATCGCTCCACGCTGGAAGCCGAGGCGGACCGCGCCTACGCCCCCGGCGACATCGGCGCCTGCATCGCCAGCGGCAGCTTCACGACCGCCGCGATGGTCGTCGCGCCCTGCTCGATGAAGTCGCTGGCGGCCATCGCCCACGGCCTGGGCGACAACCTGCTGACCCGCGCCGCCGACGTGACGCTGAAGGAGCGCCGCCGCCTCATCCTGATGGTGCGCGAGACGCCGCTGAACCTGGCCCACCTGCGCAACATGGTCGCGGTGACCGAGATGGGCGGCATCTGCTTCCCGCCGCTGCCGGCCTTCTATCACCACCCCAAGACCATCGAGGAGATGGTCAACGAGACCGCCGAGCGCGTGCTGGAACTGGCTGGCGTGGCCTCGGCGCAGCCCAAGTCCTGGGCCGGCTTGTAACGTTCATCAGCCGGGCAAATCCGGCGCTGCTGCGGCGTTTGCACCGCCACCGCCACGGGGAAGATCGCCTCCCGACTTCGCTCCGTGGATTTGCGGTGTTATCCAAGCTCAACAACTCCCTGCTCAGCTACCTGAGTACGCAAGGCCAGGCCGGCTCGACCACGAGCGGCGGCACGGCCGGCACGAGCGCCAAGACCCAAGCCCTGTCGCAGGCCGCCATGCAGCGCGCCGCCGGCACGGCCAAGGCCGCCGGCGCCGTCCAGGCGCTGGAGAGCGGCCAGAAGACGCTCGCCACCGACCTGCGCGCCGCGATGGCCAAGGCTGGCGTCAAGCTCGGTGGCGCCATCGAGTTCTCGGTGAAGTCCGACGGCAGCGTCAGCATCAAGGGCAGCGACGCCGACAAGGCCGCCGCACAGGCTTTCCTGAAGGCCGACACCAGCCAGCCCAGCTTCGCCAGCCGCATTGCCACCCAGGCGCGCGACGCGATGAAGCTGTCCACCACCATCCAGCAGAGCGCGGCCATCTCGCAGGCCGCCAAGATGGCCAAGACCACCGGCGGCGTGGTCTCGCTGTACACCTCGCTGATGCAGCAGACTGCGGCCACCAGCGTGACGTTCTCGCTGTCGGCCGGCAGCAGCTCGCTGACCTACCCCGGCTCGCTGACGGCCAACGCCTGAACGGCGCAGCCGCCCTGCGCGTCAGGGCTTCTGAACGACCAGCCCGCGACGCTCCAGCACCGGCTCGATCTTGGGCTCGTGGCCCACGAGGTTGCGGAACAACACCATCGCATCCTCGCTGCCGCCGCGCGACAGCAGCTTGGCGCGCAGCTGGTCGCCGTTGGTGCGCTTCAGGCCGCCGTTGGCCTTCAGCCATTCCACGGTGTTCGAGTCCAGCACCTCGCTCCAGATGTAGGCGTAGTAACCGGCCGAGTAGCCGCCCAGGATGTGGCTGAAGTACGGCGTGCGGTAGCGCGGCGGCACCGGCGCGAAGTCCACGCCCTCCTCCTTAAGCACCTTGGCCTCGAAGGCCATGATGCCGTCCGCCGCGGGCATCTCGCCCGGCTTGAGTTGGTGCAGGCGCTGGTCCAGCAGCGCCGAGCTGAGGTAGGACAGCGTCTTGTAGCCCTGGTTGAAGCGCTTGGCGCGGGACACCTTGTCCAGCAGCTCGCGCGGCATGGCCTCGCCGGTCTGGTGGTGGCGCGCGTAGCTAGCCAGCACGGCGGGCGTGTCG
Organism: Roseateles sp.; assembly: GCA_036401055.1. Classification (GTDB taxonomy): domain Bacteria; phylum Pseudomonadota; class Gammaproteobacteria; order Burkholderiales; family Burkholderiaceae_C; genus Pelomonas. The sequence goes on from DASWWC010000097.1 coordinate 11,740, forward strand.
GCCCAGACCTCGTTGACCTGCGACGGGTACTCGACGAAGTCACGCGGCGTGCGGGCCAGGCTGGGATAGCGGCTCTGGTTGAACATGGCGTGCAGCGCATGGCCGAACTCGTGGAACAGCGTCTCCACCTCGTCCCAGGTCAGCAGCGTGGGCTGGCCGGCGGGCGGCTTGGGGATGTTCAGGTGGTTGGCCGACACCGGCAGCGTGCCTTCCAGCGGGTTCTGGCTCACATAGGTGTTGGCCCAGGCGCCGCCGCGCTTGCTGGGGCGGGCGTACAGGTCTGCAATGAAGATCGCCAGCTGCTTGCCGTCGGTGTCGAACACGTCGTAGACGCGCACGTCATCGCGGTAGACCGGCAGGTCCGTGCGACGCTTGAAGCTGATGCCGTAGAGCTGGTTGGCCGCGAAGAACACGCCGCGCTCCAGCACGCTGGTGATCTCCAGGTAGGGCTTGAGCTGCGCCTCGTCGAAGCCGTACTTGGCGGCGCGCAGCTTCTCGGCGTAGTAGCTCCAGTCCCAGGGCTGCAGCGTGAAGGTCGGCTGGCCCTTGGCGGCCTGGTCGGCGTCGATGAGCTTCTGCAGCTCGGCAGCCTCCTGCTTCGCGGCGGCGACGGCGGCCGGCGCCAACTGGCGCAGCAGCGCGGTCGCGGCGGCCGGCGTCCGGGCGGTTTCGTCCTCCAGCACGAAGTCGGCCGGCGTCGCATAGCCCAGCAGCGCGGCGCGCTCCTGGCGCAGCGTCATCACGCGGGCCACGAGGGCCGTCGTGTCGTTGGCATTGCCGCGGCTGCCGCGCGCCACCGACGCGCGGTGCAGGCGCTCGCGCAACGCGCGGTTCTGCAGCTCGGTCTCCAGCGGCTGGATGGTGGTGTTGAGCAGCGTCAGCAGGTACTTGCCTTCCAGGCCGCGCTTCTTGGCGGCATCGGCCGCCGCGGCGATCTGCGCGGTGCTCAGGCCCGCCAGTTCTTGCGCGCTGTCGACGACGATCGCCGAGTCGTTGACCTCGGCCAGCACGGCGCGGCTGAAGCGCGCGCCCAGCGTCGCCAGTTCGGCGTTGATCGCCTTCATGCGCGCCTTCTGCTCGTCGTTCAGCTGCGCGCCGGCACGCACCATGTCGCGGCGGTAGCGCTCGATCAGACGCTTGGCTTCGGCATTGGGTGCCGCCTTGTCGCGTGCGGCGTACAGCGCCTCGATGCGAGCGAACAGCTTGGGGTTCAGCAGCACCGCGTCGCGCTGCGCGGCCAGCTTGGCGGCGTAGTCGCTCTGCAGTTGCTGGCGGGCGGGGTTGGTGTCCGCACCGCCCAGGCTGGACAGCAGCGTGTTCGCGCGGGCGAGCAGGCGGCCGCTCTTTTCCCACGCGACGATGGTGTTGTCGAAGGTGGGCGCGGCGGGGTTGTCGGCGATGGCCTGGATCTCGGCCAGTTGCTCGGCCATGCCGCGGTCGAGCGCCGGCGCGAAATGCTCATCCTTGAGCTTGTCGAACTGCGGATAGCGCAGCGGCAGGGGGCTGACGGTCAGCAGCGGGTTGTCGCTGGTCTGCGCGCCAGCGAGGCCGGTGGCGAGCAGTGCGGAAAGCAGGAGGGGCGCGAAGCGGGTGGCAGCGGGCATGGGCGAGTTGTCTCGTGGACGAAACCGCCAAGGCTAACCGCTGCGCCCGTCCCGGCCAGAAGCAACGTGGCCATGTAAAGCCAGCTTTACGTCTGCCCGGGCAGCAGCCACTGCCGGCGGGCGCCGAACACCAGGTTGGGGTACTCGGCCCGGCCACGGCTGCCGTTGTAGCGGCCCAGTGCCAGGAACAGGTCGCCCTTCTCGCGGTCCAGGTAGTGGCGCAGGATCACGCAACCGAAGCGCAGGTTGGTCTGCATGTGGAAGAGGCTGGCCGCGTTGCCGTCGCCGATGCTGCGGGTCCAGAACGGCATGACCTGCATGTAGCCGCGTGCGCCCGCCGTGCTGATGGCGTACTTGCGGAAACCGCTCTCGACCTGGATCAGCCCCAGCACCAGGCTGGGCTCCAGGCCCGCGCGCTTGGCCTCGTACCAGACGGTCTCCAGAAACTCGATGCGGATCTGCGCCTCGGTCTTGCGCTTCTTCAGCCGCTCGCTCATGGCGCCCAGCCAGCGCAGATAGGCCATGCGCGAGTCCACATCGTCGAAGCGCGGCCGCGGCGGCGCGGACTGCGCGATGGACGCGGTCAGGGCCGAGCGCACCGAGTCGATCAGCGGTTCTTCGATCTGTGCGCCGGCCCGCGCCGTCAGTGGCGCGGCCAGCAGGCCCAGGACCGCTGACCGGCGAGTCAGGCGCTTCAAAGCTTCAGCAGGCCCTTCAGGTGGCCCAACACGTCGCCCACGGCCAGCTTGGTGGCGGCCTCGTCACGGCGGCCCTGGTACTCGACCTGGCCTTCCTTCAGCCCGCGGTCGCCCAGCACCACGCGGTGCGGCACGCCGATCAGCTCCCAGTCCGCGAACATCGCGCCGGGGCGCTCGCCGCGATCGTCCAGCAGCACGTCCACGCCCAACGCCTTCAGCTCGCCGTAGAGCTTGTCAGCGGCGGCTTTCACTTCTTCGCTGCGGTCCGCACCGATGGGGCAGATGACGACCGTGAACGGCGCGATCGCATCCGGCCAGATGATGCCGCGCGCGTCGTGGTTCTGCTCGATGGCCGCGCCCAGGATGCGCGTCACACCGATGCCGTAGCAGCCCATCTCCATCAGCTTGGGCTTGCCGGTCTCGTCGAGGAAGGTCGCGTTCATCGCGGCCGAGTACTTGGTGCCGAGATAGAACACATGGCCCACCTCAATGCCGCGCTGGATGGCCAGCACGCCCTTACCGTCCGGCGACGGGTCGCCCGCGACGACGTTGCGGATGTCGGCGATGACGTCCGGCTCGGGCAGGTCGCGACCCCAGTTCACGCCGGTCAGGTGGAAGTCCACCTCGTTGGCGCCGCAGACGAAGTCGGCCATGTGGGCCACCGTGCGGTCGGCGATGAGCTTCACGTCCTTGGCACCGATGGGGCCCAGGTAGCCCGGCTTACAGCCGAAGCGCGCCTCGATCTCGGCCACGGTCGCGAAGCGGAAACCTGCCTTCAGGCCTTCCAGCTTGCCGGCCTTGACCTCGTTCAGGTCGTGGTCGCCACGCACCAGCAGCAGCCAGACCTGGGTCTTGATGATGTTGCCGTCCTTGTCCGTCTCGTCGGTGGCCAGCACCAGCGACTTGACGGTCTGCGACAGCGGCAGGCCCAGCAGCTCGGCAACGTCCGCGCAGGTGGCCTTGCCGGGCGTGGGCGTCTTGGTCAGCGGCAGCGACGCGGCCGCGCGCTCGCCCTGCGGCGCCAGCGCCTCGGCCAGCTCGATGTTGGCGGCGTAGTCGCTGGTGGGGCAGTAGATGATGGCGTCCTCGCCGGTGTCGGCGATGACCTGGAACTCGTGCGAGCGGTCGCCGCCGATGGCGCCGGTGTCCGCGGCGACGGCGCGGTACTCCAGGCCAAAGCGGTCGAAGATCTTACAGTAGGCCGCGTACATGTTCTCGTAGCTGCGGCCGGCGGCTTCCACGTCACGGTCGAAGGAATAGGCGTCCTTCATCGTGAACTCGCGGCCGCGCATCAGGCCGAAGCGGGGCCGGCGCTCGTCGCGGAACTTGGTCTGGATGTGATAGAAATTTTTCGGCAGCTGGCGGTAGCTGCGCAGCTCCTGGCGGGCGATGTCGGTGATGACTTCCTCGCTCGTCGGCTGCACGATGAAGTCGCGGCCATGGCGGTCCTTCACGCGCAGCAGTTCGGGGCCCATCTTGTCGAAGCGGCCCGTCTCCTGCCACAGCTCGGCGGGCTGGATGACCGGCATCAGGCACTCCACCGCGCCGGCCGCATCCATCTCCTCGCGGATGATCTTCTCGACCTTGCGGATGACCCGCAGCCCCATCGGCATGTAGTTGTAGATGCCCGCTCCCAGGCGCTTGATCATGCCCGCGCGCATCATCAGCTTGTGGCTGACGATCTCCGCGTCGGCGGGCGCTTCCTTGAGGGTGGAGACAAAGAACTGGGAGGCTTTCATGGGCGTCGGCAAAAGCGAAGGCCGGGTGAAAACCCGGCCAATTCTGGGCAAAACGTGGCGATCTCTCGGGGTTAGCCAGGACCATCCTGCAACCGCGGCCCGATGCAATAATCGAACCAACTAGAGATTCGAGGTTGATTATGCTCGACCGTGAAGGCTTCCGCCCCAACGTCGGCATCATCCTGCTCAACCAGCGCAACGAGGTGTTCTGGGGCAAGCGCATCCGGACGCACTCGTGGCAGTTCCCGCAAGGGGGCATCAAACACGGCGAAACGCCCGAGCAGGCGATGTATCGAGAGCTCCACGAGGAAGTGGGGCTCACACCGGAGCATGTACGCATCCTCGCGCGCACTCGCGACTGGCTGCGCTACGAGGTGCCCGAACACTTCATACGCCGAGACGCCCGCGGCCACTACCGCGGCCAGAAGCAGATCTGGTTCCTGCTGCAGATGGCGGGGCGCGACTGCGACATCAACCTGCGTGCCACCGACCACCCCGAGTTCGACGCCTGGCGCTGGAACGAGTACTGGGTGCCGCTGGAGGCCGTCATCGAGTTCAAGCGCGGCGTCTACGAAATGGCGCTGACGGAGTTGGCGCGCTATCTGCCGCGCATCAACCACCACAACCGCTATCTGCGTGCCGGCATGCGGCCCAGCCATCGTGGGGAACGCCCCAGCGGACCGATGCCGCTGGAAGCTGCACTGCCCCCGGAGGGTGAGCCGCCGAAGTGAGTGTCCCGGTCAACGCAGGACCAAATTGTGTCTACGCTCACATCGCCAGCGATATGAGCTGCGCCGTCATTTGGCCCTCCTAACGGAGGACCAAATTGTCCCGGTGGATGAGCTCGGGCTCGGCGGCATAGCCCAGCAGCGCCTCGAACTCCGCTGACGGCTTGCGGGCGATCAGACGCGACTCGACGCCCGAATAGTTCGCCAGGCCGCGTGCCAGTTCCGTGCCGTCCGGCGCCAGCACGGCGATCACATCGCCACGATGAAAGTCGCCCTGCACCTCGGTGACCCCGATGGGCAACAGGCTCTTGCCCTCGCCACGCAGCTTGGTGACCGCACCGGCGTCGACCTTGACAGCGCCACGCATCTGCAGGTGATCCACCATCCACTGCTTGCGCGCCTGCAGCTTGGGCGTGGCCGCAAGCAATGCAGTGCCGATGGACTCGCCGCGCGCCAGTCGCAGCAGCACGTCGGGCTCGCGCCCCCAGGCGATGACGGTGCCGGCGCCGCTGCCCGCGGCGCGCTTGGCGGCGAGGATCTTGGTGATCATGCCGCCACGGCCGATGCTGGAACCGGCGCCACCGGCCATGCGCTCCAGCTCGGGATCACCGGCCTGGGCCGTGTCAATGAAGCGGGCCGAAGGGTCCTTGCGCGGGTCGGCCGAGTACAGCCCGCGCTGATCGGTCAGGATGACCAGCGCATCGGCTTCGACAAGATTGGCCACCAACGCGCCCAGCGTGTCGTTGTCGCCGAACTTGATCTCGTCGTTGACGACCGTGTCGTTCTCGTTGATGACCGGCAGCACGCGATGCGCCATCAGCGTCAGCAATGTCGAGCGGGCATTGAGATAACGCTCTCGGTCAGCCAGGTCGGCATGCGTCAGCAGCACCTGGGCGCTGTGCAGGCCGTGGGCGCTGAGCTGGCTCTCGTACATCTGGGCCAGGCCCATCTGACCGACGGCCGCCGCAGCCTGCAGCTCGTGCAGTTCCTTCGGGCGTGTCGCCCAGCCCAGGCGTTTCATGCCCTCGGCGATGGCGCCGCTGGACACCATGACCAGCTCGCGCCCCTCGTTGGCCAGTGCCGCCAGCTGGCGGCTCCAGTTCGCGATCGCCTCGGCGTCGACGCCGCGGCCCTCGTTGGTGACAAGGCTGGAACCGACTTTGACAACGATGCGGCGCGCGCTGGACAGCAGACTCATTCGGCGGGGTTCGGGGTATCGAAACGGACGTCGCGCTCTTCGATGACGCGCTGCTCGGCGGCGACATGGTCGTAGATGGCGTGGATCAGCGGCTGGCAGCCCTCACGTGTCAGCGCCGAGATCTCGAAGACCGGCCCCTTCCACTTGTAGCGCTTGACGAAGTCCTTCACGCGCGCGGCGCGCTCCTCCTCCGGCACCATGTCCAGCTTGTTCAGCACCAGCCAGCGCGGCTTGGCGTGCAGCTCGGGGTCATACTTCTTCAGCTCGGCAACGATGGCCTTGGCTTCCTTGACCGGATCGACCTCGGGGTCGAACGGCGCCAGATCGACGACATGCAACAGCAGCCGCGTGCGCTGCAGGTGGCGCAGGAACTGGTGACCCAGGCCCGCGCCTTCTGCTGCGCCCTCGATGAGGCCGGGGATGTCGGCGACGACGAAGCTCTTCTCCGGCGCGACGCGCACGACGCCCAGGTTGGGATGCAGCGTCGTGAACGGGTAGTCGGCGATCTTGGGCTTGGCGTTGGACACCGCCGTGATCAGCGTGGACTTGCCGGCGTTGGGCTGGCCCAGCAGGCCGACGTCGGCCAGCACGCGCAGTTCCAGCCGCACCTTCTTGATCTCGCCCGGCCAGCCCGGCGTCTTCTGACGCGGCGCGCGGTTGGTCGAGGTCTTGAAATGCAGGTTGCCGAAGCCGCCATCGCCGCCCTTGCACAGCAGGATGCGCTCACCCGGCTCCAGCAACTCGCCGATGACGGACTCGGTTTCCAGGTCCGTGATGATGGTGCCGACCGGCATGCGCAGCACGATGTCATCGGCGGCGGCGCCGAAGCAATCGGAGCCGCGACCAGCCTCGCCGTTGCGTGCCTCGTGGCGGCGCGCATAGCGGTAGTCGATCAGCGTGTTCAGGTTGCGGTCGGCTTCGGCCCAGACGCTGCCGCCCTTGCCGCCGTCGCCGCCGTCCGGCCCGCCGAACGGGATGAATTTTTCGCGGCGAAAGCTCGCGCAGCCGGCGCCACCGTTACCGGCGGCGACATCGATGGTGGCTTCGTCAACGAATTTCATGGCGGGCTGCCATCGTAATGGCTGGGTTGCGTCGGGTCGCGCCGTCGTGTGGCGGGCCAGACTTCAGAAATGACAAAGCCCCGGCGGGCCGGGGCTTGGGAGTTCGGGCGGTCAACTCGCCCGCGATGGCCTGCGATTAAGCGGCCAGAGGGGACACGACGACGGTCGAGCGGTTGTTCTCGCCCTTGACCGTGAAGGACACTTCGCCGTCGATCAGTGCGAACAGCGTGTGGTCCTTGCCCATGCCGACATTGGTGCCGGCGTGGAAGCGCGTGCCGCGCTGACGCACGATGATGGAACCAGCCGAAACGACCTGACCACCGTAGACCTTGACGCCCAGCATCTTGGGCTTGGAATCGCGGCCGTTCCGTGTGGAACCGCCGCCCTTTTTCTGTGCCATGAGTTAGCTCCTAGAAATTAGCGAAAGACGACTGGATCAGCCGTTGACCGCGCTGATTTCCAGCTCGGTGTAGTTCTGGCGATGGCCCTGGCTCTTCTTGTAGTGCTTGCGACGGCGCAGCTTGAAGATGCGGACCTTGTCGTGCCGGCCATGGCTGACGACCTTGGCGCTGACGGTGGCGCCAGCGACCAGCGGAGCGCCGACCGTCAAGCCATCACCGCTACCAATGGCCAGCACCTGGTCAATAGTGACCTCAGCGCCGACTTCCGCGTCGAGCGACTCGACCTTAATCTTTTCACCGGCAGCAACCTTGTATTGCTTGCCGCCAGTCTTGATGACTGCGTACATGAGCTTCCTTTCGCACCCTGGGGGGTGCATTCACCCGACTCCGCGACCGCCTTGCAGCCTGCCGCTCTCGTCGAGCCTTTTTGTGGATTTATCTCTCCTTGCGCCCCAAGCGCCTGGACGCACGAGATGCAAAGAGCCCGCGAGTATACCCTGAGCGACTTTGCCCGACAAGCCGAAGCCGCCAGCGCCCTGCAAGCCTTGCCGCGACGATGTGCCGCCCAGCGCCCGGGGGACACCGGGCGGCGTTTCTATAATCGTGGCCTCCCTAGCTTGAGAGTCCAGAGTGCGCGTCGAGACTGCCTCGCCCCCATCACAAGTTGCCGAGGCTCTTGACCTGCTGGCCGCCGAAATGACTCAGGTCGATGGCGTCATTGCCAAGCGCCTGAGTTCCGATGTCGCGCTGATCGACCAGATCGCACACTACATCGTCCATGCTGGCGGCAAGCGCATGCGCCCCAAGCTCGTATTGCTGTTCGCCAATGCGCTGGGTTTCGACCAACCGGCCCGCTTCGAGTTGGCAGCCGTTGTCGAGTTCATCCACACGGCAACACTGCTGCATGATGACGTCGTCGACGAGTCATCCTTGCGCCGCGGCAAGCCCACCGCCAACGCGCTGTTTGGCAATGCGGCCAGCGTGCTGGTCGGCGACTTCCTTTATTCGCGCGCCTTCCAGATGATGGTGTCAGTCGACCGCATGCGCGTGCTGGAGGTGTTGGCCGAGGCCACCAACGTGATCGCCGAGGGCGAGGTCCTGCAGTTGATGAACATGCACGACCCCGACATCACGGTCGAGAGCTACCTGCGTGTCATCCGCTTCAAGACGGCCAAGCTGTTCGAAGCAAGCGCCCGGCTGGGCGCCGTGCTGGCCAATGCCTCACCCGAGGTTGAGGAGGCCTGCGCCGCCTACGGTCGCGCGCTAGGCACCTCGTTCCAGCTCATCGACGATGTGCTGGACTATGAAGGCGACACGCACGAACTTGGCAAGAACATTGGTGACGACTTGCGCGAAGGCAAGACGACGCTGCCGCTGCTGATCGCGATGGAGCGCGCGTTGCCCGAACAGCGAGCGCTGTTGCGCCACGCCATTGAGGAGGGCGAACTCGAAAAGCTGCAAGAGATCGTCTCAATCGTGCGCTCCACCGGCGCACTCGAATCCACGCGCGAAGCCGCGCGCGCCGAGGCAAGGCAGGCCAGCGAGAGCCTCCGGCTGCTGCCTCGCAACATGTGGACTGAATCTCTGCTAGAATTCGCAATTCAGTCGGTTGAGCGTCATTCCTGACAACAACCAGCAGAAGACATCGGGGTGTAGCTTAGCCTGGTAGAGCGCTACGTTCGGGACGTAGAGGCCGGAGGTTCGAATCCTCTCACCCCGACCAGATTTCCCTTGTATATCAAGGACTTGCAGAAGCCGCGGACACCGCGGCTTCTTGCATTTTGGGGCGTCTGTGCCAATTCTGTGGCACAGAGCAACTTTGGTTGGCAAAGAACGCCTGGAAATCTAAACCTGTTTGGCTTCACGAGTCTCCACATTCATCGGAGAACTCATGGCCAAGCCCATCAACCGCAGTCGCATCTGCGTCACCGTCAAGAACGTCAAGAGCAAGACCCGCTACTTCAGCCACGACCAACTCGAGGCCGTCGAGGCCTACGTGCAGGAATTGCGCGGGCAAAAGTACAAGCCCAACGTCAAACAGCTCGACGATTGTTGGCTGGCACGCATCCGCACCAAGGGCCAGAAGGAACAAACAGCCACGTTTTCTTCGGAAAAAGAGGCCGAGCATTTCATCAAGCACGTCGAAGCGGAGCGAGAGCGAGGCCTGTTTGTCGACTTGACCTTGCCCCCCCTCCCCCCGAAAACCGGATCCCTTGCTGAGTGATTGAATTCAGGCAAGAAGAACGGAAGTGAAGAAGGCAACGAGAGCGCGATACAGGCTGGAGTTCAAGCTGGAGGCGGTGCGGCTGGTCAAAGGCGGGCAGAGCGCAGCGGCGACGGCCAAGATCCTGGGGATCTCCGAGCAGACGCTGCACAACTGGCTCAAGGCTGACAAGGACGGGCGGCTGGCAGGCGCTGGAGCGAAGCCGGTGAGCGCGGAGCAGATGGAGATTGCGCGACTGCGCACCGAGCAGGCGGGCAGGCAGGGCTGTCGAACGGTCATGGCCGCATGCTGCCCAGCCACCGTCTCAGGACCGTCTCAGCGGCTTCTTGCGGCCAGCCCTAGCTGCGGCTGCCCCGAATTGCGGGCGCCCGCATCTGGCGCCGCCCGGCGCTTGCGCATGCAATGGCCCCGCGACTGAATAACACCCCTTCGAGGAGTACCTCATGACCAGCATCCAGGCGACTAGCAGCGCGTCGCTCTACGCGACGGCGAATGCCGTCAACACCTCCAACCCGACCAACGCCAGCACGCAGATGGTCGGCGGCAAGGCCGTGTTCGAGAACGACAACTACCGCATCACCGCGGGCGACGACAACCAGGTCCTCATCTACAACAAGAACAACGGCGAGACCACGCGCATCTGGGGCGACCCGCACGTGGACATCGACGGCAAGCATGCGTTCGACTTCTGGGGCACCACCACCTTCGCGCTGGAGGACGGCACCAAGGTCACCATCGAGACCGTCACCGCCGGCAGCAACAACATGACGCTGGCCAGCACCGTCAACATCACCAACGGCGACTACGGCGTGCAGATCAGCGGCGTGGACACGCACAAGCGCGGCGACCTCAAGATCAACGAGGCCGCCGGCTGGGGCGAGGTGCTGGACTGGACGCACGACGACGGCAACGTGCTGCAGGAGAACCCCGGCGGCGCCGGCTACCTGGCCGTGGACGCGCAGGGCAAGATCCAGAAGGTCGACCAGAACTACATCAACAAGACCGACCTGCTGAAGAACCCGGGCCTGGACCCGGCCACGCAGCAGCGCGCCGGCGAGTTCGCGCAGAACCTGTTCAATGCGTTCAGCGGCCTGCTGTCGCTGTCGTTCAGCGGTGCCTTCCTGGGCGCGCTGGGTGCGGCGTTCGATAGCGGCGACAAGCCCCGCGCGCCCGACACCGCCACGCGCGATGCCCACCGCTTCTCGCTGACGGTGTTCCGTCTGGAGTTCTGACCGGAGGCAGCCATGAGCGCACTCGCAATCGACGGCGGCTCCGGCAGTCGCACCACACCGGTCTCTTCATCCCGCGACGCCGCCTCCGACGTGGTCGCGCGCGCCACCGACCCGCGCAGCGGCCAGGTGGACACGCAGCGCCTGGCCGGCTGGGTGGTGGAGGCGCGCCGCAGCGACCCGCAGCAGGCCGAGGCGGCGCATGCCGCCATCGAGCAGCAGCTGCTGTCCTCGGGCCGGCTCACCGAGCTGGGCCACTACCACCAGGACGTGCAGCAGGCCGCGGCCCGCGACGGCATGCTGCCCGATGCGGTGCCGAACGGCCTGTGGGCCGCCGGCCGGACCTGGGTGCAGCAGGGGGGGCAGGTGTTGCGCGACAACCCCGTGCTCGTCAAGCGCTGGGAGTCGACCACCAGCGCCTGGACGGGCAAGGGCGGCTTCACGCGCGGACTCACCGACCTGCTGAACGCGAACGGCATCCAGGTCGGGCAGACGGTGCATGCACCGCCGCCCGGCTCGCTGAACGCGCAGTCGGGCGTGCCGTCGTCGGTGGCCAACAACACCAACGGCGCGCTGGCGCGCGACGCCATCGCCGACCGCTGGCGTGCGGCCGGCGCGCAGGTGCAGATCGAGGTGCCGGTGCAGGGCGGCGCGCGCCGCATCGACGTGGTGGCCCAGCCGCCCGCGGCGGACCCACGCCATGCGCAGCGCATCGAGATCGAGTCCAAGGCCTACCGCGCCGGGCTGGATTCCGACATCCGCGGCCAGGTCGCGCGTGACGCCGAAGCGCTGGCCGCCAACCGCGGCGTGCGCGGCGCCGGCCAGGTGCTGGAAGGCATCGGCAAGGTGGCGCGTCCCGTCGGCGTCGTGCTCGACGCGATCTCGCTGGGCCAGGCCTACCAGGCCGACGGCAACCGCATCGGCGAGAACACCGGGCGCACCGCGTCCGGGGTGGCCGGTGGCGCGCTGGGTGCCTGGGGCGGCGCGGCGGCGGGTGCGGCCATCGGCACGGCGCTGTTCCCCGGCGTGGGCACGGTGGTCGGCGGCGTCATCGGCGGCATTGCCGGTGCCATCGCGGGCGATGCCGGCGGGCGCGGCATCTTCGATACGGTAAAAGGCTGGTTCTGACCGAACGGCCTCCTGATGGGCGGCCCACGAGGCCGCCCATCTCCGCTTGCACGCGATGCTCAACCAACTCCTCCAACGCTTGCTCGGCGGCTCCACATCCGCCGGCTGGGACCTGCGCGAATACCCGCCGTTCGAGCTACCGCACGCCGGCAGTGGCACCGCGCTGAGCGACGCGCAGGCGCAGCAGAACTGGGCCTATTTCCAGGCCACGCTGGACGAGCGCCAGCGGCTGCTGCGCGACTGGCTGCTGACCCGCGGCGGACCCGACGCGCTGGCACTGTCGGGCGTGGACTACGCCAAGGCGCTGAACGCCTGGGCCAAGGCGCACTGGCCGCAGCTGCCGGCCTTCGCCCGCCTGCCCGCGCACAAGCCCTGGCCGGACTGCCCGCGCAGCGATGCCTTCCTCGTCAACAGCCTGCTGGGCGACCTGGCCGCCAGCCTGGGCGAAGCCATCCGCCGCGCCAACGGGCACTGGCATTGGGGCCTGAACCTGGACATCCAGGACCTGGCCGACGACATGGCCACGTCGCGCCGCGTCGTGCTGCTGGCCGCGCTGAAGCACCCCACGCCGCAGACCGCGCAGGCCGTGCTGGATCCCGAGGCGCTGGTGTTCGCCGCGCACCGCTTCCCGGACTCGCCGGACTTCGTCTACCTGGACTCCTGGGCCACGCTGGCGGCCGACGCCATCGCCGGCCGGCACTACGATTTCTGACGGCGGGTTGGCCGCCACCGGCACCGTCGGCGGACGGGCCGCTCAGCGCGTCACCAGCCCCTGCGGCCCGATCTGGATGCGCTCGACGGCCAGTCCCAGCGCGGCCTCGAGGTTGGCCTTGGCGGCGTTGCGGAAGTTGGCTTCCTCGCCGGGGCTGGGCTTCTGGTTCAGGTGCTCGCGGTACACGGCCATGAAGGTGCCCACCATGGCCAGCTGCTCGAACATGGAACGCTTGGCCGCCGGCGTGCTCTGCGTGAACGCGGTGTTCTGCGCCAGCATGCCCTGCATCTGCAGCACCAGCGCCTTGAAGTTCTCGTCCGGCACCTGCTGCTGCATGAAGGCCGCGTAGTTGCCGGCGATGAACGCGGCCACGCCGGCCGCTACGTCGTTGGGCGTCAGGCCCAGCTGCGTCTCCAGCTTCTGCCAGAAGATGAACGATTCCTGGTAGGCCTTGTTCATCGCCGCGCGCTTGTCGGCCGGGAAGCGCTGCGCCAGCTCGGCAGCCGATTGCGGCAGCTGCGCGGGGCCGTTGACGACGATGGGTGCGTTGAACGCCCCCAGACCAGTGACGCCCGGCGCGGCGACGGGCGCCGGCTTGAACGTCTGCGGCGCCGCTGCGGCGCCGACGGCCGCGGGCTTGCCCAGCATGCCGCGCATCTGCTCGGCCAGGCTGATGGACGGCGCGACCTGCGCGGTTGCGG
>DASWWC010000098.1:0-5656 GCA_036401055.1 Roseateles sp.
AGCCCGTGCGCGTTCGCGCCGCACCGGCCGCGGCGATCCAGCGCCTGGCTTCGGGCGCAGCGCCGCTTTCACCGGCCCGCGCCCAGGCCCTGAGCCCGCAGCCTGCCCTGGCCACCGCGGCAGCCCCCCCGGTGGTGCACGTTCACATCGACCGCATCGAAGTGCGTGCTCCGGCCCCTCCGGCCGCTCACGCGCCCCCCGCCCGACCAGCGCGAACGGCCGCAAAGCGCACGTTGGCCGACTACCTGCGCGGTGGGGACCCCAAGTCATGAGCACCGCGCTGGCCATCGGCGCCGTCAGCGAGGCGCTGCGCAACTTCATCGACGCGGGCTTCGTCCAGGCGAACCTGGCCGGCGCTGTGGGCGCTTCGGTCGCCGTCTCGGCCATCGCGCCCGACCTCATCGACCTGGATTCGGCCGCCGAACCGCCACGGCTGAACCTTTTCCTGTACCAGGTGGTGCCAAACACCCAGCTGCGCAACGAGATGCAGCCCTGGCACGACTCGCAGGGCCGGCGCAGCAGCAATCCGCCGCTGGCGGTGAACCTGCATTACCTGCTCACCGCCTACGGCCGCAGCGACGCCGTCGCCGAGATGATCCTTGGCACGGCCATGGCGCTGTTGCACGAGACGCCACGCCTCACTGCAGCGATGCTGCTCGCGCTGCTCGACCCCGCCGCGCTGCCGCCCACGCTGCTCGCCCTGGCCGATACGCGCATCGCCGAGCAGGCCGAACTCATCCGCATCACGCCCACGGTCCAAACGGTGGACGAGGCGTTCAAGTTCTGGACCGCGCTGCAAAGCCCATACCGGCCTTCGGTGGCCTACGAAGTCTCGGTGGTGCTCATCGAGACCGAGCGCGCCACCGTCACGCCGCTGCCGGTGCTTTCCCGCGGCATCATGGACCTGGCCACAGGGCGTGACCGCGGCGTGCAGGTGCAGGCCGACATGGGCCCGCCCCTGCCCACGCTGTTCAGCGCGCTGCCCGTGGGCACGCAGCAGGTCGTGGCGCGGCTGGGCGACACGATCCGGGTCACCGGCGTCCGCCTGAACGGCACCAGTCCCACGGCGCTGCTGACGCACCGGCTGCGGCCGCAGGCGCTGGAGCTCCCCGTCCTCCCCAACGAAGCCGGCACCCAGTTCGACCTGGTGCTGCCTAACGACGTGGCAGCGCAGAGCGACTTCATGCCGGGGGTCTGGCAGATCAGCCTGCGCGTCACGCCCCCCGGCGAAGCCAACCCGCGCGTGAGCAACGGCGCCGCGCTGTCGCTGTGCGCCGACCCGGTGCTGGCAGCCACGGGCGCGCCGCTGAACCTGCCAGCGCCCGCGGTGAGCCGCAGCGGCCTGCCACCGCGCGTGAGCGTGCAGCTATTCACCCGCCCGCAGGTGCGCCCCGAGCAAGGCGCGGTGCTGATGCTCGACGGCCTGGCCGAGAGCGCCGCGCCCCGCACCAGCGCCACCAGCGCGCTGGACTTCAGCTTCCCGAACTCCCTGCCCGCCGGCCAGCGCTGGGCGCGCGTGCGCGTGGACGGCGTCGAGAGCCTGCTGGTGCTGAAGACCGGCGCAGCCCCGGTGTTCGACCCCACCCAACGCCTGAACGTTCTATGAACCGGCCCTACGACCCCCTGGCGCCTGGCATGCCTGAAGGTGTGACAGCCGCCGAGGCGGACGCCCCCCTGGCGCCCAACTGGGCCGAACTGAACCAGCGTTGGCTGGCGCAGCGCTTCGCGCAGCTGGCGCAGTGCCTGCTGGCCAACGACGCACCCGTGGTCGAGCACGCCGACGAAGAGCCGGCGTGGCGGGGTTTCGAATCCGCGTACCGGCGCCTGGTGCGCCTGTTCGGCCTTTCGGCCTTCGAAGGCCACCTGCTGCTGCTGGCCGCGGGGGCCGAATGCGATGGCGGGCTTCGCCAGGCCCTTGCAAGCGCCGAAGGCCTGGCCACGCCCCCTCATGCCGGCGTGAGCTTCGCGCTGGCCCTGGCCCGGTTGCCGGGCGGGCATTGGGATTCGATATCGCCACTGGCGCCGCTGCGTCATTGGCGGCTGCTGCACGTGAACGCTGAAGCCGGCCTGGGCCAGGCGCGTTTGCGCATCGACGAACGGGTGCTGCACCACCTCACCGGGGTGGCGGCATTCGACGAGCGCCTGGCCGGACTGGCACGCCTCGAGAGCACGGGCCCCACACTCAACGACGAAGACGACGCCGGGGCGGCCGAAGCGCTGGCACGTGCGCTTGCAGAGCACGCCAGGCCGCTGGTGCTGCTGAGCCTGCTGCCGCACCAGGCCCGCCCGCGCCGTACCGCTCGCACGCTGGTGCTGCAGGCCTTGCGCCGCCTGCCGCTGAACGCGCTGTGGGTGGACTGCGGCGCACTCCCAGACGATCCAGCGACGCTGGCCGACATCGCGCGCGCCCTCGACCGTGAGGCCGCGCTGTCCGGCGCCGCCGTGGTGCTGGGCGGCACGCCCCTCAGCGGCGCAGCGGCCGAAGCCGGCGAGGCCGGCGCCGTGGTGCTGCGCCTGTTGCAGCAACTGCGCAGTCCGGTGGTGACGCTGGGGCCGATGTCCGCCACGGATCTGGCCGAGCTGCCTGAGCGACAGTGCCGGCGCTGCCACGTGCCGCCGGCGCCGCAGGCCTGGCCTGAAGCGCCGGGTCTGCGACGCGCACTCCAGCAGTTCCAGGTGGACGAGAACAGCCTTGAACAGGCCTTGTCCAGCCTGTCCGAAGCGTCACTCCAGGATCAGGAAACCGTCCTCTGGCAGGCGCTGCGCCACGCCAGCCGCGGCGGGCTGGACGCGCTGGCGCAGCGCATTGAGTCGAACGCCAGGCTGCAGGACCTGGTGCTGCCCGCCGCGGCAATGGACGCGCTGCAGTCCATCACGCTGCAGTTGCAGCATCGCGCCCGGGTGCACGAGGACTGGGGCTTCGCCACGCCCGGCGGCCGCGGCCTGGGCCTGGCGGCGCTGTTCGCCGGGGAGAGCGGCACCGGCAAGACCTATGCGGCCGAGGCGGTTGCGAACGAAGCAGGTCTGGACCTGTACCGCGTGGACCTCGCGCTCACCGTCAGCAAATACATCGGCGAGACAGAGAAGAACCTGCGCCGTCTGTTCGATGCCGCTGAAAGCAGCGGTGCGGTGCTGCTTTTTGACGAGGCCGACGCGCTGTTCGGCAAGCGCAGCGACGTGAAGGACAGCCATGACCGCTACGCCAACATCGAGGTCTCGTACCTCCTGCAGCGCATGGAGAGCTATCGCGGTCTGGCGGTGCTCACGACCAACCTGAAGAGTGCGCTCGACCGCGCCTTCTTGCGCCGGCTGCGTTTCGTGGTGAACTTCCCATTCCCCGATGAGGCCGCACGCGAAGCGCTGTGGCGACGCCAGTTCCCGCCCCAGGCGCCGCTGGACCCGGACATCGACTGGCGCGCGCTGGCCCGATTGCATCTCACCGGCGGGCACATCCAGGCCGTGGCGCTGAACGGCGCCTTCCGCGCTGCCGCCGAACGCAGCGCCATCAGCCAGCGCCACCTCGTCGATGCAGCGCGTGCCGAGTACCTGAAGCTGGAGCGCAGTTTCGGCACCGCGGGAGCCGCCTCATGACGCACGAGTTCCTCGAGCAGGCGCGGCCCCGGCCTTCGATCGCGCGATCGCGTGCCTTGCCGGCGCGGCCGGCTCCGCAGGCGCTGGCGGCACCGACCACCCCGGATCTCGGCGCCAGCTACGCCACCGCCCCGCTGAATGGCGCCGGCCGCGGCGAGGGCGACGACATGCCGCGTCTTCCCGGCGCCAAGCTCGACGCCTCGGCCGAACCCGAGTTCGACAAGAACCCGGCCTGCCTGAGCTACTTCAACGCCAGTGCCGGCGATGTGATCTTCGAACGCGTGGACGCTGCCCTCGTCGGCTTCGAGGCCCCGTTCTCGGTGACTGCCGGCTTCAAGGGGCCGTGCAAGTGCGGCGATCTGGAGTACCGCCAGTTCATCCGCGGACACATCACGCGCGATCCTGGCGGCCCGAACGAGGCCGACTACGGCCACCTCCTGAGCAAGCTGCCGCTGGGGCGGCTGAACCTGAGCTTCCAGGAGGACGGCGACACCAGCGACCCGGTGGTGAACTATGGCCACCGCGCCAACCCCGCCGTCGATCGCCCCAAGCTCAAGGATCGCTACACCAATGCCAAGGGTGACAACGACCAGGCCCAGGGCTGCGACTACACGATGACCGACACCCCCTGGGCCACGATGGCCAGCGCGCCCGGCGTGGTGTGGGACATCCAGCTCGATTTCTACGGCGAGATCCAGAACAAGGGCCGCGCCATCCAGCGTCGCTACTGGTCGCCGATCAAGGGGCGCTTCACGGCGCCATGAAACGATGCTGCCGCGACACCGCACCCCACCTGCCCTGCCGCGCAGCAGCGCCGCGCAGGTGCAGTTGCACGTGCGACGCATGCTGCTGGATGCCCCGCTCGCACTGGGGACACCGGCATCCGGGCTGACGCAGACCCTGCAGGAGGCACTGGCTGCACAGCTGGCTGGGCATGAGCCCCCGGTGAACCAGCGCACGCCCATGGATGATCTGGCCGGCCAGGTGAAGACCCAAGTTCAGCCGGCGCTGGCGGCAGCCGGCCAAACCGGGGCCAAGCCATGACTCACGGCCTCTTCACCCAGCTCAGTCCCGCGCCGGGCAGCGTGCCGCGGCGCATCCAGCGCGCCTGCGACTGCGGCGGCAAGTCTCCACACGGCGCCGAGTGCGAAGACTGCAAGAAGCGGAAGCTGCAACGCCGCGCCGACGGCAGTGCCGCCCCGCCGACCCTGGACACCGGCGCCGTGGCCCATGTCGACCGCGCCCTGGCCGGCGGCGGCCAGCCGCTGGAGCCCGCCGCGCGCGGCTTCCTGGAGACCCGCTTCGGCGCCGATTTCTCGCGAGTGCGCGTGCACACCGATGGTGCCGCCGACGCCTCGGCGCGCGCACTCGGGGCCCAGGCCTACGCCATGGGCGAGCACCTGGTGTTCGGCGCCGGCCTCTACACCCCGCACACGCGCGGTGGCCTGTGGCTGCTGTCGCACGAGCTGGCCCACACGGTGCAGCAGCGACTGGGCGGCCCCGTCACTCAAGCCCACACCGAGGAGGCCGAATCGACGGCCGACCCCAGCGAGACCGCGGCCAACCGCGCCGCCGATGCCGTGCTCGACGGCCAGTCCCTGCCGCGCCTGTCCCCCGCCCGCGGCGGACTGCATTGCTACAAGATCAAGCAGGTCGACCCGGTGAATGACAGCGAGAAGCTCGTGCACCTGGACACCAGCCTGCGCTACCGCGTCTACCGCAGCAGCGAGATCGAGGTGCGCGAGCGCCTGCACGACTGGGCCGGCCTGAAGCCCGGTGCGGACAAGGAACGTGTCTGGCTGGAGGTGGAGTGGTGTGCCAACAAGAACCACGGCAGCCTGCGCTTCAGCGGCGACGTGCCCAAGCAGGTGGCCAATGCCCTGGTGGGCGCGGTCACGCAGGGCAAGGATGTCAAGGCCATCCTCAAGGACGCACGCATCACCCCGCGCGTGGACCTGAAGATGCTGCAGTCGGGCGATTTCAGCCTTTCGGCCAACGGCGAGGTCACGCTCGACATCAACGGCAATCCCACGGGCTTCAGCGCGGGGGCCAAGCTCAGCAAGGG
>DASWWC010000099.1:0-41856 GCA_036401055.1 Roseateles sp.
CGCTGGTGTGGATCGCCGGCCGGCCCACGCGGGCCTGGGCGCAGGCGATGGTGCGTCTGCTGGCGCTGGCGCCCGCGCCGGCTGCCATCAGCGCCGATGCCGACCCGGCCGGCATCGAGATCGCACTGGCCGCCGCCGCGCCGTGGATCGCCGTCGGCCAGCCTTGGGTGGCCACCGCGATGGAGCCGGCCCGACTGGACCGCGCGGGCGTTCAGCCGCTGGGCGCCTACGACCGCGCCGTGCTGCAGCGGTTGGCGGCGCAGGACCTGCCACCGGAACTGGCCGCGCTGCGCGACGCGATGGCACAACGCGGCGTCAAGGCCGAGCAGGAGGGTTGGCTGTGAGCATTGACGTCACGGAGGGCTGGGACTACCCGTCGCCGTTCACGCTGGCGCTGTCGCCCACGCCGGAGCACATCGACGGCCTGGGCCACACCAACAACGCCGTCTACGTGCAGTGGTGCGAGCAGGCCGGCTGGGCGCACTCCGAGGCGCTGGGCCTGTCGCTGGCCGACTACCGGCGTCTCGACCGCGCCATGGCCATCCGCGAAGGCCATTACGACTACCTGCTGCCGTCCTTCGCGGGCGAGGCTCTGGTGCTGGGTACCTGGCTGACGGCCAGCGACGGCCGGCTGACGATGGAGCGGCGCTTCCAGCTGCGCCGCGCGAATGATGGCGTGACGCTGGTGCGGGGCCGCTGGCTGCTGGTGTGCATCGAGATCGGTAGCGGCCGTCCCAAGCGCATGCCGCCCGAGTTCCTGACCGTCTACGACGCCGCGGTGGTGCGCGGCGCCGGTTGATATACGTTTCGTATACGAATCGTATATAGTCGCGGCATGGGAATCGTCAAAATCTCCGATCCGCTCCACGAGAGCCTGCGTGTGGCCAGCCAGGCGCTGTCACGTTCCATCAACGCCCAGGCCGAGCACTGGATGCGCATCGGCATGCTGGCCGAGCTGCATCCGCAGCTGAGCCATGCCGAGATCTGCCAGCTGCTGATCCGGGCCGAGCGGGAGGGCGGGCTGGACCTGGTGCGTTTGGCGGGCTGGACTCAGCCGGTGAAGGCCAAGGGAGCGCGGGCATGAAGAGCTTGAAGCTGCGCACGCCCGACGAGGTCGCGAAAGCCCGCGAGGCCGGACACCTCATCGCCGAGGTGCTGGCCATGCTGAAGCCGCACGTCGTGCCCGGCGTGTCGACCGAGGAACTGGACGCCATCTGCCACGACTACATCGTGGGCACGCTGAAGTGCATCCCGTCCAACGTGGGCTATCACGGCTTTCCGAAGACGGCCTGCATCTCGCCCAACCATGTGGTCTGCCATGGCATCCCGAGCAAGGACAAGAAGCTGAAGAAGGGCGACATCGTCAACGTGGACGTGACGCTGACCAAGGACGGCTGGTTCGGTGACAGCAGCCGCATGTTCATCGTCGGCGAGGCCAATGTGTTGGCGCGCCGGCTCGTCATGACGACCTACGAGGCGCTGCGCGCCGGCATCCGCCAGGTGCGCCCGGGTGCGACGCTGGGCGACGTGGGGCATGCGATCCAGAAGGTGGCCCATGCGGCCGGGTTCAGCGTCGTGCGCGAGTACGGCGGCCACGGCATCGGTGACGTGTATCACGACGAACCGCACGTCAACCACTTCGGTCGTCCGGGCGAAGGCCTGCGGTTGCAGGAGGGCATGATCTTCACGATCGAGCCCATGATCAACGCGGGCGGTGCCGGCATCCGCGAATTGAACGACGGCTGGACGGTGGTGACGCGCGATCACTCGCTGTCTGCGCAGTGGGAGCACATGGTCACCGTGACCAAGGACGGCTTCGAGATCCTGACGCCGTGGCCGGACGGGTTGGGGGAGTATCCGGCGATTGATTGAGGGAGTCCGGGCTGCGCGGCTGGCTCAAGCCTCGGCGGTGGAACGCCCCGAAAAGCTGCGAGTGTCCTGTCCCGCTCATATACGCTGACGGCATCCCGGTCGCCGATGCCACCCAGCGTCAGCCTTGCCTGACGAACCGGTGCACGCCACTCTCGATGTCGCGCACCGCGCCGCCGGGCAGCACCACACGGCCCGTGACACCCATTGGCAAGTTGATCTCGAACCAGGGCCTGCCCGACCCGTCACAGCCCCATGCGCTCGCGAGCACGCCATGGTCGGTCGTCACCCGGCACTGGCCCTGGTCCAGCCGTGGGTCCAGCAGCGGCCGGCACAGTACCGACTGGAACCCCGGCGCATCGCTGGCCAGGCCGGCAACGCGCCGGTACAGGAAGCCGGTGATGGAACCCAGCGCGTAGTGGTTGAACGAGTTCATCGCCACGTCGCCGGTGTCGCCGTTCCAGCGCTCCCAGATCGTGGTCGCACCGCGTGCCACCATATAGCCCCAGCTCGGGTATTCGGTACGCAGCAACAGGTCCACCGCCAGGCCTGCATGGCCGTGGTCGGCCAGCACGTCCAGGCTGAAGGGCGTGCCGAGGAAACCCGTCGTCAGCAGCGTGCCGCGCTCGCGGATGTTGGCGGCGAGGCGGTTGGCGGCGGCCTGTTGCAGTTGCTTGGGCACCAGGCCGAAGGCCAGGGCGAGGATGTAGCTGGTGTGGCTGCCGTTGCCCACCTGGCCGTCGGGTTTCACGAACTCCGCGGCAAAGGCCTGGGCCACGCGCTCATGCCAGGCCGCGAAGTGGGCGGCCCGGTCGACGCGGCCGGTGGCCTGGGCCATCTGCACCATCATGCCCAGCATGCGGGCCCAGCAGGCGGTGGCGCTGAGCAGCTTGGGCGTGGTGGCCTCCATCAGGTTCTTGGCGTCCAGCGACAGCCAGTCGCCGAAGTCAACGTCGCGCCGCCGGGCCCACAGGCCGTCGGGGTTGACGTCGGCGATCCAGGCCATCCAGCGCTCCATCGAGTCCCAGTGCTCGTCGAGGCCGCTGGTGTCGCCGTAGTGCTGCCAGACCGTGTGCGGCAGCACGACGCCGGCATCGCTCCAGCCATGCGCGCCATAGGCCGGTAGCGCGGGCGGGTTGGTGTCGGCATAGGCGCCGTCCTCGCGCTGGCTGGCGCGCAGGTCGGCCAGGAAGCGCCGTGTGAAGCCGCGCACGTCCATGTTGAAGGCGGCGGTGGGCCAGAACACCTGCGCGTCGCCCGTCCAGCCCAGGCGCTCGTCGCGCTGCGGGCAGTCGGTGGGCAGGCCGACGAAGTTGCTGCGCTGGCTCCACAGCGTGTTGTGCCACAGGCCCTGCACGATGGGCTGGCTGCTGTCGATGTGGCCGGTGATGCCGAGGTCGCTGTGCACGACGACACCGTCGATGTCGTCCTCGGTCAGCTCGCCCGGCCAGCCGGAGACCTGCACATGGCGGAAGCCGTGATACGTGAAGCGCGGTTCCCACTGCTCGCCTGCTGGGTCGCCGCGCAGCGTGTAGCGGTCGGTGCACTGCGCCGCGCGCAGATTGCGCATGTCGACCGCGCCGTCGTCGGCCAGGATCTCGGCATGCCGCAGCGTGACGGTGCGGCCCGCCTCGCCGCGCACGCGGATGCGGCACCAGCCGGCGAAGTTCTGGCCGAAGTCGACGACATGGTCGCCGTTGGCCAGGCGCCGGATGCTCCTGGGCTTGAGCAGCTGCGTCGCGCGGATGGGCGGGCTCTCCTGCAGCATCAGCGCGCAGGGCGGCGTGGGGGCCGTCCACACGGCGTCCCAGGCAGACGAATCGAAGCCCGGGGCGTCCCAGCCGGCGGGCTCCAGCCGCGCGTCGTGGGTCTCGCCGTGATAGATCTCGGCAAAGACGGTGGGCGCTGGGGCTGACTGCCAATCGAGGTCGGTCGTGACGAGCCGCTTGGAGCCATCGGCCAGCGTCAATTCCAGCCGTGCCCACAGCCGCCGCGGCGCGGCGCCGAAGGGGTAGCGGCCGCGGCCGATGGCCTCGCTGGCGTAGAAGCCGTCGGCCACCGTCACGCCCAGCACGTTCTCGCCGGCGTGCAGCAGCGCGGTCACGTCGTAGCTCTGCAGCAGCAGGCGCACGCGGAAGTCGCTGTTCTCCGGCGTCAGCAACGCGTCGCCGACACGCTGGCCGTTCAGCCTTGCCTCGTAGCCGCCGAGGGCGGTGATCTGCAGCGTGGCCTGGGTGACGTTCTGCGGCAGGTCGAAGCGGCGGCGCATCAGCCGCCCGGCCTGGGCCGGTGTGGGCAGCCAGTCGATGACTTCTTGAGGCGCGACGGCCGCGTGCCAGGCAGCATCCAGCGGTGCGTCCTGCCAGCCCTCGGCGGCACCAGTGCGGATGCGCCAGTCGGCCGGCTGCGGTGCGATGAACACGCCCCCGCTGCGCAGCAGCGCGCCGACGCCGCCTTGCCGCGGCTCCTGGATGAAGGGATGGAAGGTGCGCACGGCCACGGCCAGCCGGTGCGGGCCGGCGGCCAGGTCGCCGAGGTCCAGATCCTGCAGCTCGCGGCCGGCCATGCCGTCCTTGGATGCATGCAGCAGCCGGCCGTCCAGCCACACGCCGGGCAGGCCCTTCTGCGCGGCCAAGGTCAGCCGCGCGGCGGGCAGCGGCTCGGCGAGCTCGAAGGCCCAGATGCATTGGCGCAGCTCGCCGTCGGCGGGGCCGTCGTCCCAGGCCCAGTGCCAGCCGGCCTCGCGCTCGGCGCGGGCGGCCGCGTCTTCGGCAGCAAGCCACAGGGGTTCGGAGTGAGCGGTCGGAGTCGTCATGGGGAAATAGCTTGGTAGTCCAGCCATGGGAAGCTGGCCGGGCGGTTGCCGCTGGCATACAGCCCGAAGTAGACGCCGGTGAAGCCGCCGGCCACCTCGGTGGCCAGCAGCGCGCATTCGCCGCGGCCCAGCCAGGTGGGCTCGGCGCCGGGCATGTGGAAGAAGAATCGGTAGTGCTCGGCGTCGGCCTGCACGCCCAGCACCAGCGGGCCGTCGGGCACGGCCTGTTCGGCGTCGACCTGGCACAGGCTGGCGACGCGGCGGCGCAGCCGGACGACGCGCCGGCCGTCGCGGCGGGCCAGCACGAGGTCGTCGTGGAAGGCCTCGCTCTTGTAGACCGTCAGCCCGGCTTCGTCGCCATCGTCCGCGGGGGCGAAGTCCACCAGCGTCGCCACGCGGCAGTCGAAATGCTGCTGGCGGCGGCCGACGAAGGCTGGTGTGCCACCGGGCGTGTCCAGCGTGTCGGTGGCGCCTTGCAGCGTCAGCCAGCCGGCGCGTGTCGTCAGGCTGAAGTGGCGAGGCTCGCGCAGGTGCTGGAACTCCGGCGGCAGCGCGGGGCCATCGAAATGGCGGCGAACCGGCGCGGCATCGACCGGCGCGGCCGGCAGCGCGGGCGCATCCATCGTCTCGTGCACGCGGCCCTCCACGCCGATGCGCGGCCAGCCGTCTTCGCCCCATTGGACCGGTGCGAGCAAGGTCTCGCGGCCCAGGTGGTGGCGTTGCGGCGCAAACGGCAGCGGCGCGGGGCGTATGCCCAGCAGCACGGCCCACCAGTCGCCGGCCGGTGTCTGCACCAGGTCGGCATGGCCGGTCGCCTGGATGGGGCTGCCGGTGCTGCGGTGGCTGAGGATGGGGTTGTGCGGACAGGCCACGAAGGGGCCGTCGGGTTGCGTGCTGCGCGCCACGGTGACCATGTGGCCGTACTCCGTGCCGCCCTCGGCGATCAGCAGGTAGTAGAAGCCGCCTCGGCGGTAGAGGTGCGGCCCCTCGGGCGCATGGCCGCCGGTGCCGGCCCACACGAGCTTGCGCGGCGACAGCAGTTGGCCCGTCGCGAGGTCAAGCTCGGCCTGGTAGATGCCCACCGGCTCGTCGCCCAGGAAGCCGCCGTTGCCGCTGATGAAGACGCGGCCGTCCTCGTCTTCGAACAGCGAGGGGTCGATGCCCGGCCAGTCCAGCCACAGCGGGTCGGCCCACGCCCCCTCGGGGTGCTCGGCCGACACGATGAAGTTGCGCCGCAGGTGCACGTTGGTCGCGACGACATGGAAGCGCCCGCCGATGTGGCGCAGCGTCGGCGCAAAGATGCCCAGCGACGCGGTGCTGCCGCGCAGGTCCAGCTGCTCGGGGCGCGTCAGCACATGGCCCAGTTGCCGCCAGTGCACAAGGTCGCGGCTGTGGAAGATGGGGATGCCGGGGAAGAACTCGAAGGAGCTGTGCACCAGCCAGTAGTCGTCGCCGACCCGGCAGATGCTGGGGTCGGGGTGGGTTCCCGGCAGTATGGGGTTGCGGAACTGCGGCGCCATGTCAGTCCGCCAGCCGCAGCCGGCCGTGGATGTCGAAGCGCAGCGCCACGCCGGGCGCCGCCGTGCCGGGCTGGCCGCCGCCGAGGTGCAGCGTGCACTGACCTTCGCCCACCCAGCGGCTGCCGTCGTCGGCGACATGGCTGAGCCGGCGCGCGTCCAGCTCGAAGCGCACGCGCTGCGTGGTGCCCGCGGCGATGTGGATGCGGGTGAAGGCGCGCAGGCTGGGGCGCAGGCCGGGCAGGGCCAGATAGACCTGCACGACCTCGTCGCCATCACGGCTGCCGACATTGCTCACGTCGACCTCGACCGCCAGCGTGTCGCCGGCCTGCAGCGCACCGGTCGACAGCTGGGCGTTGCCGTAGTCGAAGCGCGTGTAGCTCAGGCCATGGCCGAAGGCGTAGCGCACCGGGCCGTCGAAGTATCGGTAGGTGCGCCCCGCCATCGCGTAGCTCTCGAAGGGCGGCAGGTCGGTCACGTCTCGGTAGACGGTGACCGGCAGGCGGCCGGCAGGGTTCACGTCGCCGGCCAGCGCCTGGGCGATGGCCCTGCCGCCTTCCTGGCCCGGGTACCAGGCCTGCAGCACGGCGCCAGCCGCGTCGATGTGGTCGTCCGACACTGCGCCGCCCGCCATGACGATGGCGGCCCAGGGCCTGCCGCTGCGCTGCACGGCGGCGAGCAGCTGCTGCTGCTCGGCAGGCAAGGCCAGCGTCTGACGGTCGCCGCCTTCGAAGCCCGGCAGCTGGACCGGCAGGTCCTCGCCCTCCAGCCGGCCGTTGAGGCCGACGAAGGCCAGCACGAGATCGGCGTGGGCCATCGCGGCCTCGGCCTGTGCCAGCGCATCGTGCACCTCGGCGAAGGCCACGAGGCGGCTGAAGCCCATGGGCATGCCCATGAGCTCGAAGCGCAGCCGGTAGCGCTGCCCTTGCACGAGATCGACGGCGGCCAGGCAGTCGGCCGGCGCATGCGGGTGGCTGTCGTCGGCGATCAGCGCGTCGTCCAGCCACAGGCGGCTCATGCCGGTGCCGTGGCTGCCGAGCTGCCAGCGGCCCGTGGTGGGCGCGACCAGCCAGCCGCTCCAGCGCGTGAAGCCCTGGCCCGCGCGGCCGAACCAGATCGCCTGCGGGTCCACCCAGCGCGCCGCCGCCTCACCGGGGCCGAAGCCGGCGTGGCGCTCGGCGTCCAGGCCGGGCGTGTCGGTCTCGGTGCGCAGCCAAGCGGTCGGCACGTCCACCGGCGTCATCGGCACATTGGCGCCAGCGGCATGGATGAACTCGGTGCCGGGGAAGTGCTCGCGCAGCGCCTGCAGCGGCGTGAGGCCCTGCGTGGGCTGGCCGTGGTAGTTGCCCAGCATGGATTCGAGGTCGTCGGCCAGCGGCCCGACGATGGCGATGCGCGCGATGCCCGCGGCGAGCGGCAGCAGGCCGTCGTTCTTCAGCAGCACCAGGCCCTGCTGCGCGGCGCGCAGCGCGGTCTGCGCGTGGTCCGACACCGATGGCGCCGGTACGGCGTCGGCAAGCCGCTCGCGCACCGCGAGGCTGCGGGCCAGTGCGCGGTCCAGGTCGGCCTCGCTCAGCAGGCCCCGCGACACGGCGTCGAGATAGGCCGCGGCGGCCGGCACGGGGCCGGCGTAGAGCTCCGTGTCCATGCCGCTCTTCACGGCGGCGGCCACGGCCTCGGCGTCGCTGGCCGCCGTGCGGTGATGCTGGCGCAGGAAGCGCACGGCATTGCAGTCCGACATCACGAAGCCGCGAAAGCCCCAGGCGGCGCGCGCCGTGTCCTGCACCAGACCTGCATGCGCGGCGCCCGGCTGGCCGTTGACGGCGTTGTAGACCGTCATCAGCCCGCCCACCTCGCCGTCCACCACCGCTGCGCGGAAGGCCGGCAGATAGGTGTCGGCGAGGTCGTAGGCGCTGACCTGCGCGTCGAAGCTGAAGCGCAGCGGTTCCGGCCCGCTGTGCACGGCGAAGTGCTTGGCCACGGCGCAGGCGCGGTCGTCGGCCTGCAGGCCGCGGATCAGCGCGACGCCCAGCTGCGCGGTCAGCTGCGGGTCTTCGCCCAGCGTCTCCTGGCCGCGACCCCAGCGCGGGTCGCGCAGGATGTTGAGGTTGGGCGCCATGAAGGTCAGGCCCTCGGACATGCCGGTGCCGCCCGGGTTGCGGTGCCGTGCGCGGGTGTGGGCGGCGCGGCCTTCGGCGGCAATCTCGCGGCCGATGGCGTGCAGCAGCGCGGTGTCGAAGCCGGCCGCCAGCGCGATGGGCGCGGGGTAGACGGTCGCCGTCTCGCCGGCCGAGACCAGGCCGTGCAGCGCCTCGGTCCAGTGGTCGTAGGCGGGCAGGCCCAGCCGCGGCGCGGCGGCGTTGGCGTTGCTCATCAGGCCGGCCTTCTCGGCCAGCGTCAGCTGCGACAGCAGCTGCGCGACGCGTGTCGTGGTCGTCACTGCCTGGCCAGCCAGCTCAGGTAGGCGTCCAGCCAGGCATCGGCCGTCGTGCCGCGTGGCATCGAGCCGAAACCGTGGCCGCCGCGCTCGTACAGGTGCAGCTCGACGCGCTGGCCGGCACGGCGCCAGTTCTGCACGATGTCGAAGCCCTCTGGCGGGAACAATGGGTCGTCAGCGGCTTGCGCCAGGAACAGCGGCGGCGCCGGCTGGCGCGGCGCCGTGGCGTAGAAGCCGCCGTAGATCAGCGCCAGCGTGTCGGGCATCTCGTCGGCCGTCGCCTGCGTCACCAGCGCGCGGCCGCTGCGGGCACCGGCCGAGAAGCCGATGTAGCCGAGGCGCTTGGCGTCGAAGCCCTGCTCGGCGGCGTGGGCCTTGAGCCACGCCATCGCTGCCTTTGCGTCTTCCACGGCGGGACCGTGCGGCGCGAGGTCGTCGGCGGCCCTGGGCGCGCCGGGCGCGAAGCGCTGGGCGATCTCGGCGTTGACCTCGGCGGCGAAGTCGGCGTCGGCCACCGGCGTGGGCTTGACGCGGTAGACCAGCACGAAGGCCGTGTAGCCCGCGTCGGCCAGCCGCCGCGCTATGGGCAGGCCCTCGTTCTCGAGGGCGACGAAGCGGTAGCCGCCGCCCGGCACGACGAGCACCGCGCGGCCGTTGGCCTTGCCGGCGACGGGGCGCACCGGGTAGAGCTGCGGGCGCTGCACATTGCGCAGGATGCGCTCCTGGCCCAGGCCGGTCCACTGGAAGGCCGGAGCGCTGCCTGTGCCACCAAACGGCAACGGCGTGGGCAGCTCCATCGGCGTGGCGGGCACGGTGCGGAAGACATGGACGGGCGGCGGTGCGTCCGCCGCCAGTGCCGCCGGCGCGTGGCTCAGCGCGACGCTGGTGACGAGGCCGGTGAGCAGCCGCTTCAAGGCGGGCCGCGAGCAGGTGTTGGGCATCTTCATGGTTGGGTGGAGGTGGCGTTGAGCCTGAGCTTGGCCAGCAGGTCGGCCAGCAGCGCGCGGTTGTCGATGCGGTCGACGACGGGCAGCTCGCGCCCGGCCTCTTCGAGACGGGCGCGGTGAGTCGGCGTGGCACGGTTGAGCACCGCGGCGTGGACGAGGGCGCTGTCGCCCAGCGTGACGGTCGGGCCGAGCTGCACGAAGGGCGGCAGCTTCAGGTAGCGCTCGTACAGCCAGCGGCCCAGCGGCGAGGCGGGGCGCAGCTCGGCACCCAGCTCGGCGACCGACACGGCGAGCTGCCGGTAGGTCTCGCGCGGCGCGACCCACAGCGGCAGCGACGGATGCGCCAGCACCGCGCGCGCGGCGGCGGCATCGGTCGCGAAGTTGTATTCCGGCTCACCGTCTTGCGTGATCGAACCACCGATCCAGATGACGGTCATGCGCGCCGCGATCTGGGGCGCCAGGCGCAGCGCGGCGGCGACGTTGGTCAGCGGTCCACCGCAGGTAAGGAACAGCGGCATCGGGTCGTCGCGCAGTGCCTCGGCGACGATGGCTCGTGCGGCGACGCTGACTTGCGCATCGCTGGCGCCAAAGGTCTCGGCGCCGGTGACGACCGGGCAGGGAGAAATCCGGGCCACACGGGCCAGCTCCAGGGCAGCGTCGCGGCCCTTCGCCGCCGTGCGGCCAGCGGGCTCCTTGGCCATCGCCGCCAGCTTGGCATCCAGCGCCGTCGTCGTGACCAGCACCGTCTTCGTCGTCGGGCTGAGCCACTGGTGGGCCAGCGCGAACAGGCCATCGGGGTCGCCGGCAAAGTCGTTGTCGACGATGACGCGCGCCGACGGCTTCTGCGCGATCAGCGGCGCGGCACGCAGAGGCAGGCATGCAGCGGCCAGCGCAGCCCCGTGCGCGAGGACGAGACGGCGGTCCATGTCAGTTCGGCGACTTGTGGAAGCGGCCGTCCTTCATGATGGCCTTCAGGTGGTGCTTGTTCTGCAGGATGGCGACGTTCTCGGTCGGGTCGCCGTCCACCAGCAGCAGGTCGGCCAGCCATCCTTCCTTCAGCTGGCCCAGCTCGTCGCCCATGCCCATGATCTGGCCGCCCAGCGCGGTGGCCGCATGCAGCGCTTCGGCGGGCGTGTAGCCGAAGTGCTGCACCCACAGCTCCAGGTCGCGCGCGTTGCGGCCGTTGGGGTTGAAGGGGAAGCCGTAGTCGCCGCCCGGCAGCAGGCGCACGCCGCGGCGGCGCAGCTCGGGCACGAGCTTCTTCTGCGTTTCCAGCACGAGGGCCGCGTCCTGCTTCATGTGCGCCATGTCGAAGTGAGGCGGCGGCGTGGCGTCCAGCGTGGCCTGGATGATGCCGATGCTGGGTGCGACGAAGACCTCGTCGCGTGCAGCCTCCAGCATGTCCAGCGCCTCCTCGTCGGCATAGGTGCAGTGGTAGAGCACGCGGAAGCCCGCCTTCAGGCCCAGCTTGACGGCCTCGGCCGCGTGGGCGTGGCCGGTCAGCCAGAGGTCCAGCTCGCGCGCGGCGGCGCCGGCGGCCATCAGCTCCTCCTCGGTGTAGAGCAGCTGCAGCGACGCGCCGGGCTTGAGCGCGCTCTCGCCCGAGATCAGGAACTTGACGGCCTTGGCGCCTATGGTCTTGCAGCCCTTCACGAAGGCCGCCACGTTGGCGGGGCCGGCACCGTGCTCGTCGACCTTGCCGGGGTCCAGCAGCGAGCCTTCCATGGGCGGCTCGCGCTCGACGGACGACGCAATGAGGCGGGGGCCGGGCATGCCGCCGCTGTCGATCATGTCCTTCAGCGCAGGCTCGATGCGCTTGCCTAAAGCGCCGGCCGAGTAGGCGCTCGTGAAGCCGTGGTCCAGCAGGATGCGGGCGTTGCGCGCGGCCGTCAGAGTCAGTTCCTCGGGCGGCAGGCTCATGCCGGGCACGAACTTCTCGACGCTGGTGGGCCAGGTCAGGTGGGCGTGGGCCTCGGTGAGGCCGGGCATCAGCACGCCGCCGCGGCCGTCGATGACGCGGGCGTTGTCGTGCGACACGCTGGGGGCGATGGCCGTGATGCGGCGGCCGTCCACACGCAGCTCGGCAGCGAAGGGTGCGCTGCCGCTGCCGTCGAAGATGCGCACGTTGGTGAAGACGACGCCGGGTTCGGGCATCGGCGGGGTGTAGCGGTGGTCCATGGCCAGGTCCTGCGAGCTGCCGGGTTGAGGGTGCGTGGTGATGCCGTCGGGCAAGGCGTTGCGACGGGCGATGTCGCCGAGGTAGTGGGCGCTGGACTTGGGCGTGCGCTGCTGCGTGCTGCGGTCCACCGCAATCAGGCCGAAGCGGGGCTGGTAGCCGAACACCCACTCGAAGTTGTCGAAGGCCGTCCAGTAGGCATAGCCGATGATCGGCACGCCGTCCGCGATGGCGGCGTGCAGGCCGGCGAGGGCCTGGCCGATGAAGTCGACGCGGCGCGCGTCGTCGTCGCCGCAATAGCCGTTCTCGCTGATGAGGATGGGCAGCTTCAGCTCGTGCGCCACGCGGCGTGCGACCGAGGCCACCGCCTGCGGCGCGAACTCGTAGCGCATGCCGGTGGTCTCCGCGCCTTCGGGCGGCGCGACCTGGCCCTCGGGGCCGTAGATCTCGCGGGTGTAGTTCTGCAGCCCGAAGAAGTCGTCGCCCTGGATGGCCGGCAGCCACTGGCGGAAGTTGCCGTGCCACATCTTGGCCGCCTGCTGCTCGCCGCCGGGGGCCACGTGCGGCTGGCTCAGCGCCAGCGATAGGCCCACCTGCACGCCAGGTGCCACGCGGCGGATGACTTCGCGGGCCGCGACGTGGGCCGCCGAGATGGTGGCCACGCCGCGCTCGTCGCCGGCCATCTGGAAGGCGCAGTAGGTGGCGGCATCGGTGCCGCAGGCCTTGGCCGCGCTGTCGCGCCAGCCGGGCGCGCGCCAGCTCTTCACGTCCACGCCGATGGGCGGCACAAAGCCCAGCTGCGCGAACATGCCCTGCAGCAGCACGCCGATATTGCATTCGTTCAGCGTCACGACGCGCTTGACCGCCGGGCCCAGCGCCGGCATCACGCGCTCGACGTAGCGGGCAAACAGCGCCGGCGTGCGCTCGCCCTTCCAGCCGCCCAGCGGCATCAGCCACTTGGGCGACGTGAAGTGGTGCAGCGTGACCAGCGGCTCTAGGCCGTGCTCGACGCAGGCGTCCACGACGGCGCGGTAGTGGGCCAGGGCTTCGTCACTGAACTCGCCCTCACGCGGCTCGACGCGCGCCCATTCGATGGAGAAGCGATAGGCCTTCAGGCCGAATGAGGCCAGCAGCGCGATGTCGTCGCGGAAGAGGCGGTAGTGGGCTATCGCGTCGCCGCTCTTGTCGGCATAGGGCGAGCCTTCGGCCCACTCCTCGGCCCAGGTGTCGCAATTGTCGTTGCCGCCTTCGACCTGGTGGGCGGCGGTGGCGGCGCCCCAGAGGAAGCCTTCGGGAAAGTTCTTTTGCATGAGCTTGGAATCGGTTCAGGCTGCGGCGACGCGGCGCTGTGAGAGATTGGTGTTCAGTTGCTGCAGCTGCGCGCGGCCGAGCGGGTAGGCCCAGCCCATGACGGCGGCGACGCCCAGGGCCATGGCGGCGGGGATGATGCTCATCAGCGCGATGACGCCCTGCAGCGCCTGCGGCGCCTGTTGCGCCGCGCCGGCCTGGTAGGCCGTGACGCTGAGCACCCCGCCGACGATGGCGCTGGCCAGGCCCGCGCCGACCTTGTTGGAGAAGTTGATCGTCGCCACCAGCGTGCCGACGACGCGCTTGCCGCTGCGGTACTCGATGTCGTCGGCGATGTCGCCGTTCATCGAGTAGCTGATGGGCGCGCTGATGCCCAGGCAGACATTGGCGAGCAGCGAGAGCGCGAAGACCAGCGGCAGGTGGTCGGGCCCGCCCAGCATGATGGCGGTCCACAGCAGGGCGCCGGCGAGCATGCCGCCCACGTAGACGCGCTTCTTGCACAGGCGCCTTGTGAGCTGGTCGCTCAGCACGACACCGCCCACCAGGCCGATGCCGCCCAGGCCCATGAAGGGGCCGATCAGCTGCGGCTTGCCGATGACGACGGTGAAGTAGTAGACGCATGCGGCCAGCGGCAGGCCGATCAGCGTGGCCAGCACGCATTGAGCCAGCACGCCGGCGCGCCAGGCGCGGCTGGACAGCAGCGCGCGCAGGTCGGCCTTGAGGTCGGGGCCAGGCCCGCCGGTCATCGGCGGCACGCGCTCACGCACGAAAGCGAAGCAGGCCCAGGTGAACAACAGGCCGGCAGCGCCGAACACCATGGCGGCGCGCTGGAAGCCCTGGGCGTGGTTGCCGTCGGCCAGGATGTCCTTCAGCACCGGGAAGCCCACCGCGCAGCCGACCACGAAGATGAATTGCACGAAGCTGCTGACGCCGGCCATGCGCAGGCGCTCGTCGGGGTCGGGCGCGACCATGGGCAGCATGGACTGGAAGGGAATCATGATGAGGCTGTAGGCGCACCACAGCACGGTGTAGGCCATGACGAAGTACACCGTGCGCGCCATGCCTTCGAGCGGCGGCACCGTGAAGCTGGCCACCAGCGCCAGCGCCAGCAGCGGCGCGAACCACAGCAGGTAGGGCCGCGCCTGGCCCCAGCGGCTGCGCGTGGCGTCGACGCGGCGGCCGACCCAGATGTCCCACACGGCGTCGACGATGCGCACCAGCAGCAGCAGCGCGCCGATGAAGGCGGCCGAGAGGCCGGCCACGTCGGTGTAGAAGTACATCGCCATGCCGCCGGTGGCGGTCACGGCGGTCGGCATGAAGTTGCCCAGGCCGTAGGCGACCTTTTCAGGGAAGGGGATGCGGAGCTGGCTCATGGCGTGCTTTCAGGTCAGGCGGTGCGCAGGCGAACAGGGCCGAGGAGGCCGGTGGGCAATCGGGTCAGGCGGCGGCCGGGCACGGGCAGGCCGCCGGGTCTCGCGGGGTCGCGGTGGGCGTTCTCGGGCACGTTGGCCACCACGATCTCGACAGTATTGGTGCCGACGGCCAGGCGTTCGGTCACCTCGAAGACAAAGGGGCCTTCGCTGCGCATCCACGGCGTGTCGCCGTTGAGCTGCAGCGACAGCGCATCGTGGGCGACGCCGAGGTCCAGCAGCAGCGGGCCGGCGTCCAGTTGCTGGCGCGTCAGCTCGAACTGCAGCGCGTAGCGCAGCTGCCCCGCAAAGTCGGCGATGTCCGACAGGTTGCGCAGGTCGGTCAGCGTGTCCCAGGTGGATGCGAAGCGGATGCGCCGGCCGCCCAGGCCCACGCCGTCGGCGCTGACCTGCCAGGGGCCGCGCAGTTCGAGCTGGAAGGCGCGGGCCGCGGCCTGCCGGGCGGCGCGCGGCGCACGGCAGGCGTCGGCAGGTGCCAGGCGCAGCCAGCGGGAGGTGCCAGGCGGCAGTTGCGTCTGAATGCTGTCCATCGTCTTCATGCCCGTGACCTCTCCGCTCCAGGCGTCCCAGAGCTCGGCGCCGCAGCCCGCAGGCAGCGGCCAGTTCAGTGCTTGTTCACGGGCGCTGGCGTTGTGCAGCAGCACCCAGGTCTGTTCCCCGTCCTCGCGGACATGGAAGCTGCAGCCGTGGCCCGGCGCCAGTGCCAGGCTGGGCGGCACGCCGGCGGCGCGCAGTTCGCAGCCCAGCGCGGACGGCGCCGCGATATGAACCGCCTGCATCGCCCGCTGCACGCGCCCATCGCGGGCCGCGGCGTCCTTGAAGCCGGCCTCGCGGTTCGGCAGCTGGCCGCAGGCCCGGACCGGCACGCCGGCCTCGGCGCAGGCGGCCAGGAACTCGGCGACCTCGGCGCGCAGCGCCGGCAGATCGGGCAGCACGATGGCGCGGTAGCGGTGGCCGCCCGGCGTCACCAGCGCGCCGGCTTCGAGGCGGCTGGCCAGCAGGCCGTGGTCGTTGATCCAGTCCCAGTCGTAGCCGGCGTCCTGCAGCGCGTCGTGCCAGGCCGGCGCGGTCAGGCGATCGGCGGCGTTCATGAACGCGAACAGGTCCAGCGGCGCCAGCACCGCCACCGGCACGACGGCGCGGCTGCGCTGCAGCAGGCACTGGTTGCGTGCCAGGTAGTCGGTCAGCGGGCGGACCATGGCCCACCAGGGGTTGGCCTCGTCCAGCGGCGTGCCGATCTCCATGGCCTCGAAGGGATACCAGCTGTGGCCGCCTTCGGGCCAGCCTGCGACGGGCGCACTGGCGCCGTGGCCGACGAGCTGCTGGATGCCGGCGGCGTAGAAGACGTCGGCGCGCTCGCGCACCTTCTGTGGCGTGACGGCCAGGCCTTCCAGCAGCCAGCAGAAGGCCTCGCCGCTGACGACGCCGCGGCCGTAGATGTGGGCGGCCGAGCGGGCCACGCGCAGGAAGTGCGGCGCGGCGGCGCCGGCCAGGTCTTCGGTCTCGGGGATGCCGGCCACGCCATAGGCCTGCAGCCAGTCCACCGGCGCGCCGTGGGCCTGCACCTTGGCCTGCAGGCCGTGGCGTTGCGCCCAGCCGGACAGCGGCGCGTACAGGCGCTCGACCATCAGCTCGGACACGGTGAGCCGGTAGTCGTGGCGAACGCGGGCGCCGACATCGGCATCGTCGAACAACGGCGCGCCGTTGCGGGCCTGGAAGCAGTTGCGCCAGCCGGGCTGCAGCATCAGCGGCAGGTGCGGGCGTGGGTCGTAGCCGCGGCGGCGCTGGAATTCGCTCGCGAAGTCCGCGGTCCACAGCAGGTCGGCCGGCACTTCGAGGCTGTCGATGAAGACGCTGCGCCAGGTGTGGCCGGCGTGCGCGGCCCAGTGCGGCAGCGCCGCGTCGCCGACGCGCGCGGCGTGGGCGTCGAAAGCGGCGCGCTGCAGGTGGTCCAGCACCAGCTGCGGGCCGTGGCCGGCGCCTTCCAGGATCATCTGGTCGCTGACGAAGCGCTGCACGACGACGATCTGCCAGTCGCCCTCGGGCACGTCCCAGTCCAGGCTGCCATCGGGTTGCAGGCGCTCGGTCAGGTCGACCGTTTGCGAGGCGTCGACCCAGCCCGGGGCGAACACCTGGCCCCAGCGGTCGGGCAGGGTCATCGGCACGAAGCCGGGATAGGCACCGAGGCTGGGCACGCCGCCGCGCAGTGCGAGGACGACGACGGTTTCGGTGGCTTCGATGCGGTCCTGCCAGCCGGTGGGCAGGGCCTGCTCCTCCGGTACGCCGCCGTGGCCGGCCAGCCAGGTCGTGGAGCGCAGCGGCCGCTCGGGCCGGCGCGGCTGGCCCTGCCAGCGGCCGGGGCCTTGCACGCTTGTCCAGGCGAGGCTGAGTTCCTGTGTGGCGAGCTCGGGCGTGATGGCCTCACTGCCGCCGAAGGGCCAGGCCGAGCCGAAGGTGGTGTCCACCCGCAGGCCCAGCTTGGCTGCCTCCGTCATCACCGTGGCGACGATGCCGAACCAGTGCGGCGTAAAGACATCGTGCAGGCCCGCCGGCGCTTCGTGAAGGCCGATGCGGCAGGGCTGGATCTCCACCCCGCCCCAGCCCGCCGCCGCAAAGCCGCGCAGCTGTTCGCACAGTGCCTCGGCCTCGACGGCGCCGCCAGGCCACCACCAGCGCAGCATGGGGCGCTGGCTGGCGGGTGGTTGGCGGAAGTCGATTTCGACCGAGGACATGGCAGCGAGCTTGCGCCTGATCAGAACTTGATGTCGGCCGTCAGGCCCACGGTGCGGAACGAGTTCGCGCCCAGCGAGTAGGCATAGCCCGAGCCCGCGCCCTTGCCCGGCAGCGGGTAGAGGATGGCGTTGGGCACGCGCTGGTCGCCGGCGTTGCGCACGAACAGGGTCAGGCCCCACTTGTCGTCAGGGCTGCGCAGGCCGGTGTGCAGACCGAACACGGTGTGGGCCTTGAAGCTGCACTCGGCGGCCAGCGTGTTGCAGTAGCGCACGGCGGTCTTGTAGGTGGCATCGGCGCCCAGGCTCCACTCGTAGCCGCCCCAGACCTCGGTGTCGTAGTCGGCGCCCACGGTCAGCTTGCCCTTGGGCGAATACAACAGGCGCTGGCCGCCGACGTTCTGGTTGTCGAAGGTGAAGCCGGTGGGGTACTCGGTGCCCATGACGAGTGCGCCGCTGGAACGCAGCGTCAGCGCACCGAACAGCCGCGCACGCACGTCCAGCTCCAGCCCGTAGCTCTTGACCTCGGGCACGTTGAGCGGGATGCAGTTCAGCGCGCCGACGGCGGTCAGCGTGCAGTTCTGCTCCTGGAAGTTCTTGATCTTGGTGTTGAACACAGCCACGTCCACGTCGACGTGGCGGTCGAACAGGCTGGTCTTCAGGCCGGCTTCGATGCTGGTGGGTTGCTCGGCCTTGACGATCAGGCCGGGTGCCGTGCCGCTGGCGCTCAGGCCGTTGATGGGCGTGCTGTTGTCGATCTGCGGGCCTTTGTAGCCGCGGCTCAGCGTCAGGTAGGCGTTGCTGCTCTTGTTGATGGCGTACTGCAGGCCGATCTTGCCGGACAGGTCGCTGTCGCGCGCAGAGGCGGCCGATGTCTTCACCGTGGTCGGCGCCGCGAAGCTGGCAAAGGCGACGTCGCCCGTCTGCGTCTGCGTGTCCTTGACCCGATCACGGGTGTAGCGCAGGCCGGCCAGCAGGCTGAACTGCTCGTCGAGCTTGAAGCTGGCCTGGCCGAACACGGCGGCCGTGCCGGTGTCGGTGGTCGATGCAGCCAGCGTCGAGATCGAGCGCGGCACCGGCGGTGACGGCAGATAGGGCGCGGGCAGGATGGTCGTCGTGCTGGCCTTGGTGGAGTGGTAGTCGGACAGGAACAGGCCCGCCACCCAGTCGACCGATTGGCCGGCAGCGCTTGCCAGGCGCAGTTCCTGGCTGACCTGGCGGGTGTCGATGGCCGTGCCGACGGTGCGTACCTTGTCATAGCCCACCGACATGTCGATGGCCGCGTAGTCCGGCCCCGTCTTGCGCTCGCGCACGGCGGTGATGGAGGTCAGCGTCAGGCCGTTGGCCAGCGTCTTGTCCACCTGGGCCGACAGCCCGCCCACCTTGGCCTGCCAGATCTCGGGCGAGTCGGAGCAGACGTCGTTGTTCTTCAGGTTCACCGTCACGCCGCAGGCCGCGAACTCGGCCAGCGGCGAGTGGTTGCCGGCGGTGTTCTTGGCATAGGCAATGGCCGGCGCGAAGAACACGGCGTTGGTGCTCTTGTTGCGGTCGTAGTCAGCGATGAGGTTGATGCTCAGGTCGGCATCAGGCTTGAGCAGGTAGCGCACGCGCAGGCCGGTGCCCACGGTCTTGGCGTCGGTGCCGTTGTAGACGTTGTTGTAGACGCCGGTGAGCTGGTCGGCGTGGGCCGTGATGCGCAGCGCCGAGATGTCGTTGATGGGCACGTTCACCGCGCCGCGCAGCACCGTGTTGCCGAGCTTGGAGCCCAGCGCGTTCTTGCCCGCCAGCTCCAGCGAGGCCGAGCCTTCGAAG
This sequence comes from Roseateles sp., assembly GCA_036401055.1. Taxonomy (GTDB): domain Bacteria; phylum Pseudomonadota; class Gammaproteobacteria; order Burkholderiales; family Burkholderiaceae_C; genus Pelomonas. Next base: position 19,041 of record DASWWC010000099.1, read on the forward strand.
CGGTTGAACTTCGGTGCCTTGGTGACCATGTTCAGCACGCCGGCCGAGGCGTTCTTGCCGAACAGCGTGCCCTGCGGACCGCGCAGCACTTCCACGCGCTCCAGGTCGAACAGTGCGCCGCCGGCCGTGTTGCCCAGCGGCACGCCGTCCACGACGATGCCCACCGAGCTTTCGGCCGAGGTCGTGAACACCGCCGTGCCGATGCCGCGGATGGAGGCACTGCCGCCGGCGCCGCCGGTCTTGGTGTCGCCGAACTCCAGCGCGGCGACTGCCTTGGACAGGTCAGTGATCTCGCTGACGCCCTGCTTCTGCAGCTGCTCGGCGCCGACCACGCTGATGGCCACCGGCACTTCCTTCAGCGTCTGCGTGCGCTTCTGGGCGGTGACGACGACGGTCTCCAGCACGTTGGTGTCGGGCTTGGCGGCCGGCACCTCGGCGGCAGCTTGCTGCGCCCAGGCCGACGGTGCCAGCAGGCTGGTCGTGGTGAGCGCGGCCAGGGCGATGGCGCTGGGGCGGAAGGGCGCGAAACGAGAGGTCAAGGTTTGTCTCCTGTGATGAAGGCCAAGGCTGTGCCTTGTGCTTTTGGGTGCGTTCCGGCGGCCGGCCGCGATCAACTCGCGGGCCGGCACTCGGACGTCAGAAACGGGGGAAATCGGGGCCGGCAACAGAGCCGGCAGCGGGCGCCGGCGAGGGGCGCGGCGCGGGGATCGCCAGGGGCTGATGGGTCATCGTCTGTCTCCGTTGAGCCTCGCCCTGCGGCAATGGCGGGCGGGCGTTTTTTGCTCTGTTGCGGGCCAGTCTATGAACTCGCCATTTATTCATCCAGGGGATGGGGCGAATTCTCAAAATCCACAAGATGAATACACCTCGAGGGGCTCGCCATGCCTGGGTGTTGGCCCGCAAGCGCGGCCGAAAAGCGGGTTCAGAGGCGCGACGGGTGCGGGAAAACACCGAGGCTCGCCGCCCCGGCGATGGCGGCCGAAAAGCCCTCAGTAGCTCAGGCCATGGCCGAACGGAAACAGCGTGTCCACTGCCGGGTAGCCGGGTGCATCCGGCTCGTTGTCGATGACGGCCTGCAGCTTGTTGGCCAGCGCAAACGGCAGCTTGCCGCGCGGCGCGAACTTGCCGGTGATGACGTCCATCAGCGCCGAGTCGCTGACGCCGAAGCCGGCGAGGATGGCGCCGGCCTGCCTGAGGCCGCTCGCCTCGTCGAGCACATAGGGCTGGCGGAAGTAGATGTTCAGCACCACGCGCTCGGCGCCGATCTCCTGCATGACGGCCTGGATGTCCACCAGGCTGGGGCTGATCTGCCAGGACTTGGACGCCGCCATCGTCGTGAAGGACAGGTGGTTGACCTCCCAGGGCAGGGCGCCGCCGAACAGCAGGCCGGCCGCAACGCCGGGGCCGAGCAGGCCGACCGCGTCGTCCACGCAACTGGGGTTGACCGCCGGATGCATCACGCAGGGGTCTTGCGCGCCCCAGGGCTTGCCGGTGCGCGGGTCGAGCCGGTCGGGGTTGGCGCCCCAGGCGGGGTCCTGGCTGCGGTACAGGCCAGTGGGCGTGGCGAAGGGGCCGGCGGCGGCCGGCGCATAGGGGTTGCTGACCTCCACGCGGATGACGGCGTAGTCCGCGCCGGCCGCGCTGGGCCGGGTCGCGTTGGCCGTGCCGCGACCGTAGTCGCCGGCCACGACGGTGTAGCCGCCGTAGTCGCTGCTGCCGGTCACCGCGGCATTCAGGCCCAGCGTGTAGAGCTTGACCGGCTTGGTGCTCGTGGGCGCCGGCAGCGGCAGCAACCGGGCCGAGTTCTGCAGCAGCACGATGGACTTGCGCTGCGCGTCCAGCCCCTTGGCCAGCGCGGCCGGGTTGCCGACGATCTCGGCCGCCTGGGCGGCATCGACATAGGGGTTCTCGAAGAGGCCCAGACTGAACAGCTCCACCAGCAGGCGCTTGACGGCCTGGTCGATGCGCTTCTCGCCGAGCAGGCCGGCGGTGACGAGGTCGACGATGACCTGCCGCGAATGAAAGCCCGACAGAAGGTCGTTGCCGGCGTTGATGGCCGTGGCCACGCGCTCGGCCACGCTCAGGCCCTCCAGCCCCCAGGCGCGGTGCGTGACGATGCCGGTGTCGGTGTTCACGTAGCCCTTGAAGCCCAGCTTGTCACGCAGCAGGTCGTCGACGATCTGCTTGGAGAACGCGAACCCGGTCTGCCCGTAGGTCACGCCCTCGTAGCTCAGGTTCACCGGCACGCCGTAGTAGGGCATGACGGAGGCCACGCCGGCGGCTATGGCCGCCTTGAAGGGCTTGAGGTGATCGCCAAAGCGGCCGCCCGGGTAGACCTGGGTCTTGCCGAAGGCGTAGTGCGGGTCCAGCCCCATCTCCTGCGGCCCGCCGCCGGGGAAGTGCTTGAGCGTCAGCGCCACCCGCGTCTTGGGGTTCACCGGTCCACCCTGCAGCTGCAGCACCAGCGTGCGGATGATGTCGGCGTTCAGGTCGACGTCTTCGCTGAAGGTCTCGTGGACGCGGAACCAGCGCGGCTCGGTCGCCGTGTCGGCCATGTAGCCATACATGCCGCGCAGGCCGATGGCCGCCCACTCGGCGCCCATGGTCTGCGCGAAGTCCTGGATCAGCCCCAGGTCCCGCGTTGCGGCCAGGCCCGGCTCCTTGGGCCAGGTGGAGAAGGAGCCGGCGCCGGTGTTGACGCCGAAGCGCGCCGCACGGTCGTAGTGGTTGCGGGCGTTGGACTTGAACAGCACCGGGATGCCCAGCGGCGACGCCTCGGCCAGCGCCTGGATGGCGTTGGTCCAGGTGGCGGCCTGCAGTGGCGTGACCGGCTGGCCGTTCAGTCCGGGCCGGGCGGCCTTGACCGGCGCGCCCGTCACCTCGCTGCGGAAGATGAAGCGCCGCATGCGCTGCTGTGCGATGTAGTCGCCGGCCGGCTCGACCACGGCGCCGCCGAAATCGGGGTTGAGCGTGTCGATCAGCATCATGCCGGCCTTGTCGTCCAGGCTCATGCGCGTCAGCAGGTCGTCGGCGCGCGCCTCGGCCGGCAGCCGCCAGTCTTCATAGGCATCGAGCCGGCCGTTGCCGTTGGCGTCGCGGAACCGAAGGCCGTCCACGGACAGTTGGGCCTTGCTGCGCACGCCGATGACGGGCTGCTCCGGCCCCGCGCCAACGGCCAGACCGGGCAGCGCGAGAGCCGTCCAGGCGGCCAGCCAGAGCGCACGTGCGCCGTTCGAGTCGGTCATGGGGAGTCTCCGTGGTCGCCGCTTCGACGACTGGTTCTCAGCGCGAATGTCGGCCGATGAAGTCCAGCACCGGGCCGCTGAGGCTCGCGTCGCCGGTGTTGACGGCCAGCGTCTGCGAGAAATGGTTGTGCTGCGCAATGACGCACAGCTCGGGCGTGAAGCCGTGCCGGCCGGCCAGGCGCGCGAACAGCTCGCCGGCCTGCACCTGCATCTGCACGAGGTCGCGCTCGGCATAGCAGACGAGCAGCGGGAACGGCGTGGCGTCGATCTGCTCGACGATGCTCATCGCCGCCAGCGCGTCGGCGTCGTCGGTGCCGAAGTAGGCGTCGTTGCGCGGGTCTGGCGTCGCGACGCCAAAGGCCGCGCGCGACAGCCGCTCCAGCCGCGCGTTGTACGGCCCCGAGCTCAGGATGACGCCGCGCACCTGCACGCCGAAGCGCCGCAGCAGCGTGGCCGCCGCCACGTGGGCGGCGCCGGCCGATTCACCCATCAGGAAGATGCGTTGCGGGTCGGCGCCCAGCGACGCCGCATGCTCGCGCGCCCAGGCCACGGCGGCGGCCACGTCCTCGGGCCCGGCGGGCCAGCGGTGCTCGGGCGCCAGACGGTAGTTGGGCAACACCGCCACCACGCCGTGGCGGGCCAGGTGCCAGCCGATGTTGGCCTTGTGCGCCTTGTCGCCGCGGATGAAGCCGCCGCCATGGAAGAACAGCAGCAGCGGGCGTGGCGCGGCGCCCTCGGCCGTGGGGCGGTAGACATCCAGCACCTGGCGCTCGTGCGCGCCGTAGCGTTGCGATGTCAGGCACAGCACGCCCTCGGTGGGTTGCTGCGCGAGCAGCGGCGCGTACAGCGCCTGCACGTCCGGCAGGCCGGCGCTGCTGCCGAGTTCGGCCAGCCGGGCGGCGATGGCTTGGGGAACGGTGGTCATGGCGGGATGAGTATCAATGGAGTTCGGCTTCGGCCCGCAGCGCTTCCTGGTGGGTGGGCTGGGCGGCCAGCCGGGTGGCCAGTGCCGCGACGGCCGGAAAGGGGCCGGGCTCCAGGCCGCTTTGCAGCGCGCGCGACCACAGCCAGCCCAGCGCCTCGTCGGCCATGCACCAGCGCGGCCCCACCAGCCATTCGCGGCCGTCGGCGAGGGTGTCCTCGGCGACCTGGAGTTGCGTCCGCAGCTCCTGCAGCGCCGCCTCTCGCACGCCGGCGTGCGCCCCGGCTTCGCCGTGGATGCGCTGCGGCATGCGGGCGCGGTACAGCAGCGGATGCAGGCCGGCATTGACGAAGGCCAGCCAGCTCAGCGCCTGGGCGCGCGGCCAGGCGGCTTCGGGCAGCAGTCCGGCGTGTGGGTGCAGCTGTTCCAGCCAACAGACGATGGCCAGCGTCTCGCTGAGCGGGCCGTGCGGCGTTTGCAGCAGCGGCACCTTGCCCTTGGGGTTCAGCGCCAGGTAGGCCGGGCGCAGCTGTTCGCCGCGTTGCAGCGCGACGCCGGCCAGCCGGAAGGTCTCGCCGCAATGCAGCAGGGCGACCAGGCTGATGCGCGAGCAGGCGCCCGGCGCGGCCCACAGCACGAGGCTGTCAACCATGCAGCGCCGCCGCCGCGCCGTCCAGCAGCGCGCGCAGGCCCGCTGTGTCGCCGGCCGTGCCGTAGACGTAGTGGTCGGGGCGCAGCAGCACGGCCGTGCAGCCCTGCGCCTCGAACCAGCGCGCCATGACGCCCTCGGTCTCGGCCACGCAGCCGTCGCCGTCGCCCAGCCGCAGCGTCTGCAGCTTCAGCGCCCGCACCTGTGCCGGCGTGGGGCCGCCCAGGTCGCTGCCGGCCGCGATCAGCAACCGCCAGCCGCAGCCCAGCCAGTGGTCCATGCGCATGCGCCGGTCCTGCAGCTGCAGCCACGGCTGCGGCGCCAGGCTGCCGGCCGCGGCGCTGCCGTCCAGCAGGCCGGTGCTCAGGCGCGGCAGCATGTCCTGGCGCGGCTTGGGCGCCACGCCCTCGGCCAGCATCTGGCGGTCGCGCGCTCGCGCCGCATCGAAGTCGCGCTCGCAGATGACGGCGCCTATGCCCTTGAGCCGCGTCGTCAGCTCGGTCACGTGGGCGCGGCGTTCCAGGCCATAGCTGTCCAGCAGCCTGTCGGCCGCCGCGCCCTGCACGTCGCCGCGCAGCACGGCCGCCAGCTTCCAGGCGAGGTTGACGACGTCGCGCACGCCCTGGCACATGCCCTGGCCGAGGAAGGGCGGCTGCTGATGGGCCGCGTCGCCGGCGATGAAGACGCGCCCGACGCGCCAGCGCTCGGCCACCAGCGCATGGAAGCGGTAAGCCGCCTGGCGCCACAGCTCGCCGTCGGCCGGCGTCAGCCAGCGCGACAGCAGCGCCCAGGTCGCCGCGTCCTCGACGACGGCCTTGGGATCTTCGCCGGGCTTCAGCGAGATCTCCCAGCGACGATGGTTCTTCGGGCCGATCACATAGGTGCAGGGCCGCTCGGGCTCGCAGTACTGCACGCTGGTGGTGGGCAGCTTGGCCAGGCCTTGCTCGTTGGCGAGCACGTCGACGACCAGCCAGGGCTCGTCGAAGGACAGGTCTTGCAGCCCGATGCCGACCAGCTCGCGCACGGTGCTGGACGCTCCGTCACAGCCGATCACATAGCGCGCGCGCACACGGCTCTCGCCGCCGTCCTCGGCGCGGCACAGCAACTCCACCTGCTCGCCGGACTGCCGCAGGCCGAGCACCGTCAGCCCGGTGCTGACGATGACCGACGGCCGCGCGGCGACGGCGCGGCGCAGTGCCTCTTCCACCGGCGGCTGCGTGAACACCACCGACGGCGTGTAGCCCTGAGGGTAGGGCGGCGCCACCATGGTCATGCGGCGGATCAGCTCGCCGTCGACGCCGTAATAGCAGGAGTCGGTGAATGGCTCGATGAAGGGGGCGATCTGCTCGACCACGCCGAGTTGCTGGAACACGCGCAGCACCTCGTGGTCCAGCGCAATGGCGCGCGGGCGGTCATAGACCTCGTGGGCGCGGTCCGCCACGAAGACCCTGAAGCCGGCCTGGCCCAGCAGGGCAGCGGCCACGGCTCCGCTCGGCCCGAAGCCGACGATGGCCACGTCGTAGAGCGGCTCGGCCATCGCTCAGGCTCCCTCGCGGCGGATCGTGTTGACCAGCGTGCCGATGCGCTCGATGTCGATCTCGATGACGTCGCCGTCCTTCATCCACACGGGCGGCGTGCGTGCCTGGCCCACGCCGGCCGGCGTGCCCATGACGATGACGTCGCCTGGCTCCAGCGTCAGGCAGTCGGACAGCAGCGCGATGGTCTCGGCAACGCTCCAGATCATGTCGGTGGTGGACGCGTCCTGCATGACGCGGCCGTTCAGCCGGCTCTGGATGCGCAGGCCGGTCGCGCCGGGCGCCAGCTCGTCGGCCGTGACCAGCACCGGGCCGAAGCCGCCGGTGGCGTCGAAGTTCTTGCCGATGGTCCACTGCGGCGTGCGCTTCTGGTAGTCGCGCACCGACATGTCGTTGAAGCAGGTGTAGCCGAACACGTACTTCAGCGCATCGGCCTGGCTGACGTGGCGCGGCACGGTGGCGCCGATGACGAGGGCCAGCTCGGCCTCGTAGTCGAACTTCTCCGACACGCGGGGCAACTGGCCGGCGGCGCCGTGGGCTATCAGCGAGCTCTTGCCCCGGAAGAAGAACCACGGGTACTCGGGCTTCTCGCGGCCGCCTTCCTTGGCGTGGTCGTAGTAGTTCAGGCCCAGGCAGATGGTCTTGCCGGGCTCGGGCACCAGCGGCGCCAGCGTCAGGCTGGCCAGCGACAGGCGCGGCGCATCGCCGGCCAGCGCGGCCGCAGCGGCGGCGGCCAGGTCGACACCGGCCGCCAGCGCGGCGCGCAGGTCGGCCGGCACTTGCGGCTGGGCGGCGTTCAGGTCGATGACGTGATCGCCGTCGACGAGGCCCAGGCGGGTGCGGCCGTCGGCGGTGACAAAGGTGGTGAATTTCATGGCGGACAGAGCCTCAGGTCGGGATGAAGAAGACGCTGCGCTGCGCGGCTTTCAGCGCGGCGCTGGGCGGGGCGGAGATGCCCCATTGGTCGACACGGCCGGGCGGCCAGGTCCAGTCGGCGGGGCCGCCGGGGCGGTAGCTGTCGTCGATCTGCTCGACCTCAGCCGTGTATTCGATGACCTCGCCGAAGGGGCCGATGAAGTAGTTGAAGGCGTTGTTGCCGGGGCCGTGGCGGCCCGGGCCCCATTCGATGGCGTGGCCGGCATCGCGCATGCGGCCGCCGCCGCGCATGACGGCGTCGACATCAGGCATGACGAAGGCGATGTGGTTGAGCGCGTCGTTGTCGGCGTCGCCGAGCGCCAGCGTGTGGTGGTCACGGTCGCAGTTCAGGAAGGCCATGATGCGTGTGCGGTCGGCCAGCGTGAAACCCAGCGCCCGCTCCATCCACGCGCGGCTGTCTTCCACCGCATGGCTGTTCAGCACCGCGTGCGCGAGGCGGATGGGGCTGTCGGCTTCGTCGGCGGTGTCGGTGTGTCGGGCATCGCCGTGGACGACCTGGAACAGCCGGCCGTCGGGGTCGCGCACGGTCAGTCCGAGGCCGCCGCCGGGCTCGGCGATGGGGGCCAGGGCATGCTGCACACGCCCGCCCGCGTCGACCGCGGCGCGGGCCACGTCGGCCAGCGCCGCTTCGCTGCGGGTACGCAGCGTGACGTGGCGGATGGCCAGCCGGTCGGCGGCGTGCAGCGCCAGCAGGTGGTGGTCGGCACCGGTGCCGCGCAGGTAGATCGCATCGGCCGTGCGCGCGGCGACCTTGAGGTGCCAGACCTCGGTGTAGAAGGTCTCGGCGCGCGCCAGGTCGGGCACGTCCAGGGCCACGCTGCGCAGCCCGCTGATCCAGCGTGAACTCATGAAGAAGGCACCTTGGGAGTGAGGCCGAGGAAGCGCTCGGCATTGCCATGCAGCAGCGCGGCCACGGTCGCGTCGGCCAGGCCGGCGGCCTCCACGCGCTGCGCCGGCGTGCGGTCATGGAAGTTGAAGGGGTAGTCGCTGCCCAGCATCAGCTGGCTGGCGCCGAAGCGCTCGACCAGATGGCGCAGCGTCGCGTCGTCGAACACCAGCGTGTCGAAGAAGAGGCGGCGCGCCTGCTCGACGGGCGATTCGAGGACCTGCTCGCGCAGCGCCGGGAACACCTGCCAGCCCTGCTGCAGCCGCGGCAGCAGCATCGCCAGCGTGCCGCCGCCGTGGCTGAAGGCGATGCGCAGCCGCGGGCAGGCCAGCAGCAGGTTGGCCGTGATGACGGAGGCGGCGGCAAGGCCCACGTCGCTGGGATAGGCCAGCACCTGCTGCAGCGGCGCGGGGCCGACGAGGCGGTCCATGCCGGTGGGCTTGAGCGCATGCACGAAGACCGGCACGTCCAGCGCCTCGCAGGCCTGGAAGAACGGCAGAAAGCGCGGATCGCCGATGGGCGCGCCGTTGACGTTGCTGCCCAGCTCCACGCCCACCAGGCCCAGCGCCTGCACGGCATGCCTCAGCTCGGCGATGGCGAGGTCCAGGTCCTGCAGCGGCACGGCGGCCAGGCCCAGCAGCACGCCGCCGCTGTCGGCCGCCATCGCGGCGGTCTGCTCGTTGAGAAAACGCAGCAGCGGCTGCGCGTCACGGGCGTCCAGCCAGTAGCTCAGCAGCTCGGGCATCGGCGAGATCACCTGCCGGCTCAAGCCCATGCCCGGCAGATCGGCCAGGCGGCGCGGCGTGCTCCAGCACTTCTCGGACACCGTGCGGTACTGCTTGCCGGCGATCATCACGTGGCGATGGCACAGGCCACCCTGGTCGGGCGCCGCGATGGTGGAGGGCCATGACGCCGGCACCTGCGCGCCGAGGTAGGCCGGGAAGTGCTCGGGCACGACATGCGCATGCACATCGATGCCGCGGCAAGCACAGGCTAGAAGCGACATGGCCGCTCAGCCGGCGATCAGGCCGGCGGCCGCCACGCCGGCGATGCAGATGGCCTCGTCCTCGTCGCCGCTGCCGCCGGACGCGCCCACGGCACCCAGCAGGCGGCCCGCCGCATCCTTGATGAGCACGGCGCCGGTCTGCGGCAGGAAGCGGCCCTTCGCGGTGTCCGCCAGCGTCGTGAAGAAGTTCGGATTGCCCTTGGCGCGCTCGGCCAGCACGCGGCTGGAGACGCCCATCGCGACCGCGCCCCAGGCCTTGCCCGTCGCGATGTCGATGCGAAACATGCTGGCGCCGTCCTCGCGCTGCGCGGCCTTCAGGTGGCCGGCGTCGTCCAGCACCACCACGGCCATGGCCGCATGGCCCGCCGCTCGGGCGGCGGCCAGCGCGGCGGCCAGCAGGGTGTTGGCCTGCGCCAGGGTCAGCGTCGTCATGGGTGTCGTCTCCGGGTGAGCCTCTTGGCCGGACGGGCGCGAGGCATTGCTTTGCACGGGAGGCGACTCTAGAAAAACGAGCCCAATTCATCCAGATGATGGGGTGGATATTTAGAATCCACGAAATGGATATATCCAAGGTCGATCTGAATCTGCTGGTCAGCTTTGACGCAATGGCGGAGCACCGCAGCGTGACCCGTGCCGGCGAGGCCATCGGCCTGAGCCAGCCCGCCATGAGTGCGGCGCTGAACCGGCTGCGCGCGCTGTTCGGCGACCCGCTGTTCGTCAAGACCGGCAGCCACATGGAGCCCACGCTGCGCGCGCAAGCGCTGGCGCCGCATGTGCGCCGCGTCGTCGAGACGGTGAAGACCGAGATCCTCAACAGCGCCGAGTTCGACCCGGCCACCAGCGAACGCACCTTCACGCTGATCACGCCGGACATCGGCGAGATGCACTTCGTGCCGCCGCTGCTGGAGCATCTGGCGAAGGCCGCCCCGCGGCTGCGGCTGCGTGTCGTGTCCCGCCCGCGGCTGGCGGCGTCGGAGGCGCTGGCGTCGGGCGCTGCGGACCTGGCGCTGGGCTATTTCCCGGACCTGGACAGTGCCGAGTTCTTCCGCCAGAAGCTGTTCGACAACCACCACGTCTGCATCGTGCGGCGCAACCACCCGGGCGTCGGCAGCGAGCCGCTGACCGTGGATGCCTACCTCGGCATGCGCCACGTGCTCGTCAAGCCCGAGGGGCGGGCCCACGTGTTCGAGCAGTACCTGCAGCAGCAGGGCCTCAAGCGCGACGTGGCGCTGGAGATCTCCCACTTCATGAGCCTGCCGCCCATCATCGAGAGCAGCGACCTGATCGCCACGGTGCCCCGGGACCTGGCCGACATCTGCTCCCGCTATGCCGAACTGCGCATCGTCGAGACGCCGGTGAAGGCGCCGGTCATCCCGGTCCATCAGTTCTGGCATCGCCGCGCGCACAAGGACTCGGGCACCGTGTGGCTGCGTGCGGGCATCCAGCGGCTCTTCGCCGTTTGATCAGGGGCGGCGTGGGCCGCGCGGGACAAGCCGGGGGGTAGCTCCAAAGAACGATGGCGGCGGGTGGGGCCATCGTTCTTCTGCGCGGCACGGGTTCGCCCGGCGATGGATGGGCGCCACGGGCCGTGCAACGGAGCATGGGCACCGTGAGCAAGACCCCGTCCCTGCCGCTGCCCTGGAACCCGGAAGACCCCGACTTCTGGGCCGGCCGTGGCCGTGCGGTGGCCTTGCGCAACCTGGCGTTTGCCGTCCCTGCGCTGGCGCTGTCGTTCGCGGTGTGGATGCTGTGGTCGGTGCTGGTCGTGCATCTGCCGGCCGCGGGCTTCCGCTACAGCACCAACCAGCTGTTCTGGCTGAGCGCGCTGCCGGCGCTGTGCGGCGCGACGCTGCGCATCTTCTACGGCTTCGCCGTGCCCTGGGTGGGCGGGCGGCGCTGGACCGTCCTGTCCACCGCCAGCCTGCTGCTGCCCACCGGCGGCATCGCGCTGGCGGTGCAGGACCCGGCCACACCCTATGAATGGATGGTCGCGCTGGCGCTGCTGTGCGGCCTGGGCGGTGCCAACTTCGCCAGCGGCATGGCCCACATCAGCGCCTGCTTCCCGGCGCGCGAGCAGGGCGTGGCGCTGGGCCTGGCCGCGGGCTTCGGCCATCTGGGCGTGGGCCTGGTGCAGTGGCTGGTGCCGCTGGTCATCGGCGTCGATGGGCTGGGCCTGCCGGCCCTGGCCAACGCCGGCCTGGTCTGGCTGCCGCTGATCGCACTGGCCAGCCTGGCGGCCTGGGTCGGCATGGACGACCTGCCGGGCAACGGCGTCGGCATGACCGAGCAGGCCCAGTTGTTCACGCGCCCGCACAGCTGGCTGATGAGCTGGCTCTACCTGGGCAGCTTCGGCAGCTTCATCGGCTTTGCGGCGGCCTACCCGCTGCTGCTGCGCAGCCAGTTCCCGGGCCTGGACGGCGCGCAGCAGCTGGCCTGGCTGGGCCCGCTGCTCGGCGCGCTGGTCCGGCCGCTGGGAGGCTGGGCGGCCGACGTCTTCGGCGGCGCCCACATCAGCGGCGCCTGTTTCGGCGCGCTGGCGCTGGGCACCGTGGGCGTGCTGGCCAGCCTGGGCGGGCAGGGCGCGGGACTGTTCGTCGCCAGCTTCGCGCTGCTGTTCGTCGCCGCCGGCATTGCCAACGGCAGCAGTTTCCGCATGGTGCCGCTGGGCTTTCTGCGCGAGGCCCGCAGCGGGCGCGGTTCGCTGCGCGAGGCGCAGGCCCAGGGCGCCGCGGCGCTGGGGCTGTGCTCGGCCGTCGGTGCCTACGGCGGCTTCTTCATCCCCAAGAGTTTTGGCAGCGCGATCGCGCTGTCGGGCGGCCCGCAGGCCGCGCTGTATTGCTTCCTGGCGTTCTACCTGAGCTGCATGGCCATCTGCTGGTGGTGCTACGGCCGGCGCAACGCCTCACTGTCCTGTTAACGGAGAAAGAGATGTCCCATTTCCTGGATCGACTGACCGCCTTCCAGCTGCCGAAGGAAGTCTTCGCCGCCGGCCACGGCGTCACCACCGGCGAGGACCGCAGCTGGGAGGACGCCTACCGCAACCGCTGGGCGCACGACAAGATCGTGCGCAGCACGCACGGCGTGAACTGCACCGGCTCCTGCTCGTGGAAGATCTACGTGAAGGGCGGCATCGTCACCTGGGAGACCCAGCAGACCGACTACCCGCGCACGCGCGCCGACCTGCCCAACCACGAGCCGCGCGGCTGCGCCCGGGGCGCCAGCTACAGCTGGTATCTGTACAGCGCCAACCGCGTGAAGTACCCGATGGTGCGTGGCCGGCTGCTGAAGCGCTGGCGCGAGGCGCTGCAGGTGGCGAAGACGCCGGTGGACGCCTGGGCGCTGATCCAGGCCGACGAGGCCGCGCGGCGCGACTACCAGCAGGTGCGCGGCATGGGCGGCTTCGTGCGCTCGACCTGGGACGAGGTCAACCAGCTCATCGCCGCGGCCAACGTCTACACCATCAAGCAGCACGGGCCGGACCGCATCATCGGCTTCTCGCCCATCCCGGCGATGAGCATGGTCAGCTACGCCGCGGGCAGCCGGTATCTGAGCCTCATCGGCGGCGTCTGCATGAGCTTCTACGACTGGTACTGCGACCTGCCGCCCAGCAGCCCGCAGATCTGGGGCGAGCAGACCGACGTGCCCGAGTCGGCCGATTGGTACAACAGCAACTACATCATCGCCTGGGGCAGCAACGTGCCGCAGACGCGCACGCCGGACGCGCACTTCTTCACCGAGGTGCGCTACAAGGGCGCGAAGACGGTGGCCGTGACGCCGGACTACTCCGAGGTCGCCAAGCTGGCCGACCTGTGGCTGCACCCCAAGCAGGGCACGGACGCGGCACTCGCGATGGCGATGGGCCACGTCGCCCTCAACGAGTTCTACTTCAAGCAGCGCAGCCCCTACTTCGACGACTACGCGCGCCGCTACACCGACCTGCCGCTGCTGGTCATGCTCGAAGAGCACACGCTGCCCGACGGCCGCAAGACCCGCGTGCCGGGCCGCTACCTGCGTGCCAGCGACCTGCAAGGCCAGATGGGCCAGAGCAACAACCCCGAGTGGAAGACACTGGCCTTCAATACCGACGGCATGCTGGTGCTGCCCAACGGCTCCATCGGCTTCCGCTGGGGTGCGCAAGGGCGCGACGACACCGGCAAGTGGAACCTCGAAGCCAAGGAGGCCGAGGGTGGCGGTGACGTCAAGCTCAAGCTGTCGCTCGTCGAGGACGGTGGCCAGGCGCACGACATCGTCGACGTGGCCTTCCCGTACTTCGCCGGCAGCGCCAGCGAGCACTTCACGCCCAACCCGCAGCAGGACGGCGTGAGCCACTGCGCCCGTGTGCCGGCCACACGGCTGAAGACGCAGGACGGCGACGCTCTGGTGGCCACGGTCTTCGACCTGCAGGCCGCGCAGTACGGCATCAACCGCGGCTTCGGCTCCGGTGCGGCGAGCTATGACGACAACGCCCCTTACACGCCGGCCTGGCAGGAGGCCATCACCGGCGTGCCGCGTGCGCAGATCGTGCGTGTGGCGCGCGAGTTTGCCGAGAACGCTCACAAGACCCAGGGCAAGTCGATGATCATCATCGGCGCGGCGATGAACCACTGGTACCACTGCGACATGAACTACCGCGGTGTCATCAACCTCTTGATGATGTGCGGTTGCATCGGCCAGAGCGGCGGCGGCTGGGCGCACTACGTGGGCCAGGAGAAGCTGCGCCCGCAGACTGGTTGGGTGCCGCTGGCCTTCGCGACCGACTGGGTGCGTCCGCCGCGCCAGATGAACAGCACCAGCTTCTTCTACGCGCACAGCGATCAGTGGCGCTACGAGAAGCTGGGCGTCAACGAGGTGCTGTCGCCGCTGGCAACCGAGGCCGAGCGCGCCGAGTTCAGCGGCAGCATGATCGACTGCAACGTGCGCGCCGAGCGCATGGGCTGGCTGCCCAGCGCGCCGCAGCTGCGCACCAACCCGCTGCAGGTCGTGAAGGATGCCGCCGGCGCCGGCCTGGCGCCCAAGGACTATGTCGTGCAGGGCCTGCGTGACGGCTCGCTGCAGATGAGCTGCGAGGACCCCGACGCGCCGCAGAACTGGCCGCGCAACATGTTCGTGTGGCGCTCCAACCTGCTGGGCTCCAGCGGCAAGGGCCACGAGTACTTCTGCAAGCATTTGCTGGGCACCGAGAACGGCGTGCAGGGCAAGGACCTCGGCGCCGACGACGCCAAGCCCAAGGAAGTGCGCTGGCATGCCCAGGCGCCACAGGGCAAGCTGGACCTGGTCGTGACGCTGGACTTCCGCATGAGCACGACCTGTTTGTACAGCGACATCGTGCTGCCCACGGCCAGCTGGTATGAGAAGAACGACCTCAACACCAGCGACATGCATCCCTTCATCCACCCGCTGTCCGCGGCCGTGGACCCGGTGTGGCAGTCACGCTCCGACTGGGAGATCTACAAGGGTTTCGCCAAGGCCTTCAGCGAGGTGTGCGTGGGCCACCTGGGCGTGGAGAAGGAGGTCGTGCTCAGCCCCCTGATGCACGACACACCGGCCGAGCTGGCCCAGCCCTTCGGCGTGCAGGATTGGAAGAAGGGCGAGTGCGAGCTGATCCCCGGCAAGACCGCGCCCACCATCGCGGTCGTCGAGCGTGACTACCCAGCCACCTATGAGCGCTTCACGTCGCTCGGCCCCTTGATGGACAAGCTGGGCAACGGCGGCAAGGGCATCGGTTGGGATACCAAGACCGAGGTCGCGCAGTTGGCCGAGCTGAATGGCACGGACGCTGCCGGCCGGGCGCGCATCGTCAGCGACATCGACGCCTGCGAGGTCATCCTGCAGCTGGCGCCCGAGACCAACGGTCATGTCGCCGTGAAGGCCTGGGAGGCGCAGGGCAAGGCCACCGGCCGCGAGCACGTGCACCTGGCCCTGCACCGCGAGGACGAGAAGATCCGCTACCGCGACGTGCAGGCCCAGCCGCGCAAGATCATCAGCTCGCCGACCTGGAGCGGGCTGGAGAGCGAGAAGGTCTCCTACAACGCCGGCTACACCAACGTGCACGAGCTGATCCCATGGCGCACGCTGACCGGCCGCCAGCAGTTCTACCAGGACCATGCGTGGATGCGCGCCTTCGGCGAGGGCTTCAGCAGCTACCGCCCGCCGGTGGATCTGAAGGCGACCAGCGGCCTGCACGGCATCAAGCCCAACGGCCATCCCGAGATCGCGCTGAACTTCATCACGCCGCACCAGAAGTGGGGCATCCACAGCACCTACAGCGACAACCTGCTGATGCTGACGCTGAACCGCGGCGGGCCGGTCATCTGGCTCAGCGAGGACGACGCGAAAAAGGCCGGCATCGAGGACAACGACTGGGTGGAGTTGTTCAACCTGAACGGCGCCATCGCGGCCCGCGCGGTGGTCAGCCAGCGCGTGAACCCCGGCATGACGCTGATGTACCACGCGCAGGAAAAGATCATCAACACGCCCGGCAGCGAGATCACCGGCGTGCGCGGCGGCATCCACAACTCGGTGACGCGCATCGTCACCAAGCCCACCCACATGATCGGCGGCTACGCGCAGTACAGCTACGGCTTCAACTACTACGGAACCATCGGCACCAACCGCGACGAGTTCGTCGTCGTGCGCAAGATGAACCGCGTCGACTGGCTCGACGAGCCCCGTGGCACGACGCCCAACGCGGCGCTGGCCGACAACCGCTGAACGAGGAGGACGCAATGAAGATTCGCGCACAGATCGGCATGGTGCTGAACCTGGACAAGTGCATCGGCTGCCACACCTGCTCGGTGACCTGCAAGAACGTCTGGACCAGCCGCCCCGGTGTCGAGTACGCCTGGTTCAACAACGTCGAGACCAAGCCGGGCATCGGCTACCCCAAGGAGTGGGAGAACCAGGACAAGTGGAACGGCGGCTGGCACCGCCTGTCCGACGGCCGCCTGGAGCCGCGCCAGGGCGGCAAATGGAAGCTCCTGATGAAGATCTTCGCCAACCCCAACCTGCCGGAGATCGACGACTACTACGAGCCGTTCACGTTCGACTACGACCACCTTCACACGGCCCCCGAGATGAAGCACGCGCCCACGGCCCGCCCGCGCAGCCTCATCACCGGCTTGCCGCTGGAGAAGATCGAGTGGGGCCCGAACTGGGAGGAGATCCTCGGCGGCGAGTTCAGCAAGCGCAGCAAGGACAAGAACTTCGACGATGTGCAGAAGGACATCTACGGCCAGTTCGAGAACACCTTCATGATGTACCTGCCGCGGCTGTGCGAGCACTGCCTGAACCCGGCGTGCGTCGCGAGCTGCCCCTCGGGCTCCATCTACAAGCGCGAGGAAGACGGCATCGTGCTGATCGACCAGGACAAGTGCCGCGGCTGGCGCATGTGCGTGTCGGGCTGCCCCTACAAGAAGATCTACTACAACTGGAAGAGCGGCAAGGCGGAGAAATGCATCTTCTGCTACCCGCGCATCGAGGCCGGCCAGCCCACCGTGTGCTCCGAGACCTGCGTGGGCCGCATCCGCTATCTGGGCGTGCTGCTGTACGACGCCGACCGTATCGCCGAGGCCGCGGCCACGCCCAACGACAAGGACCTCTACCAGGCCCAGCTCGATCTCTTCCTGGACCCGCACGACCCCGAGGTCATCGCCCAGGCCCGCCGTGACGGCATCCCCGACAACTGGCTGGAAGCGGCGAAGAACAGCCCCGTCTACAAGATGGCCGTGGACTGGAAGGTCGCGCTGCCGCTGCACCCCGAGTACCGCACGCTGCCCATGGTCTGGTACGTGCCGCCGCTGTCGCCCATCAGCGCGGCGGCCAATGCCGGCCAGATCGGCGCCGTGGGTGAACTGCCCGACGTGAAGCAGCTGCGCATCCCGGTGCAATACCTGGCCAACCTGCTGACGGCCGGCGACGTGTGGCCCGTGGAGCGCGCGCTGGAGCGCATGCTGGCCATGCGCGCCTACCAGCGCGGCAAGCATGTGGACGGCATCGAGAACCGCGCCGTGCTGGATCAGGTGGGCCTGCTCGCGCCCGAAGTGGAGGAGATGTACCGCGTGATGGCCATCGCCAACTACGAGGACCGCTTCGTCATCCCGACGACGCACCGCGAGTACGCCGAGAACGCCTTCGACGTGCGCGGTGGCTGCGGCTTCAGCTTCGGCAACGGCTGCTCGGACGGTGAGACGGAGCTGAGCCTGTTCGGCTCGCACAAGCGCCGCACGATTCCGATCAAAGTGAACGGCTGAGGAGAGCGGCACCATGTTCAAGAAACCCATCCCCGCCACCTACACGCTGCGCGTGCTGGCCGCGCTGCTGCGCTACCCGGACGCCGCCTTCCGCGCCGCCGCGCCGGAGCTTCGGCAGGCTCTCTGGGCCGAGTCCGCACTTCCGGCCGGACGCATCGACGAGCTGTGCGCGCTGCTGCAACGCTTGCAGCGCGACGACCCGTTCGCGGCCGAGGCCGAGTTCGTGGACCTGTTCGACCGCGGCCGCGGCACGGCGTTGCATCTGTTCGAGCACATCCACGGCGACTCGCGCGATCGCGGCCCGGCCATGATCGACCTGCAGCAGACCTACGAGAAGGCCGGCCTCTTGCTTGCGCCGGGCGAGCTGCCTGACCACCTCGCCGTGGTGCTGGAGTACGCCTCGACGCAGCCGCCGCGCGAGGCGCGCGACTTCCTGGCCGAGACGGCCCACATCGCCCGCGCCATCTTCAGCGCGCTGCAGCGCCGCCAGACCCCCTATGCCGCCGTACTCGCTGCCGTGCTGGAGCTGGCCGGCGAGAAGGCCGAGGCGGTGGACATCCCGCCCGAGCCGGAGCTGGACGAGGCCTGGGCCGAGCCCGAGGCCTTCGGCGGCTGCTCCAGCGCCGGCCAGTCCCGCCCCGAGCAGCCGCAACCCATCCACATCGTGCGCCCGCAGCGCACCCACCAACCGGGAGCCCAGGCATGACCGCCGCTCACAACTTCCTGTTCGTCGTCTACCCCTACATCTGTCTGGCTGTGTTCCTGCTGGGCAGCCTGGCCCGCTTCGACCGCGATCAATACACGTGGAAGAGCGACAGCTCCCAGCTGCTGCGCAGCCGCGGCATGAAATGGGCCAGCAACCTGTTCCACGCCGGCATCCTGTTCCTGCTGGTGGGTCACACGGTGGGCATGCTGACGCCGCACGCCGTCTACGAGCACTTCATCAGCGCGGCCAACAAGCAGATGCTGGCCATCGTCGCCGGCGGCGTGGCGGGCACGCTGTGCTTCATCGGACTGACGATGCTGATCTGGCGCCGCACGACGGATGCCCGCATCCGGCTGACCAGCCACCGCAGCGACCTGGCCCTGCTGTGGGTGCTGTGGCTGCAGCTGACGCTGGGCCTGGTGACGCTGCCGTTCTCGCTGGCGCACAGCGACGGCTCGGTCATGCTGCTGCTGTCCGACTGGGCGCAGCGCATCGTCACGCTGCGCCCCGACGCCAGCGGCCTCGTCGCGCTGGCCTGGCCCTACAAGGTCCACATGGTGCTGGGCATGACGATCTTCCTGATCTTCCCGTTCACGCGCCTCGTGCATGTGTGGAGCGGCCTGGCGTCGGTGTTCTACGTCTTCCGCCCGTATCAGGTCGTGCGCTCGCGCCGCCTGCACAAGTGAGGCTGGCCATGGCTTACGTCAACGACATCGAGATCGCCACCGCCGTCGAGGCGCTGGACGACGAGGCGCTGCGCCAGCGCGCCTGCACCGAGCTGCTGCGCCAGCGCGCCATGGCCCTGAGCCTGCTCGCCGCGGACGACCCCGCGCCGCTCGACGGCGTGATCAGCGCGGCGGCCAGCGAGGCCATCGAGGCGCTGATCGCCCAGGAGCTGGCCGGCCCCGAGCCCGACGAGAGCGCCTGCCGCCGCCACTACGACGCCAACGCGCGCCACTACGCGCAGGGCGAGCGGCTGCAGCTGCGCCATGTGCTGTTCGCCGTCACGCCCGGCGTGGACGTGGGCCTGCTGCGCCAGCGCGCGGAAGGGCACCTGATCCGCCTGCGCGCCAGCGACAAGGCCGCCTTCGCCGAAGCCGCGAAGCAGCTGTCCAACTGCCCCAGCGGCGCGGAGGGTGGCCAGCTGGGCTGGCTGGCCGCCGATGACTGCGCGCCCGAGTTCGCCCGCGAGCTGTTCGGCCGCAGCGAGATCGGCGTGCTGCCGCAGCTGGTGCACAGCCGCTTCGGCCTGCACATCGTCGCCGTCGACGCGCGCGAGCCCGGCCGGCTGCCCGCCTTCGAGCAGGTGCGCGAGGCTGTGGCCCAGCGCATGCGCCAGCTGCACCAGATCAGCGAACTGCGCCAGTACCTGCAGACGCTGGCGGCGGACGCCCGGCTGCAGGGCGTCGAACTCCAGCAGGCGACGTCACCGCTGGTCCAGTAGTGGCCCAAGCCATGCCCGACGAACTGCTCGAACGCCTGCGCCGCTTCCAGACCGACGCCTTCCCGCAGCAGCGTTCGCTGTTCCGCCACCTGGTCGACGAGGACCAGCATCCGCTGACGCTGTTCATCGGCTGCTCGGACTCCCGCCTGGTGCCCTACCTGCTGACCGGTGCAGGGCCGGGCGAGCTCTTTCTCGTCAGAAACGTCGGCGCCTTCGTGCCGCCGTATGACCAGAGCCAGGGCTTCCACGGCACGGCCGCTGCCATCGAGTTCGCCGTGCTGAACCTGCAGGTGCGCCGCATCATCGTCTGCGGCCACAGCCATTGCGGCGCCATCCGCGCGCTGTACGGCGAGGTGGCGCCCGCTGCGCAGAACCTGGCGCGCTGGCTGGACCTGGGCCGCGAGGCCACGCTGCCCGTGGCCGAGCCCGGCCCCGAGGTCATGCGCCGCACCGAGCAGCGCGCCATCGTGCTGCAGCTGGAGCGACTGATGGACTACCCCATGGTGCGCGAGCAGGTCGAGGCGCGCGCGCTGACGCTGCACGGCTGGCACTACGTCATCGAGGACGGCGAGGTCCACGTGTTCGACGTCGCGGTCGGGGCCTTCGTGCCCGCCTCGCGCGCCGACAACGCCGGCACCGGCCCCTACCAGCTCATCGAGCTGGACCCGAGCGGCATCCCCTGTTCTTGAACCAGTTCAAGGCGCCGCGAGGCGCTCCACCCTAGGCTGACAACCCATGACCACACCCCTCTACGACTTCCGCTCGCTCGCCCCCGTCGAGCGCCATCAACTGGCCTTCCAGAGCTTCGACGCGCTTGCGCCGGGCGAGGCCTTCGAGCTGATCAACGACCACGATCCGCGCGGCCTGCTGATGCAGTTCGGCCTGCGCCATGCCGACCGCTTCAGCTGGCGCGTGCTGGAGGCCGCGCCCGGCGCCTGGCGCATCCGCATCAGCCGCGTGGCCGCGGGCGAGGCCGCCGTGGTGCCTGCCACCGGGGGCTGCGGTTGTGGTGGTGGCGGCGGTGGCCGCTGCGGGGGCTGAAGCCGCCGATGTCCGCTGAATCCTCCCCGCCGCCGCGCAAGCCCCAACTGGTCTGCCCGGCCGGTTCGCTGCGCGCGCTGCAGCTGGCCGTCGAAGCCGGCGCCGACGCCGTCTACCTGGGCCTGAAGGACGCCACCAACGCGCGCAACTTCGCCGGCCTGAACTTCGACGCCGCGGCGGTGCGCGAGGGCGTTGCCTTCGCACACCGCCGTGGTCGCCAGGTGCTGATGGCACTGAACACCTTTGCCGACGCGCGCGACACCAGCCCCTGGCAGCGCGCCGTGGACCAGGCTGCCGAACTGGGCGCCGACGCCCTCATCGTGGCCGACATCGCCGTGCTGGCCGACGCACGCCGGCGCCATCCGCAGCTGCGCCTGCACCTGTCGGTGCAGGCCTCGGCCACCAACCACGAGGCCATCAACTTTTACCGCGAGCGCTACGGCATCGAGCGTGCCGTGCTGCCGCGCGTGCTGACGCTGCAGCAGGTGCAGCAGCTGCTGAAGCACTGCCAGGTGCCGGTCGAGGTGTTCGGCTTCGGCAGCCTGTGCGTGATGGTGGAGGGGCGCTGCGCGCTGTCCAGCTACGCGACGGGCCAGTCGCCCAACACGGCCGGCGTCTGCTCGCCGCCATCGGCCGTGCGCTGGGACGAGGCTGCCGACGGCGTGCGCGCACGCCTGGGCGGCGTGCTGATCGACCACTACCGGCCCGGCGAGCCGCGCGGCTACCCGACGCTGTGCAAGGGCCGCTTCGAGGTGGGCGACCTGGCCAGTGACTACGCGCTGGAGGAGCCCACCAGCCTCAACACGCTGGCGCTGCTGCCGCAGCTGATCGCCAGCGGCGTGGACGCCATCAAGATCGAGGGCCGCCAGCGCAGCCCGGCCTATGTGGCCGAGGTCACCAAGGTCTGGCGCGCCGCCATCGACACGGCCTGGGCCGCCCACGAGGGCCGTGGCCGCTACAGCGTGCAGCCGGCCTGGGACGGCCAGCTCGCGCGTTGGGCCGAAGGCCAGCAACACACGTTGGGCGCCTACGACCGCCCTTGGAGATGAAAGCCATGCCCGAGCTGTCTGTAGGCCCCTTGCTGTACTGGTGGCCGCGCGAGGCGCTGCTGAATTTCTATGCGGACCTGGCCGACGCACCTGTTCGCAGCGTCGTGCTGGGCGAGCTGGTGTGCTCGCGTCGCAACGAGATCAAGTTCGACGACTGGCTGGCCATTGCGCGCGAGCTGCGCGCTGCCGGCAAGGACGTGCGGCTGGCGACGATGGCCTTGGTCATGAGCGAGGCCGAGCTGCGCACGCTGCGCCGCGTCTGCGAGCAGGACGAGTTCCCGGTCGAGGCCGGCGACGCCGCCGCGCTGCAGGTGCTGTCGCGTGCGCGGCGCCGGCCGCTGACGCTGGGGCCGCATCTCAACATCTACAGCTTTGCCGCCCTGGGCGAGCATGCGGCGCTTGGCGCCGACCGCTGGGTCGCGCCGGTGGAGCTGTCGCTGGACGCGGTGGCGCGCATCAACCCGCAGCCGTCGGCGCTGCAGACCGAGGTCTGGGGCTTCGGCCGCCTGCCGCTGGCCTTCTCGGCGCGCTGCTTCACGGCCCGCCACCACCGGCTGCAGAAGGACGACTGCCAGTTCCGCTGCCGCGACGACGCTGACGGCCTGCTGCTGAAGACGGGGGAGGGCGAGGACTTCCTCGCGCTCAACGGCATCCAGACGCAGAGCGCCGCGCTGCAATGCCTGATCGGCCACGGTGCGGCGCTGCAGGAGGCCGGCGTGAGCCTGCTGCGGCTGTCGCCGTGCGGCGCGCACTTCATGCGCGTCGTGGAGCTGTTCGACGCGGTGCTGGCGCACGGCACCGATGCCGACGACGCGCTGGCCGAGCTGCGCGCGCTGCCGTTGCCGGGGCGGCTGGTGGATGGCTTCGCGCGCCGTCAGCCCGGCCTGGCGGAGGCCGCATGAACACGCTCCCGCAGTTGCCGCCTCGCTGGCGTGAACGCGTCGCCCGCCTGCCCAGCCGCCCGCCGTCCACCGCGCTGGCGCTGCTGCTGGACCGCCTGCTGCTGCCACGCCTGGACGCCGGCCAGCGCCAGTCGCTGCAGGGCCACACCGTCGAGATCGAGCTGCAGGAGCTGGGCGCCCGCGTGCGGCTGCAGCTGGGCGAGCGCGGTTTCCGCGCGGCGGGCGAGGGCGGGCCGCCCCACCTGC
>DASWWC010000100.1:0-17264 GCA_036401055.1 Roseateles sp.
CGGGCGCTGCGAGGCTCGAAATCGAGCCCATCGAGCACCTGATCAGGTCACGACTTGTGCGCCAACCCACATCACGAAACGATCAACCGGCAAATGCCGTCAGACGCCGTTTGGGACGGGGGTTTTGCAGACCTTCCCTAGCTGTCTACGACCTGACGGTTAGGTCATGAAATGGTTTTCATGAATCATAAATTCGCACCCCAGGGATAAGCCGCCCTACACTTGCTCCACGTCAAAGGGGCGTTAGTAGATCCTCCGCCACGTTGCAGGAGGACAGAGATTTGGGGGCACCAAATGAAAACCCGTGAGGTTGTGATCTTCAGCGGCGAGCGCTTCGTCGTGCCGCAATGCATTCAGCGCATCGACCACCTGTCCACGCATGGCTGGCAGCTGCGCTACGGCGGCACCAAGCTGTACTCCGACCATAGCCAGGACGGCAGCGGCGCGAGGAAGGCGCTGGCGCTGGCCACCAAGGAACTGCTCAAGCGCATCGCGACGATGCCGGCGCCGTCGCGCCTGCGCCGCACGCCCAGCCGCAAGAAGCAGAGCGATCTGCCGTCGGGCATCTCCGGCCCCATCGTCCGCCAGCGTGCGGGCAGCCGTGTGCGTGACTGCAGCTTCGCGGTGACCCTGCCCCGCTTCGGCGACACGCCGCTGGCGCGCAGCGTCTACATCGGCACCGAGAACACCTACACCATCGAGCGCTACCAGGAGGCGCTGGAGCGCGCCGTGGCGCTGCGCGAGAAGGCCGAGGCCGCCTACCAGCGCGCCGCGACCAAGGATCGCCGTGCCCAGGCCCTGGTGCTGAAGGCGCAGATGAGCAGCCTGCTGGCCAAGGCCTGATTCCGGCGCCAGGGCCGCCGTAACCCGGCGTACCGCTGCGGGTCGCACAATCGGCGCCCGTCCCGGGTCCAACACCCGGGGCGGTTGCCGAACATGCTTCCTGCTGCCACCTCCTCCACGTTCTCCGAGCGGGCGCTGCGCCTGCTGAACGCGCTGCGGCCCGCGCCGCTGGCGGTCGATGCGCGCGAGCGCCTGCGCGTCGTGCTGGGCGCCGGGCTCGGTGTGCTGCTGGCCGGGCTGCTGACGCTGGCCGTCGGTGCGCCGGGCGTGGCCTGGCTGGTGGCGCCGCTGGGGGCCAGCGCGGTGCTGGTGTTCGGCGTGCCGGCCAGCCCGCTGGCCCAGCCCTGGGCCGTGGTGGGCGGCAACACGGTGTCGGCGCTGGTGGGCATCGCCTGCATGAACTGGCTGCCGCTGCCCGTCACGGGCGTGGCTGCCTGCGCCGTCGCGCTGGCCATCGGCGCGATGTTCGCGCTGCGCTGCCTGCACCCGCCCGGCGGCGCCGCGGCGCTGCTGATGGTGTTGACCGGCATGCTGGACTGGCACTTCGCCTTCGTGCCGGTGGCGCTGAACTCGCTGCTGCTGGTGCTGGCCGGCATGGTCTACAACAGCGCCACCGGCCGCCGCTACCCGCACGCGCAGCATGTGCCGGCCCCTGCCGCGCAGACGGGGGCCCAGGTCGCGCCGCCGCGCTTCGGCGACGCCGAGCTGGACGCCGTGCTGGCTCGCTACAACCAGGTGCTGGACGTGCCGCGCGACGACCTCGCCGAGCTGCTGCAGGAGGCCGAGCTGCTGGCCTACCGCAACCGGCTGGGCGGGTTGCGCTGCGCGGACATCATGTCCAGCCCCGTCGTCACGGTCGAGTTCGGCACGCCGCTGGCCGAGGCCTGGACGCTGCTGCAGCGGCACCGCATCAAGGCGCTGCCGGTGGTGGACCGCGTGGACCGCATCGTGGGCATCGTCACGCGCGCCGACTTCATGCGCGCCGCCGAAGGCCAGCAGCGCGACGGCCTGGCGGGCCGGCTGCAGACGCTGCTGAAACCCTCGCCCTCCACGCATTCGACCAAGCCCGAGGTGGTGGGCCAGATCATGACGCGCCAGGTGCGCGTGGCCAGCGCCGACCGCCCCATTGCCGAGCTGGTGCCGCTGTTCTCGGACTCCGGCCACCACCACCTTCCCATCGTCGGCGAGCAAGCCCGGCTCGTCGGCATCCTCACCCAATCCGACCTCGTGAAAGCGCTCAGCCATGGCCCATGAACAACAAGCCTTCAACTGGGGCGTCATCGGCCCCGGCGGCATCGCCAACCGCTTTGCCGGCGCGCTCGCCGCCGTGCCGGGCGCCCGCTTGGCCGCCGCGTTCGCACGCGACGCGGCCAAGGGCCAGGCCTACGCCGAGCAGTGGAAGCAGGGCGGCGAACCCGCGCGCGTGACGACCACGCTGGCCGACCTGCTGGCCGATCCGTCCGTGGACGCGGTCTACATCGCGACGCCGCACTCCCACCATGCCGAGTACATCCGCGCCGCGTTGCTGGCGGGCAAGCCGGTGCTGTGCGAGAAGCCGCTGGTCACGTCGCTGGAAGAGGCCCAGGCCTTGATCGACCTGGCGCGCGAGAAAGGCGTGTTCCTGATGGAGGCGGTGTGGACGCGCTTCCTGCCGGCCTACGACCTGGCGGCCAAGCTGCTGCGCGAGGGCGCCATCGGCGAGCTGCGCGCGATGAGCTCCACCTTCTGCTTCACCGGCCCCGCCGACCTGAGCCACCGCTGCTGGAACCCGGCGCTGGCCGGCGGCTCGCTGTGGGACATCGGCATCTACAACCTCGCCGTGACCCGCTGGGTGCTGCAGCAGATGAACGGCGGCGTCTGCCCCGAGCCGCTGCACATCGACGTGGCCGCCACGCTGGCGCCCACGGGTGTTGACGCGTCGGTCTGCGCGACGCTGCACTTCCCCGGCGGCATCACCTCGCAGTTCCGCTGCGGTTTCGACGCGTCGTCGGTGAACGCCTTCGAGGCCATAGGCACGAAGGCGGGCCTGCGCTTCCCCGTGGACTTCTGGGGCTCGGAGGTCGTCGAGCTCGTCACGCGCAAGGCGCCGCCCGAGCGCCACGACGCGCCCCACGTCGTCAACGGCTTCGAGGGTGAAATCGCCGAGGCCCAGGCCTGCATCCGCGCGGGCCTGCTGGAGAGCCCGCGCGTGCCGCACAGCGAGACGTTAGGGCTGGCGCGCTGGAGCGACGCCATCCGGGCCAAGTTCCCCGGGGGCGTGAACAAGAAGGGCTGACGCCGCGTCCGTCGCGTGTCAATGGCGCTGGATCAGTTCGACGCGATAGCCGTCTGGATCGACGGCGAACGCGAAGACCTCGATGGTGGCCAGCGCGTCGGCCGGCAAATGGCTCATGGGTCCGGGCGGGCGAGGTATCTGAACTCCGGCCCGTGCCAGGTCGGCGCAGCATCTGGCCAGGTCGGCAACAGCCAGCGCCACGTGGCCGAAGCCTGAGCCGGGCGCGTAGTGCGTCTGGTCCCAGTTGTGCGTCAGCTCCAGCACGCTGGCCTCGCTCTCGTCGGCAAAGCCTACGAAAGCCAGCGTGAAGCGACCCGCCGGATAGTCGACGCGGCGCAGCAGCCGCATGCCCAGCAAGTCGACGTAGAACCGCAACGACCGCTGCAGGTCGCCGACCCGCAGCATGGTGTGCAGCAACCGGCTCGGCCGGTGCGGCCCGCGGCCTTCGCCCTGCGGCGGGGCGGCGTGGCTCATGCTGCGCCGATGGCCTGACCCAACTCGGCGTTGGACAGCGCCTGGCCGTTGAGGCCCCAGGTGCCATCGACGGCGTGCACGCCGTTCGTCCAGATGTGCGACTTGGGCAGCCGGCCGTCCGAGAGACGGTGCAGGATCTCGACCGCCTCTGCGAAGAACGCCTGCTGCACCGGGCGCTCGGCCAGCGCGAAAGCGGGCGTCTTGGTCTCGACCCAGGCGCCTTCGACCTCCTCGCCGGCCGCGAAGGTGTGGCCCTTGGGCAGCAGGTGCAGGTGGGCCGTGACATTCGGCGTCATGACCGCGTTGCCGGCCAGGCCGTGGTGGGCGAGCAGCGCATGGGTCAGCTCGGCAATGGCTTGCTTCTCCTTGCCGGCAGGCAGGACACCTTGCGTGAGCGTGAGGGCGATGGGCATGGGATTTCCTTCAGTTGGCGTTGAACGGCCGTTGAAATAACGACCGTTATGTGATCGTAGATAACGATCGTTATCTGGTCAACTAGAATACGTGTGTCACCACACAAGCCAAATGAACGCGATGTCGAGAGAAGAACAAAAGACCCAGACCCGGGCGCGCATCCTGGACGCTGCGGGGCGCAGCTTCCGGCGCAGCGGCTTTGGTGGCGTGGGTGTGGATGGCCTGGCGAAGGCCGCCGGCGTCACGTCGGGCGCCTTCTACGTCCATTTCGGGTCCAAGCAGGAGGCGTTCAGGGCCGCCGTCGAACACGGCCTGGCGGACCTGGACGCGGGCGTGCGCTATTTCCAGGAGACCTTTGCGGGCGAATGGTGGGACCGCTTCGTCCGCTTCTACCTCACGGACAAGCGTGTCTGCGAGCTGGGTGAGAGTTGCAGCCTGCAGAGCCTGGCGCCGGAGGTGGCGAGGGCGGGCGAGGAGGACCGCGTCGTTTTCGAGACCGGCCTTGTCAGCGTGGCCCAGACCGTCGTCGAAGGTCCGGCCTCAGAGGGAAAGCCGCCGCATCGCGACGCGGCACTGGCGGCGCTGGCCATGCTGGTCGGTGCGGTATCGCTGGGCCGCGCCATGGCGACGGAGGCGGCGGCCCACCAGGTGGCAGATGCCGTCGCCCGAGTGCTGCTGGGCGGGCGAGGCCTGGACGACTGAGCGCGTCAGCGCGGCAGCAACAGCCGGTTGCTGCGCGCCGGGTGGCGCTGCAGGTGCAGCGCTGCGCCTTCAAGACCGCTCTGCGCACGCACGCTGGCCGTCGTGGTGCCCATGCCGATCGGGCACTGGCCCGTGGCCGCGTGCTGCATCGCCGCGGCCAGCATGCCTTCCTGCGTGTCGCCCAAAGCGCGGCCGAAGTCGTCGGCCACCGTGCAACCCGGCACGTAGCGGGCGCTGGCGCCCGTGCCCGGCACGAAGCCGTCCGCGTAGTCGCCGAAGCCCTTGGCGTTGACGCCCGAGAATTCGATGGGGAAGTAGCTGATGCCGCAGTTGTCCTTGGCCGTGAAGCCATAGGGCTTGCCGCAGGTCTGGCCGCCGATCAGCACCACGTCCACGTTCACGCCGCGCAGGCCGTTGATGATGGCCTCGCTGGCCGAGCAGGTGCCCTTTTGCGCCAGCACGTAGACGCGGCTCAGGTTCAGCGTGGGCAGTGCCTGCACGCTGGAGCAGCGGCCGTTGACGGCGATGCAGGACTCGGCGAAGAACGGTGTGGTCTCGTTCTCGGCGCTGCGCCTGGCGTTGTAGCGCAGCGTCTCGAAGGCCTGGCCGGCCGTGCGCGTGGTGCCGGCGATCATGGTGGCCAGCTCGCTGGCGATGAACAAGTAACCGCCGCCGTTGTAGCGCAGGTCCAGCACCAGCTCGCTGATGTTCTGGCTGCGGAAGTCGCGCACCGCGTTGATCAGCAGCTGTTCGGCCGGCAGGTTGTGGTCGTTGAACAGCAGGTAGCCGGCGCGCGCGCCGTTGGCCAGCGTCAGCACGCGGGCCTGCGGCACCGGGTTCTTCGTGATGGTGCTGCTGCTCAGGCTGCGCGACAGCTCCACGCCGCCGCGGCGGAACACGAAGGCATGCGAGGCGCCGAGCGTGCTGGGGTACAGGCCCTCGTTCAGCACGTTCACGCCCGCGGCGGTGGGCGTGTCGGCATCCGTGCCGTCCACGCTGACCAGCTCGTCTCCGCGCTGCAGGCCGGCATTCGCGGCCGGCGTGCCGGGTTCGACGTAGGCGATGCGCAGCTTGCGCGGCGGCGTGGTGCTGGCACTGCTCCATTCCATGCCGTAGCCGGCCTCGGTGGCGTTGTCCGACATGGCCTTCCACTTGGCCGTCTCGTAGGTGAAGCTGAAGCGGTCGCGGCGCGCGCCGGTGTCGGTGGTCTGCGGCGACTTCAGCGCCTCGAAATAGGCGTCCAGCGCGGCATAGGCGTCGCTGCCGCTGTAGGCCGCGGCGCTGGGGTCCACGCGCGGCACCTCGTCGCGCCACAAATAGGCCTCGTCGAAATAGGCCCGCACCCACTTCTTCTCGGTCTCCAGCGTGGACGTGCGCTGGGAGGCGGCCGCCAGCGTATTGTTGGCGGCGCACTGCTGCGCAAAGCTGGAGGACGGGCCGGCCGGGTCGGGCGAGGCCCCCGTGCTGCTGCTGCCGCCGCCGCTGCTGGGCACATCGCGGAACACGGATTCACCGGCGCCACCGCCGCCGCCGCCGCAACCGGCCAGCAGCGTCAAGGACAACAAGGCCCAGCCGGCATGACTGCGCAGTGCATACGACATCTTTGCGAACTCCCTGTTCGAATGGACAGCCAGACGGTCTGTGCCGCCGCGGCCGGCCAATGTAGCTCAGCTCGCGCCAGCGCAAGTCAATGGTCGGCGCGGCAAGCAGCCATGCCTTGCGGCGCAAGAATCCGCCGCGCGCCCAGCATGCAAAGCGCCACCGTCGCCGCATAGCCGGCCAGGAACCACGGAAAGGGCAGCACGCCGTAGGCCAGCGGCTTGGCCACGCCCAGGAAGCTGCCGTAGAGCAGGCTGCTGGCGGACAGGCCGAACATCAGGTTGCGGCGCGCCTCGGAGGCGGTGCGCAGCGTGCGCTTGATGGCCCAGGAGTTCGCTGCCCACACCAGCACCAGGCTGAGCTTGGTCCACAGCTTGGGGTTGCCCAGGTACTCTGTCAGGCTGCTCTGCGCGATGCCGGCCGCGATCAGCACGGCGCCAGAGATCCATAGGTGGGTCTCGCCCCAGGTGAACACGCGCCGCCACAGCAGGTGGCCACCTTCCTCGCCGCGCAGAACGCGGGCGAAATGGAAGACGGCCATCATGGCCGCCACGGTGGCCAGCAGGTGGTAGAGGGCGGCGAAGGTGGTGACGAGCTTGAGAAGGTTCATGCCATCGGCACCCAGTGGTTGTCCAGCGCCATCGGCTGCGGCCAGCGCAGGAAGGTGCCCTTGGTGGCAATGTGCCAGCGGACCAGGCCGAAGGCCGTGGCCACCAGTACGCCGCCGCCGGGCTGCGGGCCGGGCCAGTCGGCCAGCGCGTAGGACTCCTCCATCTCGACGATGGCCGAGAGCTTGTCCGGCTCGCCCGGGTGCCACAGCTTGGCCACGCCGGCCTTGTTGCTGGACAGCGCGAAGCCGCCGTTGTAGGCCGCGCTGATGTCGCCCGCGTAGCCGTGGCCGTCGTTGTCGCGCGTCGGTATGGACAGGTTCTCGCCGTCGAACACCGCCAGGATGGGCGCGGTCGCGCGGGCGACCGGGTCGCTGTGCTCGGCCTGCATGGCGATGCCCAGCCACGGCCGGCCGCCCTGCGGCGGGCGGCTCCAGGCGATGTGGCGCTGGCTCAGCCGCGCATCGCTGAGCTTCCACAGGCCGAGCGTGCGGCCTGTCCGGCCATCGAGCCGGGCCAGCGAGGAGTCCATGCGGGCGAGGTCGATCTTCTGGTCCGACCAAGTGCGTCGCACGCCGCCGTTGGCCACCAGCAGGTGGCCGGCCTCGTCCAGCAGTGCCTGGTGGGGCTCGATGCCGCCGCTGGCCCACTCGTCCAGCTTATTCAGCGTGGCGCGGTCGCGCACGCCGATGCGGCCCTGGTGGTTGCGGTAGTCGATCTCGGTCGTGTAGAGCACGTCTGCGCCCATCGCCACATGGCCGCTGAGCCTGACGGTGGCGGACTCCTTCTCCACGTCCAGCCGCTGCGTCACCTGGCCGGCGCCATCGCAACGCAGCAGCCAGGCGCCGGGGCGCAGGCCGTTCACCAGCAACCCGCCGCCGGCCTCGGCCACCAGGCCGTGCGGCCGCCCGGGCAGGGGCACCTGGTAGCGGATGCTGAGCGTGCCGCGTTCCCAGTCGGCCGCCAGCACGCCGGCGTGGTGGGTGTCGCCCGCCTTGGGGCCGCGCCAGCAGGCGCCGATGAGGGTGGTGGCGGTGCCGGTGTCGGCGCGCGCGTGGGGCGCGAGGCCCAGCGCTGCCAGGGTGCACAGGAAGCCGCGGCGGCCAGGTTCGGAGGTCATGTCGGGGCGGCGGGGAGCCGGTCTCAGAAGCTGACAGCGAATGTAAATAATTCGCATTACTGCGCGCTTTGACATTTCTCAAGCGGCGCCCACGCCGCTCTACGGCTCAGCGCAGGGCCAGGTCCACCACCGTGCCCGCGAACACCGCAAAGCCCAGCCAGTGGTTGGCGCGGAAGGCCTTGAAGCACTCAGCGCGGCGGCGGTGCCGGATCAGCGTGAAGTGCCACAGCGCCTGCGCCGCCGCCACACCCATGCCCAGCAGGAACCAGCGGCCCAGACCCAGGCGCAGGCCTAGACCGGTCCACATCGCCAGGAACGTGGCGTAGAAGACCATGATGCCCGACACGTCCCAGCGGCCCAGCGCGATGGCCGACGAGCGCACGCCGATCTTCAGGTCGTCGTCGCGGTCCACCATCGCGTACTCGGTGTCGTAGGCCAGCACCCAGAACAGGTTGGCCACCAGCAGCGCCCAGGCCGACAGCGGCACGGCGTGCAGGTTCCACTCCGCGCCGCCCAGTGCCGCCGCGAACGCCATCGGGATGCCGAACGAGAACGCCACGCCCAGCACGGCCTGCGGCATGGCCAGCACGCGCTTGGCGAACGGGTAGGCGATGGCCACGGCCAGCGCCGCGAAGCTCAGCAGGATGGCCGGTGGGTTGGTCGTCAGCACGAGGCCGAAGGACACCAGCGCCAGCAGGGCACCGAGGATCAGCGCCTCCTTGACCGAAACGGCACCGGTGGTCACGGGCCGCTGCGCGGTGCGCTGCACGTGGCGGTCGAAGTCGCGGTCGGCCACGTCGTTGACGCAGCAGCCGGCCGAGCGCATCAGCACCGTGCCGAGCGTGAACACGATCAGCAGATGCCAGCCCGGCCAGCCGTCCGCGGCGATCCACAGCGCGGCCAGCGTGGGCCACAGCAGCAGCAGCCAGCCGGCGGGGCGGTCCCAGCGTATGAGCTGCAGGTAGAGCGCGAGCCGCGACGGCGGTGTGGCGGTGGGGGCGGCGGAGGTCATGGCGGCATTTTCACGCGGCGCGCTGCACCATCTCCAATCTCCTGGCTGGCGAACGGCCAATGCCCGCGGCCCTACATTCGCCACGCTTTCGCTTCAACGCCCATCGCCATGCCCGACCTCAGCGCCTTCCCCATCACGAAGAAATGGCCCGCCACGCGGCCCGATGTACTGCAGCTGTACTCGCTGCCCACGCCCAACGGCGTCAAGGTGTCCATCGCGCTGGAGGAGACTGGCCTGGCCTACGAGCCGCACCTGGTCAGCTTCGACACCAACGACCAGCTCAGCCCCGAGTTCCTGTCGCTGAACCCGAACAACAAGATCCCCGCCATCATCGACCCCGATGGCCCGGGCGGGCGGCCGCTGCCGTTGTTCGAGAGCGGCGCCATCCTCGTCTACCTGGCCGACAAGACCGACCAGTTGATGCCGCAAGACCCCGCGCGTCGTTACGAGACGCTGCAGTGGCTGATGTTCCAGATGGGCGGCGTGGGCCCGATGTTTGGCCAGGTCGGCTTCTTCCACAAGTTCGCCGGCAAGGACTACGAGGACAAGCGCCCGCGCGACCGCTACCTGGCCGAGTCGCGCCGGCTGCTGGGCGTGCTGGACCGGCACCTGGAAGGCAAGACCTGGATCATGGGCGACGACTACACCGTGGCCGACATCGCCATCTTCCCGTGGGTGCGCAACATCGTCGGCTTCTACGGCGCGGGCGAGCTGGTCGGTTATGCCGACTTCAAGCAGGTCGACCGCGTGCTGCAGGCCTTCCTCGCGAGGCCGGCCGTGCAGCGTGGGTTGCTGATCCCGGCCAGGGGCTGATCTCTCCGTTCGTATTCGCGAGTTCGGGCCGAGCGCCGGGCCGCCCCAAGCCGGCCCGCCTGGCGATGTGCTTGCGGCTCAATGCCGCAAGCATCGCCGTCCCCTCGGGGGACCGCCCAGCTCGCCCGCGTTGAGCAGGGCGAGTTGGGCGAGGGGCATCTCACTGCCCCGTCAGCTCGCGAGCGCGCTGCAGAGAATCCGCCACGATGCGCGCCGCCGTCTGGCCCAGGGCCGGCGTGTGGTCGGCCATGACCTGCATGCGCAGCCGCGCGCTGTTCAGCGATACGGCCGGGTACTCCACGAGGTTGGCCAGCAGGCCGGCCTGGCTCATCTCGCGGCAGGCCACGCGGGCGAGCGCGTCGTTGCCCAGCAGCACCGGCACGATGGGCGAGGGATGGCCCAGCACGGTGATGCCCTGCTCGGTCAACGCGCTGCGCAGGCCCAGGATGGCGTGCATCAGCCGGTCGCGGCGCTGCTGGCCTTCGCTGGAGCGCACCACGCCCACGCAGGCGCGCACGATGGCCACCTGCACCGGTGACAGCGCATTGGAGAAGGTGTTGGGCGCCGCGTAGAAGCGCAGGTACTCCTTGATCGCACGGTCGTGGCTGGCGACGAAGCCGCCGTTGGACGCGAAGGTCTTGGAGAACGAGCCCATCACCAGGTCCACCTGGCCCAGCATGCCCTGCAGCGCCAGCTGGCCGCCGCCGCCGGGGCCCATGCAGCCCAGGTCGTGGGCCACGTCCACCATCAGCAGCGCGCCGTGCTCGCGCGCCAGCGCCTGCAGGCGCTTCAGGTCGGGCGAGTCGGCGTCCATCGAGAAGCAGCCCTCGGTGACCAGCAGGATGCCGTTGTGCGGGTCGCGCTGGCGCACGCGCTTCAGCAGTCGCTCGACATGGTCCATGTCCAGGTGGCGGTGCAGGTGGATGTTGGGCGTGGCCGCGCGTGCGCCCTCGTGCAGGCAGTTGTGGGCCAGCTGGTCCATGACGACATGGTCGGTATCGCGCACCAGGCCCTTGATCGCGCCGAAGCCCGCGGCCCAGCCGGTCGGGAACAGCAGCACCTCGGGCATGCGCAGCAACTCGCCCAGCTCGGCCTCCAGCGCGGTGGTTTCCTCCACGTTGCCGGCCAGCGCGGTGGAGCCGGCGCTGTGCACGCCGTAGCGCTCCATGGCCGCCTGCGCTGCGGCGCACACACGTGGGTGGCGGGCCAGCGACAAGTACTCCTGCGACGAAAAGTTCAGCCCCGCGTGGCGCTGGCCGTCCAGCAGCGTCAGTTCGGCCGTGGCGCCCGGCCGGCCGCCCAGACGCTTGGCGTAGGGAAAGACGCCGTGCGCCACGCGGTTGTTCGCCCAGGCGTGGAAGGCCTGGGCCTTGGCGGCCAGGTCGGCGCCCGGCTGCGTCAGATAGTCGAAGGACGAACCGCGCAGTTCGGCGCCGTCGTTGAGGTCCTGCCTCGCCGTGTTGTCCACGGCCCGTTCCAGCAAATCGTCCATTGCGACCCCCAAAAGAAAAGCTCGTTGTTGTGGGGGCGGACTGTGCTGAGTGCGCCAGGGGGACGCATCCTCAGTATTGCTGGGTGGTCGGCGATACCCATGCCAGAGGGGGTATGCGAGGGCGGATCAGTCCCGCGCGCTGACGTGGTCGCCCGGTTGCGGCGTGCAGCCCGCCGCCAGCGCCGCGCCGCCCTCGCGCTGCACGATGCCCTGCGGCCCGTGGCAGAACTCGAGGCGCCGCGCCGTGGGCCACAGGCGCAGCGCCAGCTGCTCCAGGCTGTCGGGCAGGCTGGTCTGCACCAGGCCCGCGTCAAGCTGCTCGGGTGGGTGGTCGCTGAACTGCAGCCAGGGCACGAAGCGGCCCGCCAGCATCAGCAGGCCCGACACCGGCACCGGCCGCGGCGCATAGCCCTCGCGCTGCAGCCAGGCCTGCGCGTCCTCGCGCGTGCGCAGGCCGGTGACGGACGCGGCCAGCAGCTCGGCCACCCACTGGTTGCAGTTCTGGAACTCGGTGCTGAACGGGTAGGCGTTGGCGCTGTAGCGGGCGTTCAGCAGGCCCAGCGCCAGCGGCTTGTCCAGCGCGGCGGCGGCCAGCGCGGTGGCCGCCTCGTCGGGCAGCAGCAGCACGCTGAGATAGCCCTGTTCCAGGTCGTCGCTGCCGGCTACGAAGCCGGCCAGACCCTGGTCGAACAGCCGCGGTCGGCCCTCGGCGCAGGCGTAGTAAAGCTGGCGCACGGCCCAGGGCGTGTCCAGGCCTTCGGCCAGCGCAATGGCGGCGTGCGAGTAACGCAGGCCGAAGCGCGACAGGTCGGTGCCCGAGCGTGCGATGAGTGCCGCGCGCGCGCCGGAGGCGGCCAGCGCGTCGCGGACGACGGCGGTGAAGCGCAGCAGCCGGTGCTGCTGCGTGGCGCTGGGGTCCGACGGGCGCTCGCAGCCGCGCGGCAGCAGCGAAGTCGCCTGCGCGCCGCCTGCGGCCAGCGCCAGCAGCGCGGCCGCGGCAAGCGTTCGGATCAAGGCGTCACGACGCGCGCGGCCAGCTCGCGGTGCCAGGCGTCTTCCAGCACGAGGAAGAAGGCCTTGCCGGTGTCGGCATGCGCAAACGCAATGCCATAGGGCTGGGGCGTGGCCTGCACTTCGTCGCCCACGTTCACGGCGCGGGCGGCCAGCGCCTGCTGGGGCAGGGTCAGCTCGACCGGCGCGGCACCCTCGCGCGCCAGCGTCAGGCGCAGCTTGCCGGCCACGTCGGCCTGCGCGACCTCGGTGACGCGGTAGCGGCCCTCGGCGCGCTGCTCCCCGCCGCTGCTGCTGCCGGACGAACCCTTGAAGGAGTCGGACACGCTGCCGGACGAGGCCGACCCGGCGCCCGAGGCCGACGAAGCCGACGAACCGGCGAAGGACGTGGCCGAGGCGCTGTGGGCGGCCAGAGCCAGCAGAGTGACGAGGGCGATGCGCATGGGGGACTGCCGGAGAAAGCGTTGCATGCGCCAACGATAGCGCGTCCGGGCTACGTCGGGCCGCCTTCCAGCGTCGCCAGGATGGGGCAATCGGGCCGCTCGTCGCCATGGCAGCTGGTCACCAGCGTCTGCAGCGTGGCCTTCATCGCCTGCAGCTCGGCCAGCTTGGCCTCCAGCTCGGCCAGGTGGGCCTGGGCCAGCGCGCGCACCTCGCGGCTGGGGCGCTCGCGGTCCTGCCACAGGCCCAGTAGCGCGCGGATCTGCTCCAGCGAGAAGCCCAGGTCACGCGAATGGCGGATGAAGCGCAGCAGGTGCACCTCGCGCTCTCCGTAGACGCGGTAGCCCGCGTCGCTGCGCGGCGGCGCGCCGACGAGGCCGATGCTCTCGTAGTGCCGCGCCATCTTGGCCGACACGCCCGCGGCGCGGGCCGCCTCGCCGATGTTCATGGCTGCAGCTCCCGCGCCGTGCCGCGCCAGCGCTTCAGCGTCAGCGCATTGGCCACCACGCTGACGCTGCTGAAGGCCATGGCCGCGCCCGCGATGACCGGGTTCAGCAGCCCGAACGCGGCCAGCGGGATGCCGATGACGTTGTACGCGAACGCCCAGAACAGGCCTTGGCGGATCTTGGCCAGCGTGCGGCGCGAGATGTCCAGCGCGTCGGCCACCAGGCGCGGGTCGCCGCGCATCAGCGTGACGCCGGCGGCCTCGGTGGCCACGTCGGCGCCGCCCGCCATCGCGAAGCCCACCGACGCGGCGGCCAGCGCCGGCCCGTCGTTGAGGCCGTCGCCGACGAAGGCGACCACGGCGCCCGGCTCGCCGCGCAGTTGCTGCACGGTGGCGGCCTTGTCGGCCGGCAGCACCTCGGCGCGCACGTCGGTGATGCCCAGCTGCCGGGCGACGCCCGCCGCCGCGCCGCGGCTGTCGCCGGTCAGCATGACGGTGCGGATGCCGCGCGACTGCAGCTCGGCCACCGCGGCGGCGGCCGTGTCCTTCACGCGGTCGCCAAAGGCCAGCAGGCCCAGCACGCGGTCCTCGGCCAGCAGCCAAGACACGGTACGGCCTTCGGCCTCCAGCCGTTGCGCCGCGTCGTGCAGCGGACCGGCGTCCAGGCCGCGCTCGTGCAGCAGCCGCGAACTGCCCAGGGCCAGGTGTTGCCCGTCCACGCGGCCTTCGACGCCGCGGCCGGGCAGCGCCTGGGCGTCGTCCGCCTTCGGCACGGTCAGCTGCTCTGCCTGCGCCTGCTGCTGCACCGCCACCGCCAGCGGGTGGCTGCTGGCGCGCTGCAGCGCGGCCGCCA
The DNA here is from genome assembly GCA_036401055.1 of Roseateles sp. Classification (GTDB taxonomy): domain Bacteria; phylum Pseudomonadota; class Gammaproteobacteria; order Burkholderiales; family Burkholderiaceae_C; genus Pelomonas. Next base: position 14,103 of record DASWWC010000100.1, read on the forward strand.
GTGCCAGCACCTCGGCGCGTGCCGTGCCGTCGGCGGGCTCCACGGCGACGACGGCGGGCTGGCCCACCGTCAGCGTGCCGGTCTTGTCGAAGGCGACGACGCTGACCGCATGCGCCAGCTCCAGCGCCTCGGCGTCCTTGATGAGGATGCCCTGGCGCGCCGCCACGCCGGTGCCAGCCATCAGCGTGGTCGGCGTGGCCAGGCCCAGCGCGCAGGGGCAGGCGATGACCAGCACGGCCACGGCGTTGACCAGTGCCTGCTCCACGTCACCCGCATGCCACCACCAGCCGGCGAAGGTGATGGCGGCGATGAGCAGCACCACCGGCACGAACACCGCGCTGACGCGGTCCACGATGCGCTGGATGGGCGCCTTGGCGGCCTGCGCCGATTCGACGAGCCGGATGATGCGCGCCAGCGTCGTCTCGGCGCCGATGGCCGTGGTGCGCACGGTCAGCGCGCCCTCGGCGTTGATGGCGCCGCCCGTCACCCGCCCGCCCGGCGCCTTGGCCACGGGCAGGCTCTCGCCGGTGATCAGCGACTCGTCCACATGGCTGCTGCCCGACACGATCTCGCCGTCCACCGGGATGCGGTCGCCGGGGCGCACGCTGACGAGGTCGCCCACGCGCACGTCGGCCAACGGCAGCTCCACCTCGGCCTCGCCGCGCAGCACGCGGGCGGTGGTGGGCCGCAGCGCGTTCAGCGCGCGGATGGCGTCGGTCGTCTGGCGCTTGGCGCGCTGCTCCAGCCACTTGCCCAGCAGCACCAGCGTGATGACGGCGGCCGAGGCCTCGAAGTACAGGTGGGCGTGGCCCGGGTGCCGCAGCAGCAGGTAGACCGACAGCCCGTAGGCGGCCGACGTGCCCAGCGCCACCAGCAGGTCCATGTTGCCGCTGCCGGCGCGCAGCGCATGCCAGCCGGCGCGGTAAAAGCGCGCGCCGAGCACGAACTGTACGGGCGTGGCCAGCAGCCACTGCAGCCAGCCGGGCAGCGCCAGGCCGACCAGCATGGGCAGCATCAAGGGCAGCGTCAGCACCGCGCCGGCGGCCACCGGCCACCAGGCGGGCAGGCCGGTGGGTTCGGCCGCAGGCGGCGGCGGGGCGTTGCGCTCGACGACGCTGGCCGGATAGCCGGCGCGGTCCAGCGCGGCGGTCAATGCCGCAGCGGGTACGTTGGGCAGCGCCTGCACCGAGGCCTTCTCGGTGGCGAGGTTGACGCTGGCGGCCTGCACGCCGGGCACGGCCTGCAAGGCCTTCTCGACACGGCGCACGCAGGACGCGCAGCTCATGCCGCTGACCTGCAGCGTCGTTTCGTGGAGGGTGGAAGCGGGGTTGGCGGTGCTCATGGCGGGTCCAGTCCGGGATGATGGCGTCATCGTCAGCCTTGACATCATGGCAAGGTCAAGCGGCGGGGCCTTGAGCTGCCGCAAGCGCGCCGCAGCCGTCGCCCCGGTGGCCCGCGTTCGCAGCTAGCGGCCCAACAGCCGGCGCAGCCAGCCCGGCCTTGGCTCGGGCTCGGGGGGCAGCGGGATACCCAGGCCGTGCAGTCGCGCCTCGACGGCGGCCAGCCCTGCCTGCCGCGCGGCCTGCATGGGCGTGACGCCGTCGAACTCCGACGGCAGGCCCGGGTTGGCGCCGTGCTCCAGCAGGTACAGCGCCACCTCCTGCTGCCCCGCCAGGATGGCCGCCACCAGCGGCGTTGACAGGAACTCGGGGTGGGCGTAGTTGACGTCCACGCCGGCCTTGACGTGGTACTCCACCAGCGCGAGGTCGCCCTCGCAGCCGGCGTTGAACATCTCTTTCCAGTTGCCACCGGACATCGGGGTCTTTCGTTGCGGTGTCGTCGGCGCCCATAGCGGCGCACGGGCGCGCAGCGTAGCGGAGGCGCTGAAACAAACGCAACCCGTCGCAACGGCGGCCGAAGCCAGCCTGAAACGCGCTCGCACGACAGTGCGCTCATCGGCGGCCCGGGTGGGCCGCAAGGCTTGCCCCATGGTCCCCATCATCTCGGCGCGCAGTCGCGCACCGCTGGCGCTGGCCAGCGACTTCGGCGCCCTCGACGGCGCGGCCCTGCGGCTGGTGCAGCGCCGCTACACCGAGCGCGGCCTGGCCGTGAAGGGCGAGCGCTACAGCAGCCGCCACGAGGACGGCGACGTGGTCTGCACCGCGCACGACGGCGAGCGGGTGGTCGGCACGCTGACCGTGCGCTTCGACGGCCCCGGCGGGCTGAACGCCGATCTGGTGTTCGGCGCCGAGCTGGCGCCCTGGCGTGCGGCGGGTGTCAGGCTGTGCGAGTTCGGCAGCCTGGCGCTGGACCATCAGGCCGGCGATGCGCGGCGCCTTCTGGCCCAGCTCTTTCACTTTGCCTACCTGCACGCGCACCGGCGCGCGCAGGGCGAGCGCCGCGTCATCGAGGTCCATCCGCGCCACGTGGCCTTCTACCGGCGCCTGCTGGGCTGGCTGCCCTGCACGACGGCGCGGCACAACCCGCGGGTGGGGGCGCCGGCCGTGCTGATGAGCTTCGACCTCGCGACCGTGCGCGGCCAGATCGCGCTGTGGGGCGGGCGGCCGGAGCTGCTGGCCCGGGCCCGCAGCCTCTACCCGCTGGCCTGGGACCGCGCCACCGAGGATGCCATGCTGGCTCAGCTGGGCGGATGAGCCCTCAGGCCGGCACGCGCACCGCCAGCCGTGCGCGCTCGATGGCGGCGATCAGCGCCTCCTCCGAGAACGGCTTGCCCAGCAGCTGGGTCACGCCGGCGGCCCGGGCCTGGTCCTGCTTGTCGTCGGAGGACGTGATCATCAGCACCGGCAGTGCCGCCGTGGCGGGCGCGGCGCGCACCTGGCGCGTCAGCTCGAAGCCGTCGATGCCGGGCATCTCGACGTCGGTGATCAGCACGTGCGGGCGCTCGGCCGCCATCAGCTCCAGCGCCTGCTCGCCGCTCTCGGCCAGTGCGACGCGATAGCGCTGCGCGGCCAGCAGCCGGCTCAGCTTGACGCGCACGATCTTGGAGTCGTCGGCCACCAGCACCAGGGTCTCGTCGGCGCGCAGCTCGCGGGTGGCGACGGCGGCTGCTGCCGCGGCGGCCTCGCGCTCGGCCTGCTCGCGGGCCAGGCGCTCGGCGTCCAGTCGTGCCTGCTCGGCCTGTCGCGCGGCTTCGGCGGCTGC
>DASWWC010000101.1:0-3693 GCA_036401055.1 Roseateles sp.
TCTACGGCGCGGCCGACGACCCGCGCGGCATGGGCGAGATCGCCAGCGCCTACACCCTCCTGGGTGTCGAGCACATCCTCGGGGGCATCGACCACCTGCTCTTCGTCGTCGGCCTGCTCTTCCTCGTCGGCTTCAACCGCCAGCTCGTGCTGACGATCACCGCCTTCACCGCCGCGCACAGCCTGACGCTGGCCAGCAGCGCGCTCGGCTGGCTGACACTGCGCGCCGCACCGGTGGAAGCGACCATCGCGCTGTCCATCGTTCTGGTGGCTGGCGAGGCGCTGCACCAGCGCAACACGGCCGCGCGACGCTGGCCGGCGCTCGTCGCGTTCCTGTTTGGCCTCGTGCACGGCCTCGGCTTCGCTGGCGCGCTGCAGGAGATTGGCCTGCCCGAGAACCACCTGCTCGTCGCGCTGCTGACCTTCAACGTCGGCGTCGAGATCGGCCAACTGATGACGGTGGGCGCATGCTGGTGCCTGTGGCGCCTCGCCAGCCGCTGGCCGGCCGCGAGGCGGATGCGCACGGCGTTGCTCTACATGATCGGCAGCATCGCAGCATACTGGTCCTGGCTGCGCATCACGGCGGTGCTGGCATGACGGACGAAGTCATCGGGCTGTTCCCGGTACCGCTGCAGCGCTCTACCGGCGTGCTGCCACCGGCGCTCGTCCATGCCCTGGTCGACCACTTCAGCACCCGCGCGCTGCAGCCCAACAACAGCTCCGATGCGCTGGCCCACACCCGCATGCTGCAGCCCTCGGACAGCCCGCTGCTGGTGCAGGCCGCCGCCCTCATCACGCCCAAGGTCGTCGAGTTCGGTCGCCTGCTCTTCGGCGAAAACTTGGGTTGGGCCATCAAGGAGATGTGGGTCAACGTGCTGGACACCGGCGGTCGCCAGGCCATGCACAACCACGCCAACAGCTTCGCCTCCGGCGTGGTCTACCTGACCGAAACGGACGACTCGGCGCGCACGGTCTTCATGAAGTCGCCTGGCGGCCTTGACTTCGCGCTGAAGAACGACCATGCCGGCGTGGTGACTGGCCCCTACAACGCCGAGAAGTGGGTCAGTCCCTTGCCCCGCCCAGGCGACCTCATGCTCTTCCCCAGCTACCTGATGCACGCCGTGCCGCCCAATGCCGGCGCGCGCCGCATCAGCCTGGCCTTCAACGCGATCCCGACGCGCCTGGAGAGCTGGGGCTACACGCTCAGCTTCAACGCTTGAGCGGCCTCGCGCTGCTGCTGATGGCCGCATCCGGCTTCGCCGGCCTCGGCTACCAGATCGTCTGGACTCAGCAGTTCGGCCTCGTCCTCGGCCATGAGTCGGCCGCCGTGCTGGCCGTCGTCGCGGCGTTCTTCGGCGGGCTGTCTCTGGGCTCGATGCTGCTGGGACGCCGCATCGAGGCCAGCAACGCACCGCTGCGCTGGTACGCCGGTTGCGAAGCGCTGATCGGGGCCTGGGGGGCACTGTTGATACTCGCCATGCCCACCGTCAGCGGAGGGGCCCTGGACCTCATCGGGGCCGAGGCCACGCCGCTGCGGCACTGGAGCATCGCCTTCGGCGCCAGCTTCCTGCTGCTGCTGCCGGCCATGGCCCGCCTTGGCACGACGCGGCTGGCGCCGCTGTACGCGGCCAACACGCTGGGCGCCGTCGCAGGCGTGCTGGCCACGGCCTTCTGGCTGATCCCGGACTGGGGCCTGACACGCAGCGCCGGCCTGTGCGTGGCCCTCAACCTCGGCTGTGCGGCGCTGGCCGGCCTGGCGCTGCAGGCCCGGCCCGTGCCGCCCCTGGGCCCACGCACGTCGAACCGGCCCCTGGCCCTGCTCGCGCTGACGGGGCTGCTGGGCATCGCCTATGAAGTGCTGGCCGTTCGCGTACTCAGCCAGGTCGCTGAGGACACGGTCTACACCTTCGCGCTGCTGTTGGCCGTCTACCTGGCCGGCAGCGCGTTGGGCGCCGCCGCCTACGCGCGCTGGCCGCGGCGATGCGGCACGCCCCGCCTGCTGCAGGCCCTGGCCTGGAGCGTTCTGGTGGGCATGGCCGCGCTGTGGAGCGCGGAGGCGCTGAAGGCGTGGCTTCAGCCGCAGACGCTGGCCGCCGCGCTGGCCACCGAGGCGCTGCTGGCCGTCACCGTGTTCGCGCTGCCGACGCTGCTGATGGGCGCCCTTTTCTGCCAGCTCAGCGCAGACGCCGCCGCGGCCGGCATCACTTTCAGCCGCGCGCTGGGCGTCAACACCCTGGGCGCGATGGCGGCCGCACCGCTGTTCGGCGTCACGCTGGCGCCCGTCCTGGGACCAAAGCTCGCACTGCTCGTCGTCGCGGCCGGCTACCTGCTGCTGGTGCCAGCCTGGCGCAGCCGGCCTTGGTGGCTGCCCGCAGGCGCCACGGCGGTGCTGGCGCTGTTCGCGCCCCCGCTGGCCTTCATCGACCTGCCCGAAGGTGGCCGCTTGCTCAGCTACCGCGAAGGCGCGATGGCCGCGGTCAGCGTCGTCGAAGACGCGGCCGGCGTCGCACGCCTTCGCATCAACAATCGCCAGCAGGAGGGCAGCAGCGCCAGCCTCCTGGTCGACGGGCGCCAGGCCCTGCTGCCGCTGTTGCTGCATGGCGAACCCAGGCAGGCGCTCTTCCTAGGCTTGGGCGCGGGCCTCACCGCTGGCGTGGCCGCCCGGATGCCGGGCTTGCAAGTGGATGCGGTCGAGCTGCTGCCCGAGGTCATCCAGACTTCGGCGCTGTTCCGGCCCGCGCTGGCTGATCTCGGCGACGGACCGGCGCCGCGGCTGCTCGCGGGCGACGCCCGTCGCTACGTGCGCACTGCCGGGAAGCGCTACGACGTCGTCGTCTCCGACAACTTCCACCCCGCCCGCAGCGGCTCGGGGGCCCTCTACACCGTTGAGCATTTCCGCGCCGTACGCGAGCGTCTGGCGCCGCAGGGCCTGTTCTGCCAGTGGCTGCCCCTGCATCAGTTGGACCTGGGCACGCTGCGCAGCATCACGGCCAGCTTCCTGCAGGCCTTCCCCGATGGCGTCGCCGTGCTGGCCAGCAACAGCCTGGACACCCCCACCATCGGCCTCATCGGCCGCGCCGGCAGTACGCAATTCCAGCCCAGACCACTTCCCGAGCTGGCCGCGCGCTTCGGCCTTGACGACGACCTCGCCGTGCTGGGCAGCCTCATCGCCGACCCGCGTTCCCTGCAGCGCTTTGCGGCCGGCGAACCGCTCAACACCGACGACCGCCCCTGGGTGGCCTACCGCGCGCCGCGCATCACCTACGCCCCAGAATCCGCGCCGCGCGACCGCCTGCTGACCCTGCTGGGCCTCGTCAGCGTCGACGCAACGGCCCTGGTCGCCACGCCAGGACTGGCCCGGCGCGTGAATGCCTACGCCCTGGCCCGCCGCAGCTACCTGGACCTCGGCCGACGCACCCAGCCCAGCGCCGACCCCACCGTCATGCTGGCCCGCGTCGGCATACCTCTGCTGGCCGTGCTGACCCAGAGCCCCGACTTCCGGCCCGCCGCCGAGCCGCTGCGCCGCATCGCGCAAGCCCTGGCCCCGCGCGACCCCGCCGCGGCGCGCCAGCTTCGCGACGCGCTGGCACGCATCCGCCCCGATCTCGTGGCCCCCTGAACGCCCCTGTCCGCCCGGCGTCAGCGCTTCGTGGCAAGCTGTCGCCCATGCGCTGGGCTCTCATCACCGATATTC
>DASWWC010000102.1:0-61890 GCA_036401055.1 Roseateles sp.
GTCCATCGGCTCGCAGCTTCGCTCCGCGCTTCCTCCCCACACTCGGTCACCCTCATGCAGTTGCGCTTCGCTTCGTTCGTCGCGATCAACTTACGGCGGGACTTGCACCCGCAAGAGTGCGCTCATGCTGAGCGCACACAACAAAAACCCGGCCGGAGCCGGGTTGGAGCCACGCGTCGCGCGCCCGGCTCAGAGCTTGTAGCTCAGGCCCAGCAGCGTCTGGCGGCCGTACTTCTCCCAGACGCGGAAGCGGTCTTCCGTGGAGCCATAGGTCTGGTACGGTGTGTCGGTCAGGTTGTTGACCTGCAGCAGCAGCGACAGGCCTTTGGCAAAACCTTGCTGGAACTCGTAGCCCAGCTGCAGGTCCACCACGGAGTCGGCCTTGATGAAGGTCCGGTCCGTGTTGCCACCGATGCCACCCACCGCGCTGAGGAAGCTGGCGCGGCTGCGGCGACTGACCCGGGCGGAGTAGCCATGCGCCTCGTAGTAGGCCGTCAGGTTCAGCACGTTGCGGGACAGGCCCGGCAGCGGCAGCGCCTGATCGGGGAAGCCGTTGTCCCGGACGGTGATGGAACTGCCCGTCAGCGCCAGATTGGCCTGCACGCCGAAGCCGCTCAGCGAGTTGCTGAGCATGTCCAGCGGCAGCGACACCGACATCTCCAACCCGCGCAGCCAGCCACCCTCGCCGTTCTCCGGCCGGGTGATGGTGCCCAGCGTCGTGCTGGGCTGGATGGGCGTGCCGTCCGGCGCCGTGCCGGTCAGCGGGTAGTTCTTGAAGTCGTACGGCGAGCTGACGCTGTAGATGTAGGACTTCAGCTTCTTGTAGAAGCCCGCCACCGCCACATAGCCCTTGTTGCCGAAATACTTCTCCCAGGACAGGTCCACATAGTCGGCCTTCCACGGGTCCAGGCGCGGGTTGCCGCCGCTGCCGCTGGGCACGCCGGTGTTGCCGGCCGACAGGCCGACCTGGAAGGACGCGTTCAGCTCATCCAGCCGCGGCCGCGCGATCGTGCGGCCGATGCCGAAGCGCAGCTGCTGCTGGTCCGCCAGCGACCAGGCCAGGTTCAGGCTGGGCAGCACGTCGGTGTACTTCTTGCCATCCTCCACCGGCACCAGGCCCGCCAGCGGCCATTGCAGCAGCGTGTTGGACGTGGAACTTTGGTCGGTGTTGATCACCTGCAGGCCCACATTGCCGCGCAGCGGACGGCCCAGCCAGGTCGTGTCCAGGTTCAGCTTCGCAAACCCGGTGATCACGTCCTCCTTGATCGCCCAGTTCTTGGTGGCGCCCCAGGGATTCAGCACGGCCGGTGTGTAGGGCCCGAAGTTGTGGGCCAGCACCTTGTCGATGTCCCAGGCCAGGATGGCGGGCATGCCGACGCGGGACAGGTCGGTCGGCGCCAGCAGGTCAGCGGCTGCGAACGATGTCGACACCGCATTCAGCCCCGTCTCCAGGTGCTGGCGGGCCTTCTCGCGGCGCGAGAAGTTCACGCCGAAATCCACGCCGGAGATCGCGCCGTCGAACTCGCGCGAGAAGTCCAGCCGCGCCGACTCCAGCTTGTCGCGGAACCGTGGCACGTTGACGTAGCCGCTGCCAAAAGGGCCGCCCGGGAGCACCGTGGCGTTGCTGTCGTAGCGGTTGGCAAACGTCATCGTCGGCACCGGGCCGGCGAAGTTGTAGGTGATGGTGTCCGCCCCGCGGCTGGAGTTCAGCTCGATCAGCGTCTGATCGTGATCGGCGGTCGAGCGGCTCAGGTCGAACACCGCCGTCCACGCGTCCAGCGTCCACTTGTTGTTCCAGCCCACGGCGGTCAGCGTGTCGCTGCGGCTCAGGCGGTTGTTGCGCACCACCGGCGTCGCCTGCAGCGAACCGGCCAGCGCCAGGCCGTTGGTGATCGTGGTCGAGTTGAAAACCGCGCCCGACCAGGACTGCAACGGGATCTCCATGCCGCTGCGGGTCTCTTCGTACTTGAACTTGGAACGATAGGCGTCCAGCGTCGACGAGAACGTGCTGCTGGGGCGGAACTCCACCACGCCCATCACCCCGTCGCGCTTCTCGCGCCCCGTGTAGAACATGCCCGTGAAGCCATCCGGGTAGCGCGCCGTCGCATTGGCCACGCCGGCACCTGCCATGCTGCCCGGGGTCACCCAGTTCCACACCTCGGCGCGATAGCGGCTGTTCGGCCGGTCGCTGTGCGCGAAGCCCAGCGCGACCCCGATGGTCTTGTTGGCGAACTGGTCGATGTAGGAGGCACTGACACGGTTGCCATTGGCCGGCGCGCCGTCGTCCAGCGAGCCATTGGAGTTGCGCTCGCCGCGCACGTTGAAGGCCAGCGTGCGCTTGCCGAAGTTCAGCGGCTTCACCGTCTGCAGGTTGACCGTGCCGGCCAGCCCCTGCCCTACCAGCGCCGCGTCGCTGGTCTTGTAGACGGTCACGGCGCCGATTAACTCCGCCGGGTACTGGTCGTACTCGACGTAGCGGTCGCCGCTGGTGCTGACCTGTTCGCGGCCGTTCAGCAGAGCGGATGACAGGTCAGGCGCGGTGCCGCGGATGCTGATCTGCTGCGCCTGGCCGTTGACGCGCTGGGCCGCCAGGCCTGGCAGGCGCGAGATGGACTCGGCGATGCTGATGTCCGGCAGCTTGCCAATGTCCTCGGCCGAGATGGACTCGACGACGGACGTCGCATTGCGCTTCACCGAGATCGCGTCCTCGATGCCCTTGCGGATACCGGTGACGGTCACCGTTTCAAGTTGCTGAGGCTGCTGCTGGGCCGAGGCACCAGCGGTCACGATGAACAGCACGCAGCCCAAGGCGACCGGGCTGATGCGGAAAGATGCGGCGAGCGCCATATGGCACCCCTTGGAATCACTGGTCATGGAAGTCTCCTCTGGTCATGGTTGGTCGACCCACCCCTGCGACACGGCTGCAGCTCGCACCACCCGGGCAAATCATCTTCTGCCGACCATGTTTGTATCAAAACTACATTTTCAGACTTCGTGCGTTAACCCTGTGAAACCTGCAGAAATCGCTTCTTTTGCAGCAAAAACTAGGGATGCAAAGCTTTTCATCACCAAAACATGTGGCGCCATTGATCATAAATTTGCACCTCATGCATACATTTGTAGCTCTACTACAAAGTAGAAATCAGCCTACAAGACCAGGCTCGCAAGGCTGCGCCGCTGACCCATCACAACGGGTCAACGGGAAAGCGGATGAGGGAGGGGGCGGCGACGCCGGCCCGGCGTCGCGTCAAAAGATCCGGCGGGAGGGCCCCGCCGCCGCGCGTCAGGCGTCTGCCTGCTCCAGCGCCAGCGCGGCGCCGGAGAGGGCCGCGAGCGTGTCGGTGATGAGGAGGGTGGGGATGCCGTCGACAAAGGTGTGCAGACGGCCCTTGGCCTCGAAGCGGGCGCGGAACTGCGACTTGAAGAAGTAGTCGCCCAGCCGCGGCACGATGCCACCGCCGATGAAGACGCCGCCGCGCGAGCCCAGCGTCAGCGCCACGTTGCCGCAGAAGCTGCCCAGCAGGCCGCAGAACAACTCCAGCGTGCGCACGCAGGCGGGTGACTCACCCGACAGGCCGCGGGCAACAATCTGGTCGGCCGGCAGTGCGGCCACGTCTTCGCCCTGCCCCAGTGCGGTCGCCACCGAGCGGCACAGCACCGGCAGGCCGATGCCCGACAGGAAGCGCTCGGCCGACACATGCGGGAACTCGCGGCGCGCGGCGGCCAGCACGGCACTTTCGAAGTCATCACCCGGCGCCAGCGTCGCGTGCCCGCCCTCGCCTGGCAGCGTCAGCCACAGGCCCGGCGCACGGATGACACCGCCCACGCCCAGACCCGTACCCGGGCCGACGACGGCCAGGATGGTGCCGACCGGCGCCTCACCCAGCGGGGCCGGCGCATCACCCCAAGCGCGCAGTTGGTGCGACTTCAGCCGCGGCAGCGACAACGCCTGCGCCTCGAAGTCGTTCAGACACAGGAAGGTCTTCAGGCCCAGTTCGGCCTGCGTGCCGGAGCGGGAGAAGTCCCACGCGCCATTGGTCAGCGCGATGCGGTCACCCTGCACCGGCGTGGCCAGCGCAAAGGCGGCGCTCTGCGGCCGCTCAGCGCCAGGCGCCTGGCCTTCCAGATAGGCCCGCACCGCCGCCGCCGGGCCGGCATGGCCAGCCACCGGCAGCACGCGCACGTCCTCCACCTCGGCACCCGGCCCGGAGACGGTACCGAAGCGGGCATTGGTGCCGCCGACGTCGGCCACCAGCCAGGGATACGGGGCGCTCATGCCGACACCTCTTGCGGGAAAAAGAACGGGGTGCGGAGATTCGACTTTCGGAATTGGGCTGGCACGGGGCAAATAGCTTGAAATTTCGGTCGGCGCGGACGGTAGCAAAACTACATGTTTTTCACAATACAGACCCGCCCCAGGATCGAAATCGTCGCCAGAAGGTCGTACCACAACCCCTCTTTGGCGCCGCCCTCCTGGGAAAATGCAGCCCGACCGACGTGTAGTGAAGCTACAGGATCAACCCGCCCCAGTTGCCGCGACAGACCTGGGCGCGGCCTGCTGAATAATCCGCCCGTCCCCGCCACCGCCGGTATTGCCAGGTTTTCGCCCATGCCCCGTTTCGACAGCCCCCGATTGCTCGCCGATATTGGCGGCACCTATGCCCGTTTTGCACTGGAACTGGGCCCGGGCGAATTCACGCAGATGGTGTCGCTGCGCTGCGCGGACCACGCCGACTTCCATGCTGCCGTCAGCGCCTACCTGGCCGGACTGAAGTGGGCCGACGGCGGCGCACAGCAGATCGCCCATGCGGCGGTGGCCATCGCCAACCCCGTCGAGGGCGACCAGGTGCGCATGACCAACTACCACTGGCAGTTCTCCATCGACGAGATGCGCCAGCGCCTGGGGCTGGACACGCTGGTGGTCGTCAACGACTTCACCGCGCTGGCCATGGCCTTGCCCCGGCTGGCCGACGTGGACGTGCGCCAGGTGGGCGGCGGCCAGGCGCGGCGGCCCAGCGTCATCGGCCTCCTGGGCGCCGGCACGGGCCTGGGCGTGTCGGGCCTGATCCCGGCCGGCGAGGGCTGGATCGCTCTGGGCACCGAGGGCGGCCACGTCAACTTCGGCCCGCGCGACGCGCGCGAAATGGACATCCTCAAGTTCGCGTGGAAGACGCTGGACCACGTGTCCTACGAGCGCCTGATCTCCGGCCCCGGCCTGGAGCTGATCTACAAGGCGCTGGCCGACCGCAACGGCGTCGACGCCGAGCCGCTGCTCGCGCCCGCCATCACGCAGCGGGCGCTGGACGAAGGCGACGCGCTGTGCGTGGAGACGCTGGAGGTGTTCTGCGGCCTGCTGGGCACGGCCGCCGCCAACCTGGCCGTGACACTGGGCTCGCTGGGCGGCATCTACATCGGCGGCGGCATCGTGCCGCGCCTGGGCGAGTGGTTCGACCGCAGCCCCTTCCGCGCCCGCTTCGAGGACAAGGGCCGCTTCCACGACTATGTGGCGGCCATCCCCACCTTCGTCATCACCGCCGAGCACGCGACCTTCAAGGGCGCCTCGGCGATTCTTGAAAACCAGCTGCGCCACCTGCAGGCCTCGCCCGGTTCGGCCATCCTGGGCCAGATCCGGCGCGCGCGCAGCGAGCTGTCGCCGGCCGAGCTGCGCGTGGCCGATCTGGTGCTGGCCCAGCCGCGCTCGGTGCTGAACGACCCCATCGCCGAGATCGCCCGCGCCGCCGGCGTCAGCCAGCCGACCGTGATCCGCTTCTGCCGGTCCCTCGGCTGCGAAGGCCTGTCGGACTTCAAACTGCGCCTGGCCTCGGGCCTGACCGGCACCGTGCCGGTCACGCATACGCAGGTCAACACCAACGACTCCATGCTGGAGCTGGGCGCCAAGGTGCTGGGCAACACGGCCAGCGCCATCCTGCAGGTGCGCAGCCACCTGAACCGCGACACCATCGACCACGCCACCGAGATGCTGCTGGCCGCAGACCGCATCGAGTTCTTCGCGCTGGGCCACTACAGCGTGGTCGCACAGGATGCGCAGTTCAAGTTCCTGCGCTTCGGCATGCCCTGCGGCGCCTACACCGACCCGCGCCTGCAGCTGCTGGCGGCCGATGTGCTGCGCGAGGGCGATGTGGCCGTCGTCATTAGCAGCGGCGGGCGGCTGCCGGAGCTGCTGGCCGTCGTCGAGAAGGCGCAGGAACGCGGCGCCAAGGTGGTGGCCATCACGGCCAGCCAGAGCCCGCTGGCCAAGAAGGCCGACGTGACGCTGATCGTCGACCACGTCGAGGACATCGAGACCCACCTGCCCATGGTCAGCCGCATCCTGCACCTGCTGGTCATCGACATCCTGGCCGTCGGCGTGGCGATGCGCCGCAGCCCGGGCAGCATCGCCGCGCTGGCCGCCGGCGAGGTGGACGATGCCGAGGGCGGCAAGCCCGTGCGGGGTGCAGCCACCGTAGCGCCGGGCGTCAGCGCGGCGTCGCCGCTGGCGCGGCTGACCTCGCACAGCCGTTGAGCGCCGGCCAGGCCAGACTGGCACTACGTGACTTTCGCTTAGCCGACATTCACGCGAGACGATGGCTCGTCACACGGCCTGCTGCCGTGCGACTGATACGCTAGCTCCCATGCCGGGGCGCAGACTCCGGAACCCTGGGAGGGACATGAAGGCATTCCTGAAACGCTGGCGCACGCGCCTGATCGTCGTCGCCGTGCTCGTGGCCGCGGGCGTCGCCTGGCGGGTCACTCACCAGCCGCCCCCGCCCCCGCCGCCACCCAGCGGCGTCGTCGCGCTGGCCGACATCACGCAGACCGTGCAGGCCGCCGGCGTGTTGCAGGCCAAGACCAAGGTGGACGTGGGTGCCCAGGTCAGCGGCCAGATCCAAACCCTGCACGTGCAACTGGGCCAGCAGGTCAAGAAGGGCGAACTGCTGGTCAGCCTTGACCCTGAACTGGCGCGCAGCGACGTGACCCAGGCCGAGGCCGCGCTGGCCCAGGCCCGTGCGCAGCTGGACAGCAGCAAGGTGGACGCCGAGGCCGCCCGCCGCGAGGTCGCGCGCCAGCGCCGGCTGCTGGGCGGCCAGGCCACCGCCGCGATGGAGGCCGAGAAGGCCGAGACCGACCTCGCCAAGATCGAGGCCGCGCTGCGCGGCCAGGCCGCCACCGTCGCGCGCTTCGAGGCCGACCTGGAGAACCGCCGGCTGCGCCTGTCCTACACCCGCATCACGGCGCCCATGGACGGCACCGTCGTCAACCTGCCGGTGCAGGCCGGCCAGACCGTCATCGCCGTGCAGGTCACGCCCGTCATGCTGACGCTGGCCGACCTGGACACCATCACCGTGCGCGCCAAGGTGCCCGAGGCGGACATCCAGTCCATACGTATCGGCCAGACGGCACGCTTCTCGACGCTGTCCGGCGAGGGCAAGCGTTATGAAGGCAAGCTGCGCGTCATCCAGCCCGTGCCCGAACGCGCCGGCAACGCGGTGTTCTACAACGTGCTGTTCGACGTGGACAACCGCGACCGCGCGCTGTTCAGTGACATGACGGTGCAGGTGGACATCGAGACCGGCGCCGTCAAGCAGGTGCCCGCCATGCCCATCGTGGCCCTGGGCGAGCGCGGCAAGGACGGCCGCTTCACCGTGCAGGTGCTGGACGCCGCCGACAAGCAGACGCCGCGCCAGGTCAAGGTGGGCCTGCAGGACGGCGCCCGCGTGCAAGTGCTGGATGGCGTGAAGACCGGCGAGAAGGTACTGCTGGCGCCGCCCAGCAACGCGGACGCCGCGGCCAGCGCAGCCTCGTCTTGACATGCCGCTGATCGAGCTGAAGGACGTCGCCCGGCACTACCAGCTGGGCGAGATCGACGTGCCCGCGCTGGACGGCGTGAGCCTGGCCATCGAGGCGGGCGAGTTCGTCGCCATCATGGGCCAGTCGGGCTCGGGCAAGAGCACGCTGATGAACGTGCTGGGCTGCCTGGACAACCCCACCCGCGGCCAGTTCCTCATCGGCGGTACCGACGCCAGCACGCTGGGCCCCGACCAACTGGCCGCGCTGCGGCGCGAGCGCTTCGGCTTCATCTTCCAGCGCTACCACCTGCTGCCCCACCTGGACGCGCGCGCCAACGCGGCGCTGCCGGCCGTCTACGCGGGCGTGGGCGTCGGGCCGCGCAGCGAGCGCGCCCGCGCGCTGCTGCAGCGCCTGGGCCTGGGCGAGCGGCTGCACCACCGGCCCAACGAGCTGTCCGGCGGCCAGCAGCAGCGCGTGTCCATCGCGCGGGCGCTGATGAACGGCGGCCAGATCATCCTGGCCGACGAGCCCACCGGCGCGCTGGACTCCGCCTCGGGCGCCGAGATGCTGCGGCTGTTGAAGGAGCTCAACGAGCGCGGCCACACCATCATCCTGGTCACGCACGACGCCGCCGTCGCGGGGAATGCGCGCCGCGTCATCGAGCTGAAGGACGGCAAGGTCGTCGCCGACAACGGCACGCCCGCGGGCCATGTGCCGCCCACCGAGCTGCCCAGCGACGCGCCGCCGGTCCGGGAAGGCGGCTGGCTGCGCCGCATGCAGGTGCAGTGGCGCGAGGCCGTGGCCACCGCGCTGCTGGCGCTGAGGGGCAACCGGCTGCGCACGGCGCTGTCCATGCTGGGCATCAGCATCGGCATCGCCTCGGTGGTCAGCATCGTCGCGCTGACGACGGCGGCGCGGGCGTCCATCGAGAACGACGTCGCCAGCATGATGTCCGGCCGCATCCCGGTCTGGGCCGGCAACCCGTCGCTGCCACCGGGGGTGCAGGCCAAGCCCTTCCGGCCCAACGAGCTGGACTCGCTGCGCGCACTGGACGGCGTTCGCAGCATCACGCCCAACCGGCAGATGCAGCTGACGGCCCATCACCGCTCGCGCGATGCGAGCGTGCAGGCCGTCGCCGCCGACGCCAACACGCTGAAGGCCCGCAAGCTGAAGGTCCAGCAGGGCCGCTACTTCGCTGCGATGGACTTCGACGCCCACAGCCAGGTGGTGGTGGTGGACGAGAAGGCGCGCGACGCGCTGTTCAAGAAGGGTCAGTCGCCGCTGGGCCAGGTCGTGCTGCTGCAGCTGGGCGGCGGCGCGACCGGGCAGATGCCGGCACCGACGTCCACCCCTCTGCCCTTTACCGTCATCGGCGTCGCCGCCACCGACGGCGGCGCGATCAGCTTCAGCGGCGGCATGAGCCAGATCTACGTGCCCAGCAGTACCTTCGCGCGCAAGCTGGAGCCCCGTGCCGACGTCTGGAGCTTCGACGTGCACCTGGACACCCGCGTGCCGCCACAGCAGGTGCGCGAGCACATCATCCACCGCCTGAAGGCCCTGCACGGCCGCGAGGACTTCAGCAGCTTCAACGCCGAAGAGGAGTTCCGTAAGTTCCAGAGCATCACCAGCGCGATGGCCGCGGTGTTCGCCGGCGTGGCCGCCATCTCGCTGCTGGTGGGCGGCGTGGGCGTCATGAACATCATGCTGGTGTCGGTGTCCGAGCGCACCCGTGAGATCGGCATCCGCATGGCGGTCGGCGCGCGCCAGGGCGATGTGCGGCTGCAGTTCCTCATCGAGGCCGTGGTGCTGTGCTGCCTGGGCGGGCTGGTGGGCGTGGCCCTGAGTTGGCTGGCCGCGCAGGGGCTGAACGCGGTGCAGAAGCACGTCGAGGTGGTCGTCAGCTGGGCGGCGCTGGGCGTGGCCTTCGCGGTGTCCAGCGGCGTGGGCCTGGTGTTCGGCACGCTGCCGGCACGCCGCGCGGCGGCACTGAGCCCGGTGGATGCGCTGGCAAGGGAGTGACGATGAAAACGCAACTGACTGCTCTCGCCTTGGCGGCCCTGCTGGCCGGCTGCGCCCTGGGCCCCACGGCCCAGCCCCCCGAGGTCGCGACACCCACCACCTGGAGCCTCGCCGGCGGCGACGCGGCCCCCGACTGGGCCGGCCTGCTGGACCCCACGTTGGTCGCGCTGCAGGCCCGCGCACTGGAGGCCAGCCGCGACATCGCGCTGGCCGCCCAGCGCTGGAAGCGCGCCCAGTTGCTGGCCGACCAGGGAGCGCTGCGCTGGATGCCCAACGCCAGCCTGTCGACGAACGCCAGCCGCCCGATCGAGACGCAGAGCAGCACGCGCAACGTCGACGTCGGCGGCGTGACCATCCCGGTGACGACGTCCACCGGCGTCACGCGCAGCTACGGCGCCAATGTCGGCGTCGGCTACGAGCTGGACCTGTGGGACCGCCTGGCGCAGAACCGCGCCGCGCAGCGCGCCAACGCCGAAGCCGCGCGCACCGACATCGAGGCCGCGCGGCTGTCCGTTCGCGCCCAGGTGGCCGATGCCTACTGGACGCTCGCCTCGCTGCGCGCCCGGCAGCCGCTGGCGCAGGCCCAGCTCGCGCTGACCCGCGAGACGCTGGAACTGGTGCGCCTGCGCGTGCGCGAGGGCAAGCTGCTGCCCATCGAGCTCGACAAGATCGCCGCCACCGTGCAGGCCGCCGAGAACCGCCTGTCCGACCTGGCCGCCGACACGCTGCTGCAGCGCCAGCGCCTGGCCCTGCTGCTGGACGAGCCCCTGCCCGGCCCCGCCCCCGACGCCGCGCTGCCCGCCGGCGAGCCCCCGCAGTGGCGCCTGGCCGAGCCCGCCGAGGTGCTGGCCCGCCGGCCCGACGTGCAGCGCGACCGCCTCGGCGTGGACGCCGCGCTGGCGCGGCTGCGCGTCAGCGAGGCCGAGCGCTATCCGCGCCTGAGCTTCTCCGGCGGCATCAGCACCGGCGGTGCGCAGTCGCGCGACTGGCTGTCGCAGCCGTTGGCCTCGCTGGGCGCCAACCTCGTCGTGCCCATGATCGACTGGCAGCGCCTGGCTCTGCAGCGCGACAGTGCCCGCACCGAGCTGGACAGCGCCGCGCTGACGCTGCGCGACACCTTGCACAAGGCGCTGGCCGACATCGAGACCCAGCGCATCGAGGCCGAGCGCGCCCACCAGCAACTGGCCGCCAACGCCAGCCGCCTGCGCGAGGCCGTCGAGAACGAACGCCTGGCCACGCTGCGCTACGAGGCCGGCGCCATTGCGCGCGCCGACTGGCTGCAGGTGCGCAGCGCGCGCCTGGACGCCGAGCAGACCCGCATCCAGCTGCGGGCGCAGCAGTGGCAGCGGCAGGCGGGCTTGTTCAAGGCCTTGGGTGGGGGTTGAGCGGGCTGGCGGGTTCGCCGCCCGGCAGCGGCTGTCGTTCTTCGTCCGCAGGCCACGCGTCGTGACCTCGTAAAGTAGCGCCCCTGCCGAGCGCGCCAAGCGGCCGGCTCCATCCACCAAGACAACGACAGGACACCCCATGGGCGCGCAATGGAAAGCCAAGCACAAAGACATCGCCGCCAATGCCAAGGGCAAGCTGTTCGGCAAGCTGGCCAAGGACATCATGCTGGCCGCGCGCGGCGGCGCTGACCCCAAGGACAACGCCAAGCTGCGCATGGCCGTCGAGGCGGCGCGCAAGGTGTCCATGCCCAAGGACACGCTGGACCGCGCCATCAAGAAGGGAGCCGGCCTGACGGGCGAGACCGTGCACTTCGAGCAGGTCATCTACGAGGGCTTTGCGCCGCACCGCGTGCCGGTGATGGTGGAAGTGCTGACCGACAACACCAACCGTGCCGCGTCGGACATGCGCGTGCTGTTCCGCAAGGGCCAGCAGGGCACGCCGGGCTCGGTGAGCTGGGACTTCGACCATGTGGGCCTCATCGAGGCCGAAGCCGCAGCGCCCGGCGCCGATGCCGACACGGCCGCCATCGAGGCCGGCGCGCAAGACCTGCTTCCGGCCGACGAGGACGGCGTCACCGTCTTCCTGACCGACCCGACCGACCTGGACCTGGTCAGCCGCGCCCTCCCGGCCCACGGCTTCACGGTGCTGAGCGCCAAGCTGGGCTACCGGCCCAAGAACCCCGTTGCCGCGTCCAGCCTCAGCGCCGAGCAGCTGGAGGAGGTGGAAAGCTTCCTGGCCGCGATGGACGACAACGACGACGTCCAGCACGTGTACGCCGGGTTGGCCGGCTAAGCACTCGCCGAGCACTCCTGCAGCAGCCAGCGCTCGAAGGCCTTCACCGCCGGCCGCGCCTTGGCCGCCGGGTCCACGATGAGGCGATAGGCCCGCGCCGACGCGATGCCGGCGTCGAAGGGCGTGACCAGTTGGCCGCTGGCCAGCAGCGCGTCCACCAACGGCCGGCGCCCCAGCGCCACGCCCTGGCCCGCCACCGCGGCGGCGATGGCCTCGGTGTAGCTGGAAAAGCTCAGCCGCGCCGCCGGCCGCAGGTCGGCCAGGCCCCAGGCGCCCAGCCAGGCCTCCCATTCGGCCGGCATGCCGGCGCTGTCGCCGTCCATGGCCAGGTGCAGCAGCGTGTGGCGGGCCAGGTCGGCGGGCTCGCGCAGCGGCAGGCCCAGCTCGCCCACCAGCCGCGGGCTGCAGACCGGCACCATGGACTCGGCAAACAGCTGCCGCCCCTGGCCCGCGCCCACCGGGCTGTAGCGGATGGCCAGGTCGAAGCCCTCGCTGGCG
This sequence comes from Roseateles sp., assembly GCA_036401055.1. GTDB lineage: Bacteria > Pseudomonadota > Gammaproteobacteria > Burkholderiales > Burkholderiaceae_C > Pelomonas. The sequence continues at coordinate 12,544 of DASWWC010000102.1, forward strand.
AGGTTGCGGTTGTTGAGGCCGGCGTCCAGCCGCACGTCGATGCCCGGATGGGCGCGGGTGAACGCGGTCAGCCGCGGGATCAGCCACAGCGACGCAAAGCCCGGCGTCGTCGTCAGCGCCAGCACCTGGCGCTGGTGCGGCTCGCGCACCGTGCGCACGGCCACGCGCAGCGTGTTCAGCGCCGTGGCGCAGGCCGCGTACAGCCGCTGGCCGTCCGCGGTCAGCACCAGCGCGCGGTGGCGGCGCTCGAACAGCGTGACGCCCAGTTCCTCCTCCAGCGCACGCATCTGCCGGCTCATGGCCGACTGCGTGACGAAGCGCTCCTCGGCCGCCCGCGTGAAGCTTAAATGCCGCGCCGCGGCCTCGAACGAGGCCAGCAGTTGCAGCGGCGGGAGGCGGTCCAGCGGCTTGCCTGACATGATCTGAAGGAATGTGAACCCTTCCGAATCATCGTTTGTCACGGCTCTCGACGGCAAGCACCATTCGCCCCGCATGCCGGCCTGATTTGGCATGCACGGAGTGAATGATGACGAGCCACACCCCCGCCACCCGGCTGCTGCTGCAACGCGGCCAGACCTCGCACCTGTCCCGGGCACGCGCCGCCCACCTGTGCAGCGTCGAGGGCACGCTGTGGATCACGCTGGACCACGATGTACGCGACATCGTGCTGGAGCCCGGCCAGTGCTTCGCCGTGCCCGGTGACCGCAGCGTGACCGTCAGCGCGCTGAGCGCGCGGGCGGTGCTGGACCTGCGCCCCGCCACCGAGGCCAGGCCGTGATTCCCACGCTGGCGGCGAAGATTGATCCTTAAATTCTGGACACAAGTAGCGCTTTAACAAACTCAAGTCATTGTTTTATATTTGATTTTCAGAATAGATTCAGGACAAAATTCGGGACAAAACTCCTGAACCAATGTCCGCCGACCTCCCCAGCCTCGAACGCCTGCTGCGCCTGCGCGGCCCCTTGGGGCTGACGGACATCGCCGCGGCCCTGGATTGCTCCACCAAGACCGCCCAGCGCCTGGTGGCTGCGGCCGCCGAAGCCGTGGTGGGCGCCGGGCAGACACGGCGCCGGCGCGTGGCCTGGCGGCGCGATATCCGTGGTCAGCGCATCGAAGCGCCCCTCTATCGCATCGATGCCGACGGGCGCCCCCAATCCGTCGGCCTGCTGCGCCCCGTCTGGCCGCAGGGCTGCCACTTCGACGCAGAAGCCCCCGCCTGGCCCGCGCCCGACGAGGCCCGTGATGGCTGGTACGCCGGCCTGCCCTACCCGCTCTACGACCTGCGCCCCCAGGGATTCCTGGGCCGGGCCTTTGCCCGCCGGCATGCGTCCGGGCTGAGCCTGCCGGCCGATCCGCGGTTGTGGGACGACGACATGCTGTTGCTGGGCCTGGCCGCTTTCGGCGACGACCTGCCGGGCGAGCTGCTGGTGGGCGATGCCGCGCTGCGCCGGCTGCTGGACGCCCGGCTGGCCACGCCCGCCCCGTTGGGCCCGGACGAGCTGCCAGCGGCCTACGCCGAGCTGGCCGCGCAAGCCATGGAAGGCGCTCTGCCGGGCTCGTCGGCCGGCGGCGAGTTCCCCAAGTTCACGGCCGCACGCGAGCTGGCCGGCATGGTCACACCCCATTGCGTCGTCAAGTTCAGCGGCGCCGACGATTCGGCCACCGTGCAGCGCTGGCGCGACCTGCTGGTCTGCGAACACCTGGCAGCGCAGGCGCTCGGCGAGCAGGCGGCGCGCACGCGACTGCTGGTGCACGGCGGACGCCACTTCCTGGAAAGCGAGCGCTTCGACCGCATCGGCGCACACGGCCGCCGCGGCGTCGTCAGCCTGGAGAGCGTCAACGCCGGCCTCGTCGGCAAGACGGGTGACGACTGGGCCACCGTAGCCCGTGCGCTGGCCGCGCAGGGGCGCCTCAGCACCGCGGACGCCGAGCGCGTGGCGGCACGCCAGCTGTTCGGTCAATTGATCGGCAACAGCGATATGCATGGCGGCAACCTCGGCTTCTTTTGCAGTGACCAGGCCTTCAGCCTGGCCCCCAGCTACGACCAACTGCCCATGCGCTATGCGCCACTGCCTGGCGGCGAGGTCTTGTCGCCGCCGCTGGCGCCGGCCCTGCCCATGCCCGCCGAGCGCGCGCGCTGGCAACAGGTGGCGCCGCAGGCGCTGGGCTTCTGGCAGGCGGCCGCAGCTGACGCACGCATCAGCCCCACGTTCCGCCAGCTCTGCGCCGGCAACGCCGCCGCACTGCAACACGCGCTCACGCTGGCATGAAGCGCCTCGCCCTGGCCCTCGCAGCGTTCGTGGTCGTCATCGCCAGCCTCAGCCTGGTGGCCGGCGAAGTGCTGACCCGGCCGGTGCGTCAGGCCATAGGCGCTCCGCCGCCAGGGCTGGGCACCGAAGTCGTGACGTTGAAGGACGGCAACGGGCTGACTATCGCTGGCTGGTTCCTGCCCGGCCGCTCCGGCGAAGGCGCGGTGCTGCCGCTGCACGGCGTGCGCGGCAACCGGCTGCAGATGCTGGCGCGTGCCCGCTGGCTGCAGCGTGAGGGCATCGCCAGCCTGTTGATCGACCTGCCCGCCCATGGCGAAAGCGGTGGTGATCGCATCAGCTTCGGCCGCCAAGAGGCGCTGGCGACCGAGGCCGCGCTGGCCTGGCTGCGAACGCGGCTGCCGGCAGAGAAAGTCGGCGCCATCGGCGTGTCGCTGGGCGGCGCCTCGCTGCTGTTCGCTCGCCGCCAGCCGGAGCTGGACGCGCTGGTGTTGGAGTCGGTCTACCCCACCATCAACGACGCCGTGCAGGACCGGCTGGCCATGCGACTGGGCTCCATCGCGAGCCAGGCGCTGGCGCCACTGTTGCTCGTGCAGCTACCGCTGCGGCTGGGCCTGAGCACCGATGACCTGCGCCCGTTGGCCGCGGTGGCCCACGTGCACGCACCCCTGCTGGTGGCGTCGGGCACGAAGGACCTGCACACGCGCTGGGTCGAGACCGAACGACTGTTCGCTGCCGCGCGCGAGCCCAAGTCGCTGTGGGCCGCGCAAGGCGCAGCCCATGTCGACCTGCATGCCTTCGACGCTGCCGCCTATGAGGCCCGACTTGGCCCCTGGCTCAAAGCACAGTTGCGCAAGTCCCCGGGCTGACGGGGTCAAGCGCCAGCCGGCAAGATGCCCGCATGCCTGCCCTGCCCCCGCTCTCCATCCTCGATCTCGCGCCCGTCGTCGAAGGCGCCACCACCCGCGAAGCGCTGCTGAACAGCCTCGACCTGGTCAAGCTGGCCGACGAGCTCGGCTACCAGCGCTACTGGGTGGCCGAGCACCACAACATGGAAGGCGTGGCCAGCTCGGCCACGGCCGTGCTGATCGGCCAGTTGGCGGCGGCGTCCAGGCGCATCCGCGTCGGGGCCGGCGGCATCATGCTGCCCAACCATGCGCCGCTGACCATCGCCGAGCAGTTCGGCACGCTGGCCGAACTGTTCCCGGGCCGCATCGACCTGGGCCTGGGCCGCGCCCCCGGCACCGACCGGCCCACGATGCGCGCGCTGCGCCGCAGCCTGGAGAGTGCGGGCGAAGACTCCTTCCCGAACGACGTGCTGGAGCTGCAAGGCTACCTCGCGGCCGAAGCACCCGGTGCCGTCGTGCGTGCCGTGCCGGGCCAGGGCACCGAGGTGCCGATCTGGCTGCTGGGGTCCAGCCTGTACAGCGCGCAGCTGGCGGCCTACCTGGGCCTGCCGTTCGCGTTCGCCTCGCACTTCGCGCCGGAGATGTTGATGCAAGCGCTGCAGATCTACCGCGCGACGTACAAGCCCAGCGCTCGACATCCGAAGCCGCATGCGATGGTCGGCTTGAACGTGGTCGTGGCACCCACCGACGAGGAAGCGAAGTTCCTGTTCACGTCGGCGCAACAGCGCTTTCTGGGCATGGTGCGCGGCCAGCGGGGCAAGCTGCCGCCGCCGGTGGCGAGCATGGAGGCGCTGTGGTCGCCCGCCGAGAAGATGCAGGTCCAGCGCATGCTGAGCGAGGCCGTCATCGGCTCACCCGAGACGGTGCGCGCGGGCCTGGCAGAAACCATGGAGCGCACGCAGGCCGACGAATTCATCGTGGCGTGCGCGGTGCACGACCATGGCGCACGCAGGCATTCCTACAGGCTGCTCGCCACGCTTTGAGAGCGCCCCCGCGCGGCTAGGATGGCCGCGCATGCACGCGCAGACCTACTACGCCGCCACAGCACCCAGCCTGAGCTTCGCGCCACTGGCCGGCGATAGCAACACCGTGGAGGTGGCCGTGCTGGGCGGCGGCTTCGCCGGGCTGGCCGCGGCGCGCGGGCTGCAGGAGCGTGGCATTGCCCGCGTAGCGGTGCTGGAGGCGCAGACCATCGGTCACGGCGCCTCGGGGCGCAACGGCGGCTTCGTGTTTGGCGGCTACAGCCGCGACGCGACGGACCTGGTCAGCGACCTGGGCCTGGCGCCGGCACGCGAGCTGTACGCCCGCAGCCGCGAGGCCGTCGCGCTGATCCGTTCGCGCATCGAGGCCCATGCCATTGATTGCGACAAGGTGGAAGGCGGAGCTCTGCTGCTGAACTGGTTCCGCCACAGCGCGCGGGCCGAACGGCAGCTGCGCGAGCAGGCCCGCTGGCTGCACGAGCACTTCCGCGTGGTGTGGGACGAGGTCGAGCCTGCGCAGGTGCGCCGGTGGCTGGACACCGATCGCTACGGCGGCGCCCTGCTGGAGCGCGACGCCTTCCATTTCCACCCGCTTAAGTATGCGCTGGGCCTGGCTCGCGTCATCGAGCAGGCCGGCGGCGGCGTGCATGAGCACAGCGCCGTGATGGCGATGGACCGGCATCCCGGCGGAGGATTTGTGCTGCGCACCGGGCACGGCGCCACCCTCCGCGCCGACCAGGTCGTCGTGGCCGGCGGCGCCTACCTGAAGGCCATGCTGCCGGCGCTGACCGGGGCGCGCTTGGCCGTAGCGACCTATGTCATCGCCACCGAGCCGCTGCCGGAGTCGCTGCAACCGATACGCAGCCCCGCGGCGCTCTACGACAACCGTTTCGCTTTCGACTACTACCGCAGGCTGAACGACGACCGGTTGCTGTGGGGCGGTCGCATCTCCATCCAGGAGCGCGACCCGGCGCGCATCGCGCAGATGCTGCAGGCGGACCTGCTCAGGGTCTATCCGCAGCTGGCCACGGTGCGCATCGAACACGCCTGGGGCGGGCTCATGAGCTATGCGCGGCACAAGATGCCGCAGATCGGCCAGCTGTCGCCGGGGCTGTGGTTCGCGCAGGCCTTCGGCGGCCATGGCGTGGCGCCAACGACGGCGGCCGGCGAGTGGCTGGCCGAGGCCATCAGCGGCCGCACGGACCTGCCCGCGGCCTTGCAGCGCTACGGCCTGACGCCGGTGTTCGGCCAGGCCGGCCTGCTGGCCGCGCAGGCCAGCTACAGCTGGGCGGAGCTGCGCGACGCGCTCAGGGAGCGGCTGATCACTTGATCCGCTGCTTCTCCAGCTTGCGCGCCAGCGTGCGCCGGTGCATGCCCAGCCGCCGCGCGGTCTCGCTGATGTTGAAGCCGGTCTCGGCCAGCACCTCGTGGATGCGCTCCCACTCCAGCGTCTTGATGGACGCCGTCTGGCGCTCGGTGACCTCCACGTCCGCATCGCCCTGCCGGCGCGCGAACGCGGCCTCGATGTCGTCGGTGTTGGCCGGCTTGGCCAGGTAGTGGCAGGCGCCCAGCTTGATGGCCTCGACGGCGGTGGCGATGGACGCATAGCCAGTCAGCACGACGATGAGCACCTCGGGATCCCATCCGTGCAGGTGCTGCACGCAGCTCAGGCCCGACGCGCCGCCGGCCAGCTTCAGATCCACCACGGCATGGCCCAGTTCCTCGTCGTCGGGCAGGCCGTCGAGCAAGGCCTTCATGTCGTCCAGGCCGGTGGCGCGCACGACGCGCCAGCCGCGACGCTCGAAGGAGCGGGTCAGCGTGCGGGCGAAGCTGTCGTCGTCCTCGACGATGAGCAGCAGGCGGTCTTCTTCAGGCATCAGTGCGGGATTCTCGTGGCAGCAGTGAAGCCAGGGGCAGCGTCAGGGTGACGGCGGCGCCCCCTTCCTCCCGGTTGCGCGCTTCCAGCCGGCCACCCAGCGTGCGGGCCACGTTGACCGACAGGAACAGCCCCATGCCGCGGCCATGCTGGCCCTTGCTGCTCTGGTAGGGCTCGCCGAAGTGGGCGAGCTGATCGGCGTCGAAGCCGGGGCCGCGGTCCTGCACGCTCAAGGACAGCGTCTCGCCGCCCGGGCAGGCCGCCCGCAGCGCCAGCGGCTGACCCGGCGCAGCCTCGGCGGCGTTGTCCAGCAGGTTGGCGACGACCTGCTGCAGCGCGCTGTCCGAGATGATCTGCACGTCGGGCAGGCCTTCGCTCTGCAAGGTCAGTACGGCGCCCGGATGCGCGGCGCGCCAGTGCTCGGCCAGGCCGTCGATGAAGGCCTGCAGCATGGTCAGCCGCGGCGCCTCGCCGCGCATCTCGCCGGCCGACATCAGGATGCCGGTCACGATGGCCTTGCAGCGCAGGATCTGGCGCTGCATCTCCTCGATCTCCTCGCGCAGCTCCGGCTCGGCCGCGAACGGCGCCATGTGGGCCCAGTCGCCGAGGATGACGCTGAGTGTGGCCAGCGGCGTGCCCAGCTCGTGCGCGGCGCCGCTGGCCAGCAGGCCCATGCGCACGATGTGCATCTGCTCGGCGGCGCGCTGCTGCGCGGCGGCCAGCTCGGCGTCGCGCTGGCGCAGGTTGCGGTTGATGCGCACGATGAACACGGCCAGCAGGCCCACGTTCAGCAAAAAGCACAGCAGCAGCCCGCCCAGGTAGTTGGGCGACAGCGTGGTGGGCTCGGTGGGGTCCAGCTGCAGCGGGCGGTGCCACTGCGCCAGCAGCACGAAACCGGTGACCGTGCTCAGCACGATGGCCCATAGGTAGGCGGGCCGCAGCAGCACCGAGGCGACCGCGACCTGCAGCAGGTAGAGGTAGATGAAGGGGTTGTCGCTGCCGCCGGCCAGGTAGAGCTGGCCGGTCAGCACGCCCACGTCCACCAGCAGCGCGATGCACAGCTCCAGCTGCGACACCGGGCTGGCGAGCCGGTTGCGCCACAGGCTGAACAGGTTGAACACGACCAGCACGCCCAGCAGGCTGAGCATCTCCACCAGCGGCAAAGTGATGGCCAGGCCCAGGTGCACCACCAGCACCGTGGCCAGCTGGCCGCCCACGGCCAGCCAGCGCAGCTCGATGAGCTGGCGCAGGTTGGCCTGGCCGGCGCGGCGCTCGGGGGCTTCGGCGGAGGGTGCTGAAAGGGCGTGGAGTTCGGTCAAGGCTATGGTCCGGGACGGCGGCGTTCCTCGCGCCACAACCAGCCGGCGGCAGCGGCCGCCATGACCGCCAGCGCGACCCAGGTGACGGCGTAGACGGCGTGATTGTTGGCGAAGCGCACGACCGTCAGCCCGGGGCGCGGCCAGCGCTGCGGCTGGGCAGGGTCGGCAGCCTCGTCGACGAAGAACGGCGCCACGGGGCCGGGGACTTTCAGCTGCGCGGCAATGCCGGCCACATCGCGCGAGAACCAGCGGCCGGCTGCCGGGTCGTTGGCACGCAGCGGACCGCCATGAGGTTCGGTCAGGCGCAGCAGGCCGGTCAGCTCGATGGAGCCGGCAGGTGATTCGATGCCGCGCTGCGCAGGCGGCACGAAACCGCGGTTGACGAGCACGGCGCGGCCGTCATCCAGGCGCAGCGGCGCCAGCATCCAGTAGCCGCCACCCAGCTCCGTGTTGGCCTGCACCAGCACCGAGCCGGGCTCGAAGCGGCCTTGCAGGCGCAGGCGTCGGTACTCGTCCGTCTTGCCGACCTCACCGGTCGGGGGCGCGACCGGCTCGGCGGTCAGGCGCTGCTCGACGCGGGCGATGAGGTCCTGCTTCCAGCCCAGGCGCTGCACCTGCCAGGCACACAGCGCCGCAAAGCCCACGCTGGCCAGGGCCGTGGCGACGATGAGGACGACGCGCGCGGCCCGTGCCATCGGAGGTCACATGTTCCTCATTGCGGCCGGATCAGGCGCGGGCATCATGTTGGTGTTCATGTGGTACATGACCCAGACCGAGCCGGCCAGCATGATGACCACCAGCGCCACCGTGAACAGCAGCGCCAGCATGGACCAGCCACCCTCGACCTTGGCGTTCATGTGCAGGAAGTACACCATGTGCACCACCATCTGCACGGCCGCGAAGCCGAGGATGATGAAGGCCGTCATCTTGGGGCTGGGCAGCACCTTGCCCATGACCAGCCAGAACGGGATGGCCGTCAGGATGGCCGCCAGCACAAAGCCGACGGCATAGCCTTTCACGCTGACGTGGAAATCCTGCTCGCCGTCAAAGCTGTCGTCACCGTGGTGACCGTGACCGTGATCGTGCTTGGCCGCCATCACATCACTCCCATGAGATAGACAAAGGTGAAGACGCCGATCCAGACGACGTCCAGGAAGTGCCAGAACATCGACAAACACATCAGGCGGCGGCGGTTGGGCGCGGTGAGGCCGCGCTTGTGCACCTGCACCATCAGCACGACCAGCCAGATGCAGCCGAAGGTGACGTGCAAGCCGTGCGTGCCCACCAGCGTGAAGAAGCTGGACAGGAAGGCACTGCGCGCCGGGCCGGCGCCCTGGTGGATCAGATGCTGGAACTCGTAGATCTCGATGGCCAGGAAGCCCAGGCCCAGCAGGCCGGTGACGGCCAGCCAGCCCAGCACCTGGGCCTTCTTGCGCGCCTGCATGCCCACCATGGCCAGCCCATAGGTGATGGATGAGAACAGCAGCAGCGCGGTGTTGATGGCCACCAGCTGCAGGTCGAACAAATCGGCCCCCGACGGGCCGGCCGCATAGTTGCGGCCCAGCACGGCGTACACGGCGAACAGCACCGCGAAGATGAGGCAGTCGCTCATCAGGTAGAGCCAGAAGCCCAGCATGGTGCTGTTGGGCGGATGGTGGTGGCCGTCGTCGTAGAAGACGACCGGGGCACCGGAAGTAGCGGTCACGCTTGCGGTCATGGTGGTGCGGTCTCGATCAGGCCACGGCGTCGAGCGCGCGGCTGCGCTCGTCTTCGGAGCGGGTCACGGCGTCGGCCTTGATGTGGTAGTCGCGGTCGTAGTTGAAGGTGTGGACGATGGAAGCGGCCACCGTGGCCACCAGCAGCGCCAGCGCGATCCAGTACATGTGCCAGACCAGCGCGAAGCCCAGGGCCGTGGCCAGCATCGCGATGACGAAGCCGGCCCAGGTGTTGCGCGGCATGTGGATGTCCACGAAGCCGCTGCGCGGGCGCTGGTGACCGCGAGCCTTCATGTCGTGCCAGGCGTCCATCTCGTGGGCCACGGGCGTGAACGCGAAGTTGTAGTCGGGCGGCGGCGACGCCGTGGACCACTCCAGCGTGCGGCCGCCCCAGATGTCGCCGGTCACGTCGCGCAGCTGCTTGCGGCGCATGACGCTGACGGCGATCTGCACCAGGAAGGCGGCGATGCCGACCGCGATGATGGCGGCACCCACGGCGGCGATGACGAACCAGATCTGCAGCGACGGGTCGTCGAAGTGGCTGACGCGGCGCGTGATGCCCATCAAGCCCAGCACGTACAGCGGCGTGAACGCGACCCAGAAGCCGATGAACCAGCACCAGAAGCTGACCTTGCCCCAGAAGGCGTCCAGACGGAAGCCGAACGCCTTGGGGAACCAGTAGTTGATGCCCGCGAAGATGCCGAACACGACGCCGCCGATGATGACGTTGTGGAAGTGCGCGATCAGGAATAGGCTGTTGTGCAGCACGAAGTCCGCCGCCGGCACGGCCAGCAGCACGCCAGTCATGCCGCCGATGACGAAGGTGACCATGAAGCCCACCGTCCACAGCATGGGCACCTCGAACTGGATGCGCCCGCGGTACATCGTGAACAGCCAGTTGAAGATTTTGGCGCCCGTCGGGATCGAGATGATCATCGTCGTGATGCCGAAGAAGCTGTTCACGCTGGCCCCCGAGCCCATCGTGAAGAAGTGGTGCAGCCAGACCAGGTAGGACAGGATGGTGATGACCACCGTCGCGTAGACCATGGACGCGTAGCCGAACAGCTTCTTGCGGCTGAACGTGGACACCACTTCCGAAAAGATGCCGAAGATGGGCAGGATCAGGATGTAGACCTCCGGGTGGCCCCAGATCCAGATCAGGTTCACGTACAGCATGGCGTTGCCGCCGAGGTCGTTCGTGAAGAAGTTGGTGGCCAGGTAGCGGTCGGCGGTCAGCAGCGCCAGCGTGGCGGCCAGCACGGGGAAGGTCGCGACGATGAGCACGTTGGTGCACAGCGAGGTCCACGTGAAGACGGGCATCTTCATCAGCGTCATGCCCGGCGCGCGCATCTTGACGATGGTCGCGATCAGGTTGATGCCGGACAGGGTCGTCCCGACCCCCGCCACCTGCAACGACCACAAGTAGTAGTCCACGCCGACATCCGGACTGGCCAGGATGCCCGACAGCGGCGGGAAGGCCAGCCAGCCGGTCTTGGCGAACTCGCCGACGAACAGCGAGATCATGACCAGGATGGCACCGCCGGCGGTCATCCAGAAGCTGAAGTTGTTCAGGAACGGGAAGGCGACATCGCGCGCGCCGATCTGCAGCGGCACGACGTAGTTCATGAAGCCCGTCACCAGCGGCATGGCGACGAAGAAGATCATGATGACGCCGTGCGCCGTGAAGATCTGGTCGTAGTGATGCGGAGGCAGGAAGCCGGCGTTGTCGCCGAAGGCCATGGCCTGGTGGGCACGCATCATGATCGCGTCGGCAAAGCCGCGCAGCAGCATGACGATCCCCAGGATCATGTACATGATGCCGATCTTCTTGTGGTCGATGCTGGTGATCCAGTCGCGCCACAGGGTGCCCCACAGGCGGTACTTCGTGATCAGCGCGAACACGAACAGCCCACCAAGGACCACGGCGATGAAGGTCGCGATGAGGATGGGTTCGTGCAGCGGCAGCGCATGCAGGCCCAAGCGGCCCAGAATCGGGTGCAGCTCGTCGGGATAGACGGTCATCGGACTTCTTTCAGTTCTTCAGCGCAACGCCGGTCACGGCGGCGGTCTCGATGGGCAGACCCAGCGGGTTGGTGGGCGTGCACAGGGCCGCGACGACGATGCGCTCGCGATCGGCGCCTTCGAAATCGCGCCAGGGGCTGCGCATGGTGCTGGCCAGGCCGCCCTTGCCGGCGCCGCCGGCGGCGTCGATGGCCATCATCTGGCTGGCGCACATCTTCTTGCCGTCCACGCAGCGGTCCAGGATGGCGCCCCACAGGCCAGGCTCCACACTGGCGAAGCGCTGCACGGGCTCCTTGGCGCTGGGCTGCTCCAGCTTCATGTAGTCGGCACGGGTCAGTGTGTTGCCGCCGGCCTTGTTGGACGCAATCCAGCGCTCGAAGTCTTCGTTGGACAGGCCGTGGAACTTGAAGCGCATGTCCGAGAAGCCCGAGCCGCTGTAATGGGCGGACAGGCCGTCATAGGCGCCGGCCTTGTTGATGACGGCGTGCAGCTGCGTCTCCATGCCGGGCATCGTGTAGATCATGCCGGCCAGCGCGGGCACGTAGAAGGTGTTCATCACCGACGTGGACGTCAGGCGAAAGTGAATGGGGCGATCCACGGGTGCCGCCATCTCGTTGATGGTGGCAATGCCCTGCTCCGGGTAGATGAACAGCCACTTCCAGTCCATGGACACCGCATACACCTCCAGCGGCTTCATGCCGGCGGGCACGGGCTTGTCCTCGGCAATGCGGTCCAGCGGGCGGAACGGGTCCAGCTTGTGGGTGCTGATCCAGGTGATGGCGCCCAGCGCGATGATGATCAGCAGCGGTGCGCCCCAGATCACCAGCTCCAGCCGCGTGGAGTGGTCCCAGTCCGGTGCGTAGGTCGCCTCGGTGTTGGACTGGCGGTAACGGAATGCGAAGAACAGCGTCAGCGCGATCACCGGGACAATGATGATCAGCATCAGCAGCGTCGAGGTGACGATGAGGTCGGCCTGCTGCTGGGCGATGTCGCCATGCGGCTTCATGACGATGCCGTTGCAACCGCTCAGCGCGAGGCCGCTCAGCAGGATCGACGCTCTTGAAAGGAGTGGCTTGTTGGGGTACATCCTGAGTCACGCGCAAGGGTTAACGATCTTGCTCGCTGCGAAGGAATGTAAGTTGATTGAGGCAGATCAACCAGTGGACATTTTGTCCAAGGCATAGAGACGGAGACAAGGCCGCCATGGCAATCAGCAGTACCTTTCAAACGCCGCAGTCCGGCCCCCTGAGCACCCGCAGCGACGAGGATCTCGCCCCCGGCGACATCGCGGTGGGCGTCATCATCGGCCGCGCATCCGAGTATTTCGACTTCTTCGTCTTCGGCATCGCCTCGGTGCTGGTTTTTCCCCAGGTCTTCTTCCCGTTCACGGACCCGCTGACCGGCACGCTGTACGCCTTCCTGGTGTTCGCGCTGGCCTTCGTCGTCCGGCCGGTCGGCACGCTGATCGGCATGGAGATCCAGCGCCGCTTCGGCCGCTCCGCCAAGCTGACCGTTGCGCTGTTCCTGCTGGGCTGCTCCACGGTCGCCATGGGTCTGCTGCCCGGCTACAACACGGCCGGCGAGACGGCCATCGTGCTGCTGGCGCTGTGCCGCGTGGGCCAGGGCCTGGCGCTGGGCGGATCCTGGGACGGCCTGCCCTCGCTGCTGGCGCTGAACGCGCCGCCCGACCGCCGCGGCTGGTACGCCATGCTGGGTCAGTTGGGCGCGCCGCTGGGCTTCCTCGTCGCTTCGGGCGTGTTCCTGTACGTGTACGGCAGCCTGAGCAGCGACGACTTCCTGTCGTGGGGCTGGCGCTTCCCGTTCTTCACCGCCTTCGCCATCAACGTGGTGGCGTTGTTCGCCAGGCTGCGCCTGGTCGTCACGCACGAGTACGAAAAACGTATGGAGGAGCATGAGCTGGACCCGGCCCACCTGCACGAGCTGCTGCCGGCGCAGGGCCACCACATCGTCATCGGTGCCTTCGCCGCGCTGGCCAGCTATGCCCTCTTCCATCTGGTGACGGTGTTCCCACTGTCCTGGGTGGCGCTGTCGGACCCCAAGGGCATCGACGACTTCATGAAGATGGAGCTGCTGGGCGCGGCCTTCGCCGCTGCGGCCATGCCGATGTCGGGGCTGATCGCCGACAAGGTCGGTCGCCGCAACTTCCTCGGTTCACTGGCCGTGGCCATCGGCGTGTTTGCCGTGGCGGCACCCTTCATGCTGGGCGGCGGCAAGCCGGGCCAGGCCGCCTTCATCCTGATCGGCTTCGTGCTGCTGGGCCTGTCCTACGGCCAGTCGGCCGGTTCGGTCACGTCCAACTTCCTGCCGCACTTCCGCTACACCGGCGCCGCGCTGACGGCCGACTTGGCCTGGCTGCTGGGCGCGGCCTTCGCGCCCGTCGTGGCGCTGTATCTGTCGTCGCAGTTCGGGCTGATTTCGCTGACGGCCTATCTGATGTCGGGCGCCCTGGGCACGCTGGTGGCACTGCGCATCAACAAGCAGCTGCAAGCGGCAGCGGTCGTGCACGACTGAGGGCAAGCGCCCCTGTCAGGCGGGCCTCGGCCCGCCTTTGTTTTGGCCAAACAGTTTCCAAATCAGGAAAGTTTCAATAAACTTAGCCACATCGGAAACTGAAAGGCCGCCATGCCGCTGACGCTGCACTACCACCCCCTGTCCTCCCACTGCTGGAAGCTTCTGATCGCGCTGGACGAGTTGGGCCTGCCGTTCGAAGGCAGGGTTGTGAACCTGGGCGATCCGGCGGCGCGTTCCGCCTATGCGGCGCTGTGGCCCACGGCAAAGATCCCGCTGCTGGTGGACGGCGACCGGGTGCTGCCCGAGACGGCCATCCAGATGGAATACCTGAACCAGCGCCACGGCGGCAGCCTGCTGCCCGAGGACTTTGAGGCCCAACTGCAGGTGCGCCTGTGGGAGCGGCTGTTTGACTGCTACGTGATGGACCCCATGCAGCGCTACATCGCCCAGCAGCTGCGCCCCGAGGCCGAGCGCGATGCGCGGGCCCAGGCCGCCGCGCTGGACACGCTGGGCATGGCCTACGACCTGGTCGAGCAGCGCATGGGCGAGCACCCCTGGGCCGCCGGCGAGGGCTTCAGCATGGCGGACTGCACGGCCGCGCCCGCGCTGTTCTATGCCACCACGCTGCGGCCGCTGTCGGCCAGCCAGCCGCGCCTGGCCGCCTACTTCGAGCGCCTGGTGGCCCGCGCCTCGGTGGCACGCGCCATCGCGCAAGCACGCCCCGTTTTCCCCTACTACCCCCTCCACCATGCCATCCCCGCACGCTTCCTCGCCTGAGCGGCTGGACCGCCTGTTCGCCGCGTTGTCGGACGGCAACCGCCGCGCCATGGTGGACCAGCTCGCCCGCGGGCCAGCCTCGGTGTCGGACCTGGCCAAGCCGCTGGACATCGCCCTGCCCTCGGCGCTGAAGCACCTGGCCGTGCTGGAGGCCGGTGGGTTGGTCGAATCCGACAAGGCCGGTCGCGTGCGCACCTACCGCATCGCGCCGGATGCCTTCGACGGGCTGGAGGACTGGGTCGCCCAGCGCAAGGCGATGTGGCACCGGCAGTTCGACGCGCTGGACGCACTGCTTGCAGAACAGGAGCAACCATGACGACGACGCACACCAGCTTCGTGCTGGAACGCCGCTTCAAGACCTCGGCCGGCCGCGTGTTCGCCGCCTGGGCCGACCCGGCCACCAAGCTGCGCTGGAACGACTGCCATGCCAACACCGGTGCCACCGAGTTCAGCATGGATTTTCGCCCTGGCGGCTTCGAGACCTACCGCAGCCGGCTGCCGGACGGCACGCTGCTGGCGGTGGACAAGGTATTCCTGGACATCGTGGCGAACGCACGCATCGTGTTCGCCTACTCGATGACGGCGGGCGGCAAGGCGCTGTCGGCCTCGCTCGTCACCGTGGAGCTGACCGACACGCCGGCCGGTTCGCTGCTGAAGCTGACCGAGCAGCTGGCCTACCTCGACGGCCACGAAGACCTCGCGCAGCGCCGCCGAGGCACCGAAGAGGGCCTCGACCGGCTGCTTCTGGAGGTGGACGCGACTTAACCCAGCGCCTTTCGCGCGTTCTGGAACATCCGCAGCCAGGGGCTGTGGGCGCTCTTGTCGCCCGAGGTCCAGCTCATCTGCACGTTGCGGAACACGCGCTCCGGGTGGGGCATCAGCGCGGTGAAGCGGCCATCCAGCGTCGTCACCGAGGTCAAGCCGCCGGGGCTGCCGTTCGGGTTGAACGGGTAGGCCTCGGTCGCCGCGCCGTGGTGGTCCACGAAGCGCATCGCGCCGATGACCTTGCCCGCATCGCCCTGGCGGGCGAAGTTGGCGTAACCCTCGCCATGCGCCACGGCGATGGGCAGGCGGCTGCCGGCCATGCCCTGGAAGAAGACGCTGGGCGAGTCCAGCACCTCCACCAGCGACAGCCGGGCCTCGAACTGCTCGCTCTGGTTGCGCGTGAAGCGCGGCCAGGCGTCGGCGCCGGGGATGATGGGGGCGAGTGCTGCCAGCATCTGGCAGCCGTTGCAGACGCCCAGGGCCAGCGTGTCGGGCCGCGCAAAGAAGGCGCGGAACTGCTCGGCCAGCACCGGGTTGAACATGATGGAGCGCGCCCAGCCCTCGCCCGCGCCCAGCGTGTCGCCGTAGCTGAAGCCGCCGCAGGCGACGAACGCCGCAAAGCCGTCCAGCTTGACGGCGCCCGACTGCAGATCGCTCATGTGCACGTCGAAGCTGTCGAAGCCGCCCAGCGACATCGCATAGGCCATCTCGACATGCGAGTTGACGCCCTGCTCGCGCAGGATGGCGACCTTGGGACGAGCGCCGGTCGAAACAAACGGGGCCTCGGGCGCGAACGTCAGGTGCATGTGCAAGCCCGGGTCGTCAGCCTTGCCGACCGCGGCGTGCTCGGCGTCGGCGCAGGCAAGGTTGTCACGCAGCCGGGCGATGCGCCACGACACCTCGTCCCAGGTCTGCTGCAGCGCGCTCAGGTCGGCAGCAAAGACCTTCTTGGCGTCACGCCAGACCTCCATCTGCCGTGTCGTGTTGGGCTTGGCCACCACATGCGAATGCTTGGACAGCCCGTGCGCACGCAGCACCTGCATCACCGCATCGCGGTCGGCCGCGCGCACCTGAATCAGAGCGCCGAGCTCCTCGGCGAACAGCGCGCGCAGCGTCAGCTCGTCGCGACGGCCGCTGACCTGGGCGGCCCAGTTCTTCGAGTCGCCCGTGTCGGCGCGGCTGTCGGCAATGCCGTCACCTTCGGTGACCAGCATGTCGATGTTCAGGCTCAGTCCGGTCTGGCCGGCGAAGGCCATCTCGCAGGCAGCCGCCCACAGGCCGCCGTCGGAACGGTCGTGGTAGGCCAGCAGCTTGCCCGCGGCGCGCAGCTCGTTGATCGCGTTGACCAGTGACACCAGCAGCTGCGGGTCGTCCAGGTCCGGCACGTCCGAGCCAAACTGGTCCAGCGTCTGCGCGAGGATGGAGCCCGCCAGGCGGTGCCTGCCCTGGCCCAGGTCGATGAGGATGGCGCAGGAGTCCTCGCGCTGCCACTCGGGCGTCAGCGTGCCGCGCACGTCGGCAATGCTGGCAAAGGCGGTGACGATGAGCGACACGGGCGCGGTGAC
Source organism: Roseateles sp. (assembly GCA_036401055.1). GTDB lineage: Bacteria > Pseudomonadota > Gammaproteobacteria > Burkholderiales > Burkholderiaceae_C > Pelomonas. The sequence goes on from DASWWC010000102.1 coordinate 29,270, forward strand.
CTGCTTGTCATCCCACTTGGTGCGCATCGACAGCGAATCCTTGCCGACCGGGATGGAGATGCCCAAAGCGGGGCACAGCTCCATGCCCACGGTCTTCACGGTGTCGAACAGCGCGGCGTCTTCACCGGCCTCGCCGCAAGCCGCCATCCAGTTGGCGCTGAGCTTCACACGCGGCAGTTCGATGGGCGCGGCCAGCAGGTTGGTGATGGCCTCGGCCACCGCCATGCGACCGGAGGCCGGCGCGTTGACGGACGCCAGCGGCGTGCGCTCGCCCATGCTCATGGCCTCGCCGGCAAAGCCGTTGAAGTCGGCCAACGTGACGGCGCAGTCCGCCACCGGCACCTGCCAGGGGCCGACCATCTGGTCGCGGTGGTTCAGGCCGCCCACGGTGCGGTCGCCGATGGTGACGAGGAAGCGCTTGTTGGCCACTGTCGGATGGCGCAGCACGTCGAACGCGGCAGTCTCCAGGCTCACGCCGGTCAGGTCCAGCGCGCCGCCGTCGCGGGCCACGCGGGTCACGTTGCGATGCGTCTTGGGCGGCTTGCCCAGCAGCACGTCCATGGGCATGTCGATGGGGAAGTCGTCGCCATCGGCCAGCTTGAGCTCGCGCTCCTCGGTCGTCACGCCGACGACGGCGAAGGGGCAGCGCTCGCGCTCGCACAGCGCCTTGAACAGCTCCAGGCTCTCCGGCGCGATCGCCAGCACATAGCGTTCCTGGCTCTCGTTGCACCAGATTTCCTTCGGGGCCAGGCCGGACTCTTCCAGCGGCACCTTGCGCAAATCGAAGCGCGCGCCGCGGCCGGCGTCGTTCACCAGCTCGGGGAAGGCGTTGGAGATGCCGCCCGCACCCACGTCGTGGATGGCCAGCACCGGGTTCTGGGCGCCGAGGCCCCAGCAATGGTTGATGACCTCCTGCGCGCGCCGCTCGATCTCGGGGTTGCCGCGCTGCACGGAGTCGAAGTCCAGGTCCGCCGTGTTGGTGCCCGCCGCCATCGACGACGCGGCGCCGCCGCCCATGCCGATGCGCATGCCGGGACCGCCTAGCTGGATCAGCAGCGTGCCGGCGGGGAACTCGATCTTCTTGGTCAGGTCATCGCGGATGGTGCCCAGACCGCCCGCGATCATGATGGGCTTGTGATAGCCGCGGCGCACGCCGGCCACCGTCTGCTCGAACACGCGGAAGTAGCCCGCCAGATTCGGCCGGCCGAACTCGTTGTTGAACGCGGCGCCGCCCAGCGGGCCGTCGATCATGATCTGCAGCGCCGATGCGATGTGCGCGGGCTTGCCCACGGGGTTTTGCTCCCAAGGTTCGCTCAGCCCCGGCAGGTGCAGGTTGGACACCGAGAAGCCCGTCAGCCCCGCCTTGGGCTTGGAGCCGCGACCGGTGGCGCCTTCGTCGCGGATCTCGCCGCCCGCGCCGGTGGAGGCGCCCGGATGGGGCGAGATGGCCGTCGGGTGGTTGTGCGTCTCCACCTTCATCAGCACCTGGGCCTGCTCGGCGCGGGTCTGGTAGGGCGAGCCTGGCTGCGGCGCCGGCATCCAGCGCTGGATGGCATGACCTTCCATGATGGCCGCGTTGTCGGAGTACGCGACCACCGTGTGCTGCGGGTTCAGCTTCTCGGTGTTGCGGATCATGCCGAACAGGCTCAGCGGCTGCGCCTCGCCGTCCACCGTGAAGCTCGCGTTGAAGATCTTGTGCCGGCAGTGCTCGCTATTGGCCTGCGCGAACATCATCAGCTCCACGTCGCTGGGGTTGCGGCCCAGCTTCTTGAAGTTGGTCTCCAGGTAGTCGATCTCGTCGCCCGACAGCGCCAGGCCGAACTCCACGTTCGCCTTCTCCAGCGCGGCGCGGCCGGCACCCAGCACGTCCACATGGGCCAGCGGCTCGGCGGTGCGCTCGTCGAACAGATGGGCCGTGTCTTCGCGCTTGAAGCAGACGGACTCGGTCATGCGGTCGTGCAGCAGCGCGGCGCAGGCGTTCAGCTCGTCGGCGCTCAGCGGCTTGGCCCCACCAGTCAATGAACCCAGCAGGCCGCTCTTGGTGGCAATGCGGTACTCCACCACGCGCTCCACGCGCTTGAGCGTGAAGCCGCAGTTGCGGGCGATGTCGGTGGCCTTGGAGGCCCATGGGCTGACCGTGCCGAAGCGCGGCGTGACGACGATGAGGTCGCCCTCCCCGCCAGACGCGGCCGGTTCGCCATAGGTCAGCAGCGCCGCGAAACGCTCGCGGGTGGCGGCGTCCAGCGCCGCATCGGTCCAGACCCAGTGCACCGCGCGGGCGCTGATGCCGGTGATGCGGCCACTGACCTGTTGCAACGTGGCCAGCAAGGCCTGGGCGCGAAAGTCGGAAAGAGCGTTGCCGCCCTCGAAATGGGTCAGCTGCGGGGTCTGGGCCATGGGATCCGGGGAGGCTGGGCGCGGGCGGACGCGCGGTTCTCTGGAAGGCACGCGCCCCGGGGCTGGCGGCGGCGTGCGGAAGCACGGGATTCTACTGAGGGCCGGCCGGGCACCGGACTCGCGCAACTTGCTGATCGACTCGGCCGGGATTCGCGGCTGGCGGATGGCGGCGGCCAGAATCGCCCGCCCATGAAAGCTCTCTTCCGAACGCTGGCCCTGCTGGCGGCCGTCCTGCCCGCCTCCGCCGCGCTGGCGGATGCTCCATTGAATCTGTACCTGCTGATGGGGCAATCCAACATGGCGGGCCGAGACACCCGCGACCTGGCCAGCCAGGTGGACGACTCGCGCATCTTCGCGCTGGGTGCCGATGGCCAATGGCAGGTCGCCCGCGATCCCATCCATGCCAAGACCGGCCGCGCGGAGCCCGGCGTGGGCCCCGGCATCGCGTTCGCGCGTGAGATGCTGGCGGCAGAACCGGAGCAGGCCATCGGCCTGATCCCGACCGCAGTGGGCGGCACGCCGTTGCGGCGCTGGGTCAAGGGCGGCGACCTGTACGAGCAGGCGCTGGCAAGCGCCCGCCAGGCGATGGCGCGCGGCGAACTGTGTGGTGTGCTGTGGCACCAGGGCGAAAGCGATGCAAACGATGTGAAGAACGCGGCCACGCACGCCGAGCGGCTGGCGCAGATGTTCCAGGACCTGCGCGCCGACCTGGGCCGGCCCGACCTGCCCATCGTGGTCGGGCAGATCGGCGAGTTCCTGCTACCCGCCAAGCAGCCCGAGGCGGCCACCGTGCGGGCAGGGCTGCGCGGCCTGCCCGCTGCGCTGCCGCGCGTGGGCTTTGCCGATTCTGCGGGCCTCACCCACCTGGGCGACGATTTGCATTTCTCCGCCGACGCCAGCCACGAACTGGGCCGGCGCTTCGCCCGCGCGATGCTTCAGCTCAAGGTCGCGCCAACAGCCGCGGCAGCAACATCGCCCCAATTAGCAGTGCGCCGGTAACCATCGCCATCACGATCCCCGGCACATTCAGCATGCCCAACGCAAACGTGAACGCGCCCAGCAGCACCGCCGCCAGCACCACGCCCAGCATGCTGCCGCGCCCGCCCTGGATGGCAACGCCGCCCAGCAGCGCGATGGTGATAGCGTCCAGCTCCCAGCCAGCGGCCAGATTGGGCCGGGTGCTGCCGATGCGGCCCGTGAGCAGCACGGCAGCCAGCGCGGCGGCGATGCCGGCGAACACGAACAGGCTCAGCCGGTAGCGGTCCGCCGCGATGCCGCTGAAGCGCGCGGCGACCGGATTGGAGCCGATGGCGTAGACGCGCCGGCCATGCACCGTGCGGTGCATCCACACCGCCACGCCTGCCGCGAACAGCAGCGCGATGGCGAACTCGATGGGGACGATGAGCCACTCCACGCCGAACAGGTCGCCCAGCGTGCCGTTGCCCAGCACGCTCAAGGGCTCGGGGTAGCCGGTGATGGCCTGGTCGCCCAGCAGCACCAGCGCCAGGCCGCGGTAGAGCGACAAGGTGCCGATGGTGACGACGATGGACGGCAGGCCGCGCCGCGTGACCAACCAGCCGTTCAGCCACCCGCAGGCCGCGCCGGTAGCGATCGCCGCCCCCAGCATCAGCGGCAGCGGCGCACCGGCCCGCATGGCCAAGCCCATGGCCAGTGACGACAAGGCCATGGTCGCCGCGATGGACAGGTCGATCTCGCCGGCCACGATCAGCATGGCCATGGCCAGCGCGATGATGAGGCGCTCGGACATGTTGACCGTGCTGTCGGCCAGCGCGAAGGGCGACACGAAGCCGTCCAGCCCCGCGCCGAAGCCGGCGTAGAGCAGCACCAGCAGCGCGGCCAGCACGCGTTCCCAGGACGTGAAGACCTTCATGACGCGCCCCGCTCCAGGATGGGCAGGCCCTTGTCGGCCCGCGCCTTGGCGTTGAACGCCACCGACAGCAGGATGACCGCGCCCGCGATGGCCTGCTGCCAGAACGGCGAGACCTGGATGACCGGCAGCGCCGCGTTGACCACACCCAGGAACAGCACGCCCAGCATGGCGCCGCCCACCGTGCCGATGCCGCCCGCGATGCTGACGCCGCCGATGACGCAGGCGGCAATCACCGTCAGCTCATAGCCCGCAGCCAGCTCGGTGAAGGCGATGGCATAGCGCCCCACCCACAGCACGCCGGCCAGGCCGGCCAGCGCGCCGGACAGCGTGTAGACCTGCAGCAGCCGGCGCTGCGCCGAAATGCCCGCCACACGCGCCGCGTCGGGGTTGTTGCCCAGCGCAATGACCTCGCGGCCGGCCGGCCGCCAGCGCAGCCATGCGCCCACGGCCATCACCACCCCTGCGGCGATCAGCACCAACAGCGGCAAGCCGGCCACCTCGGTGCGCGGCAGCGACTTGATAGCGGGGTGGATGTCCTGCTCCGACACCCAGGCGCCACCCGAGGCCACGAACACCGCACCGCGGTACAGCGACATGGTGCCCAGCGTCACGACGATGGGCGGCAGCGCGCAGCGCGCGATCAGCAGCCCGTTGACGGCGCCCAGCAGGCCGCCCACGAGCAGCGCCAGCATCAGCAAGGCCGCGATGGGCAGGCCGGGGAAGGCCTGGCCCACCAGCGCGCAGGCCATGCCAGTCAGCGCCAGGTTGGAGGCGACCGACAGGTCCACGCCGCGCGTCAGCAGCACCACCAGCTGGCCGGCCACCAGGATGGCCAGCAGCGCGGATTCGTTGGCGATGTCCAGCGCATTGCGCAGCGTCAGAAAGACCGGTGCGCGCCATCCGACGAGCAACACGATGACCGCGATGACGGCCAGCAGCAGGTGGCTGCGCTTCATGCTGCGACCTCCTTCGCCACGCCGGAGGCTGCTGCCACGATGGCCTCGGCCGGCGCGCCATGCGCGAACTCGGCCACCGCGCGCCCGCGCCGCATGACGATGACGCGGTCGGCCAGGTGCATGGCCTCGGGCAGCTCGGACGACACCAGCAGCACGGCCAGGCCCTGCTGCACCATCTCCTCGATGAGTTCATAGACCGCCTGCTTGGCGCCCACGTCGATGCCCTTGGTGGGCTCGTCCAGGATGACCACGCGCGGCTGCAGGCCCAGCCACTTGGCGATGACCACCTTCTGCTGGTTGCCGCCGGACAGGCTGGCCACCGGCACGTCCTGCGACGCGGCCTTGATGCGCAGCCGGTCCATCAGCGCCTGCGCGAAGCCGCGCTCGCGCACGGCCGACAGCCAGGGGCCGCGCGACAGCCTGCCATGCCACGCATGGCGCGGGCCGGCCAGCGCGGCCAGCGTCAGGTTGGCGCCGACGGACAGGTCCAGCAGCGCGCCCTGCTGGCGGCGGTCTTCCGGCACGTAGACCAGCCCGGCCGCGATGGCCTGAGCCGGGTCGTGCAGGTCCAGCGGCTGGCCGTCCAGCTCGACGCGCGCGCTCGCCTCGGGCTTGAGGCCGATCAGCGCCAGCATGGCCTCGGTGCGGCCCGCGCCCACCAGGCCGTAGAAGCCCAGCACCTCGCCGCGCCGCACCTCGAAGGCCAGGTCGGCGAACTCGGTCGGGTGGCTCAGCGCCTGCACGCGCAGCGCCAAGTCGCCCGGCGAGCGGCGGCGCGGCGGGTAGATGTCGTCCACCGCACGGCCCACCATCAGCTTCACCAGCTCGGGCTCCTCGGCGGTCGCCATGTCGCCGCTGCCGACCGTGGCGCCGTCGCGCAGCACCACGTAGCGGTCGCACACGGCGAACAGCTCGTCGAACTTGTGCGTGATGAACAGCACCGCCACGCCCTGTGCCTTGAGGCGGTTCACGAGGCGGTAGATGTCATGGATCTCGGCCTGCGACAGCGCGGCCGTGGGCTCGTCCAGGATGACGACGCGCGCCTGCATGGACAGCGCACGGGCGATCTCGACCTGATGCCGCTGCGCGATGCCCAGCTCGGCCGCCGGCGTGCGGGCGGGGAACTGCGCGCCCACCGCATCCAGCCACTGCTGGGCCTCACGCTCCATGCGCGGCCAGTCGACCACCTGCACGCCAGCCACACGCCGGGTGGGCGGCCGGCCGATGAAGATGTTCTCGGCGGCGGACAGTGCGTCGAACACCACCGTCTCCTGGTGCACGGCCGCGATGCCCGCGGCCTGCGCGTCCTGCGTGCGCGCGAAGCGCACGGGCCGGCCGTCCAGCAGGATCTCGCCCGCGTCGGGCGCATGCACGCCGGTCAGCGTCTTGACCAGCGTGCTCTTGCCGGCGCCGTTCTCGCCGATCAGCGCCAGCGCCTGACCGGGGATCAGGTCCAGGTCCACGCCGCGCAGCGCCTGCGTGGGGCCGAAGCGTTTGGTGATGCCGCGGAGCTGCAGCATCAGTACATCTTGGCGAACTTGTCCACGTTGCCGGCGTTGAAGGTGAAGGGTTCAGCCATCGCACCTTCCGCATTCGCGTCCAACGCCATCTTGCCCACGCGGCCCAACGGCACGGTCTCGCCCGGCACGCCCTTGACCGAGCCCTTCACCAGCACATTCGCGGCATGGACGACGGAGTAGCCCAGGTCCACCGGGTTCCAGATGGCGAAGCTCTTGACCGCCCCGCCCTTCACATGGCCCTGCATTTCCGACGGCAGGCCCAGGCCGGTGACGAAGACCTGGCCCGTCATGCGCTCGTCCTGCACCGCGCGGGCGGCGGCGGCAATGCCCACCGTCGTCGGCGCGACGATGACCTTCAGGTTCGGATGGCTCTTCAGCAGGCCTTGCGCCTCGCGGTAGCTCTTGTCGGTCTGGTCGTCGCCGTAGACGACGCTGACCAGCTTGACCTTGGCATAGGGCGGGCTGGCCAGCGTGGTCTTCATCGCGGCGATCCACGCGTTCTGGTTGGTGGCCTGCGCGGTGGCCGACAGCACGGCCACCTCGCCGCCGGCGGGCGCGGCGTCCAGCACCAGCGCGGCCAGCTTGGCGCCGATCAGCGGCGTGCTGGACGGCGCCAGGTGCAGCTGCCGGCCGTCCTTGCGCACCATGGAGTCGAAGGACAGCACCTTGATGCCGCGCTGTTGGGCCTTCTTCAGTACCGGCACCAGCGCGTCGGGGTCGTTGGCCGAGATGGCGATGGCCTTGACCCTCTGCGCGATCAGCGCGTTGACGATCTCCACCTGGCCCTCGGCCGTGGGCTTGGCCGGGCCGGCATAGACGATCTCCAGCCCGCCCAGCTCCTTGGCCGCTTCCTGCGCGCCCTGGCGGGCGGCATCGAAGAAGCCATTGCCCAGACTCTTCACGACGAGGGCGATCTTCTCGGCGGCCAGAGCCGGCTGGGTCAGGGTCAGCGCCGCGACGGCGGCGGCCAGCGTGTTGCGAATGTGGTGCTGCATGCGTCTCCAATCTGCGGCTCGTCGCCGTTTCGGGGCGCAGTAGGCCTCAAAAGTACATCGCCACCACCGCATTGCGGGGAACTACGGATCACAACGCTCATGAAGGCGATTAGGATAGCGCTATCCAACACTTCATTGCCTCATGACCCAGCCCGCGCCCCCCTCTCTCGTCGTCATGGGCGTTGCCGGCAGCGGCAAGTCCACGCTTGCAGCCATGGTGGCCAAGCGGCTGGGCCGCGTCTGGCTGGAAGGCGACCAGTTCCACGGCGAGTCCAACCGCAGCAAGATGGCCCGCGGCGAGCCGCTGACCGATGACGACCGCGCCGGCTGGCTGGCCAGCCTCGCGACCCAACTGCAGCAGCGGCCTGGGGTGCTGCTGACCTGCTCGGCGCTGAAGCGCGTCTACCGCGACCAGTTGCGTGCCGCGTCGCCGGGCCTGCGCTTCGCGTTCCTCGACATCGCCAAGTCCGACGCCAGCGAGCGGGTCCGCACACGGGGCGGCCACTTCTTCAGTGCCAGCCTGATGGACAGCCAGTTCGAGACGCTGGAGCCGCCATGGGACGAAGCCGGCGTGCTGAAGCTGGACGCGCTGCGGCCTCTGGAAGAACTGCAGGCCAGCGTCTGCGCCTGGCTGGAACAACCCACGCCATGAAGCAGCCTGCCCTCACCAAGCGCGAGATCGTCGGCTACGGCCTGGGCGACATGGGGTTCAACTTCTACTGGACCAACATCTCGACCTTTTTGCTGATCTTCTACACCGACGTGTTCGGCATCACCGCGGCCGCCGCGGCGACGATGCTGTTCGTCGTGAAGATCTTCAACGCCTTCACCGACCCCATGATCGGCGCCTTTGCCGACCGCACGCAGACGCGCTGGGGCAAGTTCCGCCCCTATCTGCTGTTCGTGCCGCTGCCGCTGGCGGTGCTGGGCGTGCTGACCTACACCACGCCCGACCTCGGCCCCACGGGCAAGCTGGTCTGGGCCTATGTGACCTATCTGCTGTTGATGACGGTCTACACCGCCGTCAACCTGCCCTACAGCGCGCTGTCGGGCGTCATCACCGGCGATGCGCGCGAACGCAATGCGATCAACGCGTCGCGCTTCGTCTGCGGCTTCACGGGCGGCATGATCGTCACGGCCGTCTCACCCAGGCTGGTGGCCTGGCTGGGTGGCGGCGACCCCGCGCTGGGCTGGACGCTGACCATGGTGTTCTGGGGCCTCGCTGCGGCGCTCATCTTCGGCATCACCTTCAGCACGACGCGGGAGCGCGTGCAGCCCTCGCAGGCCGAACCGTCCACCGTGCGCCAGGACCTGGCCGACCTGCGCAGCAACAAGCCGTGGATCCTGCTGTTCCTGCTGGCGCTGATCATCATGGTCAGCATCACGCTGCGCATGACCAGCGCGGCCTACTACTTCAAGTACGTGGTCAACCGGCCCGAGCTGCTGGCCACCTTCGTGCCGGCCTACCTGCTGGCCGCCGCGGCCGGCACGGCATTGACGCCCTTCCTCGCGCGCTTCATCGACAAGCGCAAGCTGATGATCGGGTTGATGCTCGTCTCCACCGTGCTGTCGGCGGCCTTCCTGTTCGTGGACGCGAACCAGATCTGGCTGATGTATGCGCTGCAGATCGCGCTGGGCCTGGCGCTGGGCCCCAAGTCGCCGCTGAACTTCTCGATGCTGGCCGACGCGGCGGACTTCAACGAATGGCGCAACGGCCGCCGCGCCACGGGCATGACCTTCGCCGCCAGCTCGTTCGCGCAGAAGCTGGGCACGGCGGTGGCGGTGGGCGTCATCGGCACCATCTTCACGGCGCTGGTCTATGTGCCCAACGCGGCGCAGTCGGCCGACTCGCAGGCCGGCATCGTCTGGCTGATGTCGGTCATCCCGGCTGCGTTCACGCTGCTGGCCGCCGTCCTGATGATCTTCTACACGCTGGACAACCCGACCATGGCGCGCATCCAGAGCGACCTGGCCGCACGCAAGTCTTCCAACTGACCATGATTCACCACCACGACGACGGTGCGCGCTGCGAACTGAGCAGCCCGACCGCGATGCCACAAGCCGGCGGCTTCCTGTGGAACCGCCGCATGATGATCCAGGTGACCTGCCGCGGCTACGCCACCGCGCAGTTCATGCAGCCCGAACCGGCCAAGTACGCGCATGCGCCCAACCTGGAGGCCAAGACCTTCATGCAGCCGGAGCAGGCCTACTACGCGCACCACCCCGGCCGCTTCGTCTACGTGAAGGACGAGGAGACAGGCGAGCTGTTCTCCGCGCCCTACGAGCCGGTGCGGGCGAAGGTCGACAGCTTCAGCTTCACCGCCGGCGCGCACGACCTGGCCTGGACCGTGGAGCACCTCGGCCTGCGCGTGGAGATGCGCCTGGGCCTGCCCACCGACGACGTGGTGGAGCTGTGGGAGCTGCGCGTCACCGACCTGACCGGCCGGCCGCGGCGCGTCAGCGTCGTTCCGTACTTCCCCATCGGCTACATGTCGTGGATGAACCAGTCGGCGGAGTGGCGCGCGGACCTGGGTGGCGTCGTCGCCAGCTGCGTCACGCCCTACCAGAAGGTGGCGGACTACTTCAAGAACAAGGACCTCAAGGACAAGACCTACTTCCTGTGCGAGCGCACGCCCGACGCCTGGGAGGCTTGCCAGGCCGCATTCGAAGGCGAAGGCGGCCTGCACAACCCCAGCGCGCTGCAGGCCGGCACGCTGGCCGGCGGCGATGCGCGCTACGAGACGCCCACCGCCTGCGTGCAGTACCGGCTGGCGCTGGCGCCGCACCAGAGCGAGTGCTACCGCTTCGCCTTCGGCCCCGCACTGGACGATGCCGAGATCGCCCGAGTGCGCGAGACCTACCTCAGCGAAGCCGGTTTCGCCCGCACCCGCGCCGCGTATGCGGACTACATCGCCGGTGGCCGCGGCTGCCTGCGCATCACCACGCCCGATGCCGCCTTCGACCGCTTCGTGAACCACTGGCTGCCGCGCCAGGTCTTCTATCACGGCGACGTCAACCGCCTCAGCACCGACCCGCAGACGCGCAACTACCTGCAGGACAACCTGGGCATGGCCTACATCGCGCCCAGAGTCACGCGCGGCGCGCTGCTGCATGCGTTAAGCCAGCAGGAAGCGAATGGCGCCATGCCCGACGGCATCCTGCTGTTCGAAGGCGCCGAGCTGAAGTACATCAACCAGGTGCCGCACACCGACCACTGCGTGTGGCTGCCGGTCTGCCTTCAGGCCTACCTGGACGAGACCGGCGACTTCGCGCTGCTGGACGTGGACGTGAACGGCCAGACCGTCGCCCAACGCTTCGACGCCGCGATGGCCTGGCTGCACCAGGACCGTGACGCGCGGGGCCTCAGCTTCATCGCCCAAGGCGACTGGTGCGATCCGATGAACATGGTGGGCTACCAGGGCCGCGGCGTGTCCGGCTGGCTGACCGTGGCCGCGGCCTATGCGATGAAGCTGTGGGCCGGCATCAGCGCCGACGCCGGCCGCTCAGACGCCGCCACGCGCTGGCGCGCCGCCGCGCAGGAGTTGAACGACGCCGCCAACCTCCACCTGTGGGACGGCGACTGGTTCGCGCGCGGCATCACGGACGACGACGTGAAGTTCGGCATCGCCACCGACCCTGCCGGCCGCATCTTCCTGAACCCGCAGTCCTGGGCCATGCTCAGCGGCGCGGCCAGCGACGCGCAGCGCGCGAAGATGCTCGCGGCCATCGAGGAGCAGCTGGAAACACCGCACGGCGTGGCCATGTTCAACCCGCCCTACCCGCGCATGCGCGACGACGTGGGCCGCGTGACGCAGAAGCACCCGGGCTCGGCCGAGAACGGCGCCGTCTACAACCACGCGGCCAGCTTCTACATCCACGCGCTGTACGACGCTGGCGAGAGCGACCGCGCCTGGCGCGCGCTGCGTGCGATGGTGGCCGGGCCGGACGAAGCCGACCTGCTGCAGCGCGGCCAGATGCCGGTGTTCATTCCGAACTACTACCGCGGCGCGCACAAGGAGTACCCGCGCACGGCGGGCCGTTCCAGCCAGCTGTTCAACACCGGCACGGCGGCCTGGGCGTATCGCTCGGTGATCGAAGGTCTGTGCGGCCTGCGCGGCCATGCACAGGGATTGCTGGTGAAGCCGCAACTGCCTTCGGACTGGAACGAACTGAACGCCGAGCGCGAGTTCCGCGGTGCGCGCTTCAAGCTGCAGGTGCGCCGCACGGGCGCCGCGCGCGTGCTGCTGGATGGTCAGCCGCTGGCCGATGGCCTCGTGCGCCACATCGAGACCGGTCGCGAGTACCGTCTCGAAGTGGAGATCTAAGTCGACGCTCGCTTCAAGACCTGGAACCCCAGGTCCAGATGCGGCGTCTCCACCGGCAGCCCGCGGATCAGCTTGATCAGCATCTGCGCGGCCTGCTCGCCGATCTCGCGGCGTGGTGTGGCCACGGTGGTCAGCGGCGGCAGCATCTGGTCGCTGCCCGGCAGGTTGTTGAAGCCCGCCACGGCCACGCGCTCGGGCACCTTCACGCCCAGCCGCAACGCGGCCAGCAGCGCGCCCTGGGCCAGGTCGTCATTGCAGAAGAAGATGGCGTCGGTGTCCGGCGCCTCCTGCAGCACACGTTCCAGCATCTGCCCGCCCAGCGCCATGGACGAAGGCTCGGGCGTCAGCACCTGATGCACCCGCTCGCCCAGTCCGGCCTGCTGCATGGCCTGCACATAGCCCTCGCCACGCTCCAGCGTGCGCGGGTCCAGCTGGGCGGCCACGTAGGCCACGCGGCGCCGACCCGAGTCCAGCAGGTGCTGGGTGATGGCCCGCCCGGCATCACGCTGCGAAAAGCCCACGCTGAAGCAGCCGGCTTCGGAATCCAGCTCCATCACATGCACGCAGGGCACACCGCTGGCGTCAATCAGTTTCGTGGCCGCGGCGCTGTGGTCCCGGCCCGTCACGATGAGCCCGGCCGGCCGGTGCGCCAGGAAGCTGCGCAGCACCGCCTCCTCCTCGTCCGCGTCGTAATGCGTGACGCCGATCAAGGCCTGGAAGCCGGCGGCCACCAGCGTGATCTGAGCGGCATCCAGCAGTTCGACGAACAAGGTGTTGCTGAGCTTGGGGATCAGCACCGCCACGTGCGAGCTGCGGCTGGACGCGAGCGCCCGCGCGGCGGGGTCTGGCACATAGCCCAGCGAAGCGGCAGCGGCCTGCACGCGCTCCACCAACTCCTGCCCCACGGCCCGCTCGCCGCGCAGCGCACGGGACACGGTGATGGGGCTGACGCCGGCAGCCTGCGCCACATCCGCCAGGGTGACCCGACCGGTGGCACGTGTGCGTCTTGCTGGGGTGACGGGAGCGGGCGGGCGGCTGGGCATGGCTAGAGAGTATCCCCCATACCGGGATGAATACCCGGCGCCTAGGATAGCGCAATCCCATCGGACGGCGCTGTCCTGATAAGCGCCTCCGACGGGTGAAACAGCACTGCCCCGTCCTTCCAGCGAGCTCGACTCGCCTATTTTTTGCCCCGCCGGGACAGCGCTATCCTGTAAACAAATTTGTTTAGCAAACAACGCAATTCAAGCAGCAAGCAGCTGCCCCACCAGGAGACAAGATGAAAGCCCTTCGCCAACCGACCCTGATCCATCTCGCCACACTGCTGGCCTGCTCCAGCCTGGCCTTGTCGGCCCAGGCCCAGACCAACGACACCGCCCCCCCGACCGCCGACGGCCAGCAGGAAGCCCAAGGCTCGAACGTGCTGAACACCGTGGTCGTGACCGGATCGCGCATCTCCGCGCGCGGTTTCACGCAACCCACGCCCACCACGCGCATGGTGGCGGCCGACCTGGAGAAAGGCGCCAAGCCCAACCTCTTCAACGCCATCGCCGAACTGCCCGCACTGCAGGGCAGCACCGGCCGCACCACCAGCACCAACAGCACCAGCTCCGGCATCCAGGGTCTCAGCTCGCTGAGCCTGCGCGGCCTGGGGCCCATCCGCACGCTGACGCTGATCGACGGCCAGCGCGTCGTGGGCGCCAACGTGACGGGCGTGACCGACGTGAGCCAGTTCCCGCAACTGCTGATCAAGCAGGTGGATGTGGTGACGGGCGGCGCATCGGCGTCCTACGGCTCGGACGCCGTGGGCGGCGTGGTGAACTTCATCACCGACAAGCGCTTCACCGGCCTCAAGGCCAACATCGAAGGCGGCCAGACCAACTACGGCGACGACGAGAACGCCACGCTGCAGGCGGCCTGGGGCCGCGGCTTCCTGGACGGTCGTGCGCACCTGACGGCCAGCGTCGAGTACAGCCGCGAGAAGGGCGTGCCCTCCCCGCGCTTCGGCGGCGCCGGCGCCAACGGCCGCACCTGGTTCAAGAATCCGGCCTTCCAGGTGAGGCCCATCGCCCAGACCAACGACGGCAAGCCGCAGTACACCTTCATCGAGAACGCCCAGCAGTTCCAGTATTCCAAGTACGGCCTCATCACGAACGGCCCCCTGCAGGGCACGGCTTTCGGACCGGGCGGCACGCCCTACCAGTTCCAGTACGGCTCCAACGGCGTGCCCACCGGCACCGGTGCCGTGACCGGCTGCGTGACGCCCTTCTGCGTCAGCGGCGACCTCAGCGGCACGGTGGGCGGCGGCACGACGCTGGGCATGAACATGACGCGCCAGGTGGGCTATCTGCGCGGCAGCTTTGAGCTGAACGACGACCACGAGGTGTTCGCCAGCCTGAACTATGGCAAGGTGGATTCGCTGTTCACGCCCAATCCCGGCGCAGCCAAGAACGCCAACCTGACCATCCAGTGCAGCAACCCCTTCCTGCCGGCGTCCATCGTCACGGCCTGCGCGGCCAACAACATCACCAGCTTCCAGTACGGCGTGGCCAACGCGATCTTCCCCAAGGACATCGAGGTCAACCCGGTGCGCACGCAGCTGCGCGCCGTGGTCGGTGCCAACGGCAAGTTCGACGCCTTCGGCAAGGCCTGGACCTATGACGCCTACGCGGCACACGGCCAGAACACGATCGACATCAACGTCGAGAACATGACACTGAACGCGCGCTACAACGCCGCCATCGATGCCGTGCGCGGGCCCAACAACACCATCATCTGCCGCAACGCCGCGGCGGCGGCCTCGGGCTGCAAGCCGCTGAACATCATTGGCGACGTGCCCATCGACCCCGCAGCCTGGGCCTACATCGCGCCCGCCGACGGCCCCCGCCAGTACTCGCGCCAGCGCCAGACGGCGGCCGCCTTCAGCATCAACGGCGAGCCCTTCTCGCTGTGGGCCGGCCCGGTGGCCATGGCCTTCGGCGCCGAGGCGCGCCGCGAGCAGTACTACGTGCTGGCCGACCCCTACGGCAACGGCGTCTACGCCAACAGCCCCAATTCGCCGCAATACCCGGCGGACCCGCTGCTGAACACCACCATCGGCAACAACTGGTATGCCGGCAACTACCACAACGCCGAGGGTGCCTACCACGTGAAGGAGGGCTTCATCGAGTTCAACGTGCCGCTGTTCAAGTCGGCCACGCTGGGCGAGGCCAACTTCAATATCGCCGGCCGCCACACCGACTACAGCACCTCCGGCAAGGTGGATGCCTGGAAGGCCGGCGGCACCTGGAAGACCGGCATCGACGGCCTGCGCCTGCGCGCGGTCACGTCCAAGGACGTGCGGGCGCCCAACCTGAGCGAGCTGTTCGCCGCGCCGCTGGTCGTTAACAACACCGTGAACTACCAGGGCACGACACTGACCGTGCAGCAGCGCACCATCGGCAACACCAACCTGCGGCCCGAGATTGCCCGCAACACGACCTTCGGCCTCGTGCTGGCGCAGCCGAAGTGGGCGCCGGGCTTCAGCGCGTCCGTCGACTACTTCGACATCAAGGTCAACGACGTGATCTCGTCGCTGAGCGCGCAGCAGGAGGTGGACCTGTGCGTGGCCGGCAACCAGGAGATCTGCGCCGCGATGGACCTCGTCAGCGCCACCAAGTACGTGACGCTGCAGGCCTTCAACCTGGCCTCCATGCGCAACAAGGGCTTCGACCTGGAAGGCGTCTACCGCTTCAACCTCGGCAGCGTGGGCCTGCCGGGCAGCCTGACGCTGCGCGGCCTGGCGACGCACACCAAGAGCTTCGTGACCAACTCGGGCGTCGTCGGCACCATCCCCACCGAGGCGGCCGGCGTGAACCTGGGCAACACGCCCAAGTGGAAGGGCCAGTTCTCGCAGTCCTGGGACAGCGACAACGCCAGCCTCACCCTGTCGCAGCGCTGGATCAGCGACGGCGTCTACAGCAACGAGTTCATCGAGTGCCAGACCAACTGCCCGGTCTCAACGGTCGCGCGCGCCACCATCCTGAACAACCAGATGAAGGGCGCGTTCTACTGGGACATCGGCGGCTCGTACAAGGTCAACAAGAACCTGAGCGTCTACTTCAAGGTCGACAACCTGACCGACGTGGACCCGGTGGCCGCGCCGCAGACGGGCACGGGCTACGGCATCAACCCGTTCCTGTATGACGTGCTGGGTCGTCAGTACAGGATTGGGGCCCGCATGCAGTTCTGAAGAAGGTCAGCCGGCCTTCATGCGGCCGACGACATCGCGTGCTTCGGCCAGCAAGGCCGGCACGTCGATGGTGGTGGGTTGGCGGTCGCGCAACACCTGCCGGCCGCCCACCCACACGTTGCTGACATGCTCGCGGCCCGCCACATAGACCAGTTGCGCGGCCGGGTTGTAGATCGGCTGGCACTCCAGGCTGTCCAGCGACACGGCCACCACGTCGGCCAGCTTGCCCACCTCCAGCGAGCCCAGGTCGTCGCCGCGGCCCATGGCCTTGGCGGCGCGGATCGTCGCCATCTCCAGCGCCGTGCGCGCCGAGGCCACCGTCGGGTCGCCGGTGATGCCCTTGGCCAGCAACGCCGCCGAGCGGATCTCGCCGAACATGTCCAGGCGGTTGTTGGACGCGGCGCCATCGGTGCCGAGGATGGTATTGACGCCGGCGGCTTCCAGCGCCTTCAAGGGCATGACGCCCGAGGCCAGCTTCAGGTTGGAGTTGGGGTTGTGCACCAGGTGCACGCCCTTCTTCGCCATCAGCTCGATCTCAGCCCCGTTGAGGTGGACCATGTGCACGGCGATCATGCGCTCGCTGAACAGGCCCAGTTTGTCCAGGCGGGCGATGGGGCGCACGCCGTGCGCCTTGATGCCGTCTTCCACCTCGCCCGCCGTCTCGTGGATGTGGCAGTGCATCTGGATGTCCAGCTTCTCGGCCAGGTCGCGCAGCTTGACGAAGGTCTCGTCGGACACCGTGTACGGCGCATGCGGCGCGCTGGTCCAGTCCAGCAGCGCCTCGCCCTTGTACTGCTCGTAGGCGGCCACGCCCTTGGCGATGTAGTCGTCGGGGCCGGAGGCATAGCCGGTCGGGAAGTCGATGACGTTGATGGACACGGCGGCACGCACGCCCGAGTCCACGGCGGCGCGGGCCATCGCGGTCGGGAAGAAGTACATGTCGTTGATGTAGGTCGTGCCGCTGCGCAGGCCTTCGGCGGCGGCCAGCTTGGAGCCGAGGTAGGTCCATTCCTCGCTGACCCACTTCTTCTCCAGCGGCCAGATGTGGTTCTGCAGCCAGTCCATCAGCGGCACGTCGTCGGCGACGCCGCGCAGCAGCGTCATGGCCGAGTGGGCATGGGCGTTGATGAGGCCGGGGATCAGGATCTGCTCGGGCAGTTCCACGCGCGTGGCTTGAGGGTACTTCGCGATCAGGTCGTCGCGCGGACCGACAGCGGCGATGCGCTCGCCGTCGATCAGCAGCGCGTGGTTCTCCAGCGTGTCTTCGCCGGGTTTCATGGTCAGCAGCCAGCGGGGCAGCAGCAGGGTCTGGGACATCTTGTTCTCCTTGTGGGATTCAGTTCTTGAGCAGTTGCTCGACTTCGTCTCGATGCGGCATCGCATCCTGCACACCCGCTCGCGACACGGCGATGGCCGCGGCGGCTTGGGCGAAGCTCAGTGCATTTTCGATGGCCTGGCCTTCAGCCAGTGCGGTGACCAGCGCGCCGACCAGCGTGTCTCCGGCACCGACGGTGTCCACCGCCTTCACGCGCCGCGCAGGCACACGGCGCGTGCCTTCGGCATCGACCCAGCACAGGCCTTCGGCGCCCAACGACACCAGCACGGCCGACGGACCCTTGGCCCGCAGCGTCTGCGCCAACGCCTCGGGTTCCGCCGCGCCGCCACCCAGCGTCGTCACGAGGGCCTGGGCCTCCAGCGCATTGACGACCAGCAGGTCAACCTGCGACAGCAGGCTCTCGCAGCCCGGTCGATAGGGCGCCGCATTCAGCAGCGTCTTCACGCCCGCGGCATGAGCCCGCTCAAAGGCCCGGGCAATGCTTTCCAGCGGCAGTTCCTGCTGCGCCACCAGCCAGCGCAGGCCGGCCAGTTCCAGCGCCTCGACCTGCGCCAGCGGCAGCGTGCCGTTGGAGCCGGCGACGGTGACGATCTGGTTTTCCGCGTCCTGTGCACCCACGACGATGAGCGCCACGCCGGGCACTTCGTCGGCCGGTTGCGCGATGGCACACGTGTCGACGCCCTCGCCTTTCAGCTGTTCGACCATGGCCGCGCCGTTCTCCAACTGGCCGATGCGAGCCGCCAGCGCGACGCGCGCGCCAAGCCTCGAGGCCGCCACCGCCTGGTTCGCGCCCTTGCCACCCAGGCAGGAGCCGAAGCGCTGGCCGCGCAGCGTCTCGCCGGGCAGCGGCAGGCGCGGCGCGTGCACGATCAGATCGCGGTTGACGCTGCCCAGGACAAGGATCTCAGCAACAGGCATCAGGTCTCCAAATCGGGATAGGGGCGATCAGCGTACCTGACCGAGCCCCTCCCGCACCACCCGGCATGCGGGTCCGCACCGGGCGGTTCGAGGGTTTGAGGTCATGAGAGTCGGGGCAGGCCCAGCCGGTCGAAGTAGCCGATGGTTAGGACCGTCTTGATCAGACCGTCGCTGTTTCTCCACCAGCATCGGCTGTTGCGCGCCACCCGCGTTGCCGCAGTTTGCGTGGCCCCGAGGGCCGTGAGTTCCCGCTGGATCGTCCCGGGACTCCTCCACTGCTTGAGCTGGATGGCCCGCATTCGGTGGCGCAGCCACTCATCCAGCGTGCGCCAGACTTTTGGCGTTTGCGCCATGCCGAAGTACGCCTTCCAGCCCAGCAGGTAGTGCCTGAGCTTCTGCACCACTTGTTCCATGCTGCGCCCGCCCGAGCGGCTGGTGAGTTCTCGGATCCGCGCCTTGAAGTTGCCCAGTGCCTTGCTGGCCACCTTGCATTTCACTTCGCGCCCCTTGGACACCCAGAGCTCGTAGCCCAGGAACTTGCGCCCGAAGGCGCTGCACACGGCACTCTTGGCTTCATTGATCTGAAGCTTCAGCCTGCCGTACAGCTTCCTGAGCCACGCCATCACCCGCTCGCCAGCCTTGATGCTGCCCACATAGACGTTGGCGTCGTCGGCGTAGCGCGCGAAGCAGTAGCCCCGCGCCTCCAGTGCCTTGTCCACTTCGTCGAGCAGCACGTTGGCCAGGAGCGGGCTCAGCGGCCCGCCTTGCGGCGTGCCTTGATGGCGCTCGGTCACCACCCCACCATCCATGATTCCGGCGTTCAGATACGCACGGATGAGCCGCAGGACGGCCTTCTCCGGGATGCGTCGCTTGAGCCGGTCCATCAGGATGTCGTGGTTCACCCGGTCGAAGAACTTCGCCAGGTCCACATCCACCACCACGCGTTTGCCGGACTGGACGTACGCCCGCGCGGCTTTCACCGCGTCGTGCGCACTCCTGCCCGGGCGGAACCCGTGGCTGTGCTCGCTGAAGGTGGGATCGATCACCGGTTGCAGCACTTGCAGCAGTGCCTGCTGGATCAACCGGTCCGTCACCGTCGGGATGCCCAGCTCGCGCTGGCTCCCATCCGGTTTGGGAATCATCACCCTGCGTACCGGCGAGGGCCGGTACGTCCCCGCCAACAGCTCTTGGCGAATCCGTGGCCACGTCGTTTGCAGCAGTTTGTGGGTGTGCTCGATATCGAGCCCGTCCACCCCCGCCGCGCCCTTGTTGGCCTTGACCCGTTTCCAAGCCACTCGCAGGTTCTCTCTCGTCAGCGCCGCCTCCAGCAGGGTGCCAGCCCCCACCGTCCGCTTTGCCGACCCTGTGCCCTGGTGTTCATGGGACGGGTCGCTGGCTTCGTCGCTGACAGGATCGCGCCCGGCTTCACCGTGTGCTACGCCTGCCCGCCCGGACTCTGCCGGCATCTGACGCATAGCCTTTGACATTCCCATGTCCTTGGGTCACTCGCTCTCGTTTGGTCCTTCGCCTCTCGCTGGTGGCCTTGGCGGCCCCGCTACCCGGCTACTACGACCTCTGCTGCCACCTCGCTGCGGCATAGCCGTCGCCCTTTCAGGCGTGAGGCGAGGCTTCCTCAGGTAAGACACGCACTCCTTCACTGCACAACCGCCGGATTTACACCGCTTCGCCTTGATCACGAGAGCTTCGCGGTCCTTTGCCCGCTCGCCCTGCTCGGCAGTGCCTTCTATCCGGTTCTTGTTCATCGGCTCGCAGCTTCGCTCCGCGCTTCCTCCCCACACTCGGTCGCCCTCATGCAGTTGCGCTTCGCTTCGTTCGTCGCGATCAACTTACGGCGGGACTTGCACCCGCGAGAGTGCGCTCATGCTGAGCGCACAAAGAAAAAGCACCTAGCGTTTCCGCTAAGTGCTTGATCTACCTACCGAATTTGGTAGGCGCGATTGGATTCGAACCAACGACCCCCACCATGTCAAGGTGGTGCTCTAACCAACTGAGCTACGCGCCTGAAGAGCTACGCACTATAGCATGGATTTTTCAGTGCCGTCCAGATTCACTTGCGGCGCGCCGAGCGGACGCCTGAAATCTCGCAGAGCTCACGCAGCACACGGGTCAGCTTGGTTGCGTCGGACAGCTCCAGCGTGAAGCTCATCCACGCTACGTCGCCGCCACCGGTGCGCGGTTTGGCCGTACCGCCCTGCAGCGACTGCGTGTTCACCGCGACGACATTCATCTTCTCCTTCGCGAACACTTCCAGCACGTCGCGCAGCAGACCTTGCCGGTCCCCCGCTTCCACCAGCACATCGACCGGGTAGACCGGCGCGCCCTTGCCTGCACCCGTTCCAGGTTCGCCACCGCCCCAGGCCACCGCGATGACGCGCTCCGGCGAACGCCGCTGCATTTCCGCCAGATTGCTGCAGTCGCTGCGGTGGATGGCCACGCCCTTGCCGCGCGTGACGAAGCCCGAGATCGCATCCGGCGGCGCCGGCCGGCAGCAGCGCGACAGCGTGGTTAGCAGCGAGTCGATGCCGACCACCAGCACGCCGCCACGATGGCCGCTGCTGGCACTGCGGGTGTGCCGCTGCGCCAGCAATTCGTTCTCGTCGGCGACCGGCTCCGGCGGCCGCAGCAGCAGTTCGATGTTGCGCAGCGAGTACTCGTCCTTGCCGACCACCTCGAACAGCGCGTCCGCGCCCTTGAATCCCAGCCGCGATGCCAGCTCGTCAAGCTTGAGCGCCGTCTTGCCCTCGCGCTGCAGTAGCTTCTCGACCAGCTCGCGGCCCTTGGCGATGGTCTGGGCCTGCTGCAGCGCGTTGAACCAGGCCCGCACCTTGGCGCGCGAGCGCTGGCTCTGCAGATAGCCCAGTTCCGGATTGAGCCAGTCCAGCGAAGGCCCGCCCTCGCGCACGGCAGTGATCTCCACCGTCTGGCCGCTCTGCAGCGGGGTGTTCAGCGGCAGCATCTGGCCGTCGATGCGCGCACCGCGGCAGCGGTGGCCCAGGTCGGTGTGCACCGCATAGGCGAAGTCCACCGGCGTCGCGCCGGCCGTCAGCTCCACGATGGTGGCCTGCGGCGTGAACACGTAGATGCGGTCGTCGAAACCCGTGCCGCCGCCATCGGCCTGCACCGTGTCGCGCTCCCAGGCCAGCAGCTGGTTCAGCACGGCCTTGCGGGCGCGGGCCACCTGCTCCTCGAACTCGCCGGCCGCCGTGACACCCGCGTAGCCGCGCGCGCCGGCCTCCTTGTAGGCCCAGTGCGCGGCGACGCCGTGCTCGGCATGGTCGTGCATCTCGCGCGTGCGGATCTGCACTTCCATCGCCCGGCCGTCCGGGCCCAGCACCACCGTGTGCAGCGACTGGTAGCCGTTGGGCTTGGGCTTGGCGATGTAGTCGTCGAACTCGCCGGGCACGGGCGTGTAGACCTCGTGCAGCCTGGCCAGCGCCGCATAGCAGTCGGCCACGCTGGCGACGATGACGCGCAGCGCACGCAGGTCGAACACGCGGTCCAGCGACAAGTCCTTGCCCTGCATCTTCTTGTGGATGCTGTAGAGGTGCTTGGGCCGCCCCTGCACCTCGGCCGCGATGCCTTGCGCATACAGGTCGGCCTGCAGCGCCGCACGCGCGGCCTCCACGCGCTGCTCGCGCTCGACGCGGGTCTCGTGCAAGGCCTTGGCCAGCGCCTTGTAGATCTCGGGCTCGCGGAAGCGGAAGGACAGGTCCTCCAGCTCCCACTTGATCTGCCAGATGCCTAACCGGTTGGCCAGCGGCGCGAACACGGCCTGCGACTCGGCCGCCAGCTCCGGCGGGCAGGGTTGCTTGGCCGCGGCATGCCAGCGCAGCGTCTGCAGCCGCGAGGCCAGGCGCAGCAGCACCACGCGCAGGTCGCGCGAGAAGGCCAGCAGCATCTTGCGCACGCGCTCGGTCTGCTCGGCACGCTGGTCGGACTTCTTGTCCGTCGACAGCTTGGCGCCGCGCGCGGCGCGCTGCAACTGCACCAGGCGGCGGGTGTGCTCAACGAGGCTGGCATAGCTGTCGCCGAAGGCCTTGGCGACCACGTCCTCTGGCTTGTTGAGGAAGTCGGCCGCGTAGACCAGGTAGGCGGCCGCCTGCAGTTCCTGCGCAGCGCCAATGCTGTTCAGGATGGCGGCGACGCCGTCCGCGTGGGCCAGCGCGTTCTCGCCGGAGTCCAGCACCTCGCCGCCCAGCAGCGGCTCCGCGAACGCGCGGGCGCGGACCACCTCGGCGTGTGAGTGGTGGGCACCGGCATCCAGCAGCGCAACGATGGGCGCCGTGGCGGCGCCCTCGGCCATCAAGCCTGTCTTCATGAGCTCAGAAAATCCCTCACGATGGCGATCTGGTCATCGTGGATCAAGGTGGGTGCGTGGCCCACGCCGGGCAGTTCGACCAGGCGGGCGCCCGGCCCGCGCTGCGTCATCGCGCGGGCGGTCTCGGCGCTGAGCAGGTCGGAGTCGGCGCCGCGGATCAGCAGCGTGGGGCAGCGCAGCGTGTCATAGGCGGCCCACAGCATGGCCTCGCCCGCAGCGGCGATCTCGGGCGTCACGGCGCCGAAGGGCAACGCGATGGCGGGGTCGTAGCACAGCGTCCATTTGCCGTCGTCCTCGCGGAACAGCGGCGCGGACAGCGCCAGCCATTCGGCCTCGGTGTGCGGCCCGAAGCCCTCGGAGATGGTGCGCAGATAGGCCGCGCCCTCGGCCAGCGACCCGAACTGCAGCGTCTTGCCCAGATAGCCGCCGATGCGCTGCAGCGCCTCGAAGCGGATGGCCGGCCCCACGTCGTTCAGCACCAGCCGGCGTATGGGGCTGGGTGCCCCCTCGGGCCGCGGCAGCGAGGCCAGGCCCAGCCCGATCAGGCCGCCCATGGACGTGCCCACCCAGTCCACCTGCTCCACATCCAGTCGCGCCAGCAGCGCCACCATGTCGGACACATAGCTCGGGATCTGATAACCAGCCGGCGAGCGCAGCCAGTCGGACCGGCCGCGCCCCACCACATCGGGGCAGATCACGCGGTAGCGGTGCTGCATCGCGCGGGCCAGCGCGTCGAAGTCCCGCCCCTGGCGGGACAGGCCGTGCACGCACACCAGCACCGGCGCATCCGCGCCGGGTCCGGCCCACTCCCAATAGGCCATGCGGTGCAGGCCGGTGGGGTCCAGGCAGTTGACGGTGCGCAGGGTCGGCTGGGTCATGGTTCAATCCTTTGAAGTCATCCTAGCAATCAAGAAAGGCCTCCCATGTTGAAAGGCAAGACCGCCCTCGTCACGGGCTCCACCAGCGGCATCGGCCTCGGCATCGCGCTGGAGCTGGCCCGCCAGGGCGCCGGCATCATCCTGAACGGCTTCGGCGACGCCGCCGGCCCCAAGGCCGAGGTCGCCGCGCTGGGCGTTCGGGTGGGCTACCACGGCGCCGACATGAGCAAGCCGGACGAGATCACCGCGCTGGTCGCCTATGCCCAGGCCGAGTTCGGCGGCATCGACATCCTGGTCAACAACGCCGGCATCCAGCATGTGGCGCCGGTGCAGGACTTCCCGGTCGAGAAGTGGGACGCGATCATCGCCATCAACCTGACCTCGGCCTTCCACACCACGCGGCTGGCGCTGCCCGGCATGCTGAAGAAGAACTGGGGCCGCATCATCAACATCGCCTCGGCGCACGGCCTGGTCGCGTCGGCGCAGAAGTCGGCCTACGTGGCGGCCAAGCACGGCCTGGTGGGCTTCACGAAGAGCATTGCGCTGGAGACCGCCACCACCGGCGTCACCGTCAACGCCATCTGCCCCGGCTGGGTGCTAACGCCGCTGGTGCAGAAGCAGGTGGACGCGCTGGCCGCACGAGAAGGCGTGGACAACGACGAGGCCAAGCGCCGCCTGCTGGCCGAGAAGCAGCCCTCGCTGCAGTTCACGACGCCAGCCGAGCTGGGTGCGCTGGCCGTATTCCTGTGCTCGGAGCCCGCCATCAACGTGCGCGGCCAGGCCTGGGCGATGGACGGCGGCTGGACCGCCGTCTAGGACCCGGTCATTTCTTCAGCTGCACCGACCCACTGACATTGACCGTCACGGTCGCCTTGCCCGCCTCGGTGGGCAGGGCCGCGTCGGCCATCTCGCCAGCGCTCAGGCGCATGGCCTTGACCAACATGGGCCGCGGCCCCTGCTCGTCGCTGTTGACGCTGACCTCGCCCAGCACGTAGCCGCCGTAGCCGAACTGCCTGGCGTAGTCCGCTGCCTTGGCGCGATAGCGCGCGATGGCCTGGCCCGTGACGTCGCCCTCGGCCTTCTCGCGCGCCTCGCGCGACAGGCTGTAACCCACGCGCGCCACCGTCAGCGTCGAGATGCGACCCGCCAGCTGCGCGATGGCCGCGGTGTCGCGCCCCTCCACCTGCAGCTCCGCACTGCCCTGCCAGCCATTGATCTTGCCGGTCTTGGGGTCGTGCCGCGGGTAGAGCGAGAAGCCGCCCGTCTGCACATCCACCTGCCCCGGCTTGGCAACCTTGCGCGCCTCGGCCAGTGCCGCATCCAGCGCCTGCTTCAGCCCGTTCTGAACCGTCGTGGCGTCGGCACCCTCACGCGTCGTCGAGAACGCAATGCCCAGCACGTCGCGCGTGACCTCGGCGCTGGCGCTTGCAGACAGGTTCAGCCGCTCGCTGGGCGGCTCGCTCGCAGCCTGGGCCGCGCAGGCAATGGCGAGGGTGGACAACACGAGGAACGCACGCATGAGACTTCCTTTCAAGGCGGAGGCACCCAGGTTATCCCGGACACACCCCCACCACATGGCAACCAGCTGTAACGGCTGCGTCATGTCCTACAAGGCCGGGTTTCAAACCTGAACACAATGGCGCTGTTACAAATTCAGGAACCGCGATGAACACCAGCGCGACCACCCGCCAGAACCGCATCCTTGTCGTCGACGACGACGCCCGCATCCGCGACCTGCTGCGCCGCTACCTGACGCAGGAAGGCTTCGACGTGCTGCTGGCCGAAGACAGCCGCGCGCTGAACAAGCAGCTGACCCGCGAGACCGTCGACCTCATCGTGCTCGACCTGATGCTGCCCGGCGAGGACGGCCTGACCATCTGCCGCCGCCTGCGCGCGGCCAACGACCAGACGCCCATCATCATGCTGACCGCCAAGGTCGAGGACGTGGACCGCATCGTGGGCCTCGAAGTGGGCGCCGACGACTACCTGGCCAAGCCCTTCAACCCGCGTGAACTGCTGGCCCGCATCAACGCCGTGCTGCGCCGCCGCCCGCCGCCGGAAGCTCCGGGCGCGCCGTCCAAGGAGCCGATGACCGTCACCTTCGGCCCGTTCGAGTTCGACCTGGCGCTGCGCCGGCTGACCAAGAACGGCGAGCAGCTGCCGCTGACGACCGGCGAGTTCTCCATGCTGAAGACGCTGGTGCGCCACCCGCGCCAGCCGCTGTCGCGCGACAAGCTGGCCCAGCTGGCCCGCGGCCGCGAGTTCGAGCCCTTCGACCGCAGCCTGGACGTGCAGATCTCGCGCCTGCGCAAGATGCTGGAGGCCGACCCCGCCCAACCACGCTACATCCAGACGGTGTGGGGCGTGGGCTACGTCTTTGTCCCGGATGAGAACTCGTGAGTTGTCTTTGGGCCGGGCGCCGGGCCGCCCCAAGCCGGCCCGCCGGGCGATGTGCTTGCCGGTCGCCGGCCACAGCATCGCCGTACCCTAGGGGGACCGACCAGGCTTGCCCGCGTGCAGCGGGGCAAGATTGGGCGAGGGGCGTGTGATGGCCCGACCCCACCTGGCGCTCAATCTCTTCTGGCGCACCTTCGCCTGGCTGGCCCTGTTGCTGGCCGGTGCGGTGCTGGCCTGGCAGTACACCTTCAAGCTGCTGGAAGCGGAGCCGCGCGCGCTGGAAGCCGCCGAGCAGTTGGCCGGCCTGGTCAAGCTCAGCCGCATCGCGCTGGAGCACACCGACCCCATCAACCGGGTCGCTGTCGTCACCTCCCTGTCGCGCGGCGACACGGTGCAGGTGCGCGTGGCCGAGCAGAGCGACCGCTGGCTGCCCTACGACACCAGCCCTTTTTCCAAGAAGCTGGCCGCCGAACTGCGCCAGGCCATCGGCCCCGAGACCGTCGTCGCGCGCAGCGTCAACGACCGGCCCGGCCTGTGGGTGCGCTACGTCGTCGGCGAGGACGCCTTCTGGCTGCGCACCAGCCCCGCTCCGTTGTCCATCTCGCTGGCCAGCAACTGGTGGTGGGTGCTGATCGCGCTGCTGGCCACGGCCGTGGGTTCGGCGCTGATCGCGCGACTCATCAACCAGCCGCTGCGCGAGCTGGCCGAGGCCGCCGGTCGCATCCGCGACGGCGAGTACGACTCGCGCCTGGACGAGACCACCATGACCAGCGAGATCCGCGAGGTCAACATGGGCTTCAACCGCATGGCGCGCGAGCTGGCCAAGCTGGAGGAAGACCGCGCCGTCATGCTGGCCGGCATCTCGCATGACCTGCGCACGCCGCTGGCCCGGCTGCGGCTGGAGACCGAGATGAGCGTCAGCGACGAGCAGGCCCGCCACTTCATGGCGCAGGACATCGACCAGCTCGACGCCATCATCAGCAAGTTCATGGACTACGCGCGCCCCAACGAGACCCAGCTGCGCGAGACGCGGCTGGGCGAGCTGGTGGAGCGCGAGGTGCAGGGCTTCCGCGACCCCGACCAGATCCGCTTCCGCGTGCAGGTCAGCCCGGCGCTGAAGGTCTTTGTCGACGACACCGAGCTGGGCCGCGTGCTGCTCAATCTGTTCGAGAACGCGCGCCGCTACGGGCATGCGGAAGGCGAGCCGGCGCGCGTGGACGTCAGCGCCGTGCGCCAAGGCGCCTGGGTGGAGTTGCGCGTGCGCGACCATGGCCCCGGCGTGCCGCCCGACCGCCTGCAGCGCCTGACCGTGCCCTTCTACCGTGGCGACGCCGCCCGCACCGCGGCCAGCGGCGCGGGGCTGGGCCTGGCCATCGTCGAGAAGTCCGTGCAACGCCTGGGCGGCCAGTTGTCCATCAGCAACTCGCCCGACGGTGGCCTGCTGACCGTGCTGAAGCTGCAGGCCGCCTGAGCTACCCTGCGGCTTCCAACACCGACAGGCATCGCCTGCGCCGCCCCATGACAAGGGCCCCCTTGCTGTTCTCGCTGCTGCTGCACACCACCGCCCAGGCGCAAGGCCTGGCACTGGAGATGCTGGTCTACCCGAACGCCGGCGTGTTCGAGTCAGCGCCGGGCAAGGGCTCGGGCGGGCCCGGCGGCGCCATGCTGCAGCGTCTGCAGGCGCTCAGCGGCGTCAAGCTCCACCAGCAGCTGATGCCCATCCCGCGGGCCCTGGTGACGCTGAAGCACAAGCCCGGCCACTGCATGGTCGCGCTGACGCGCACGCCCGAGCGCGAAAACCAGCACCTGTGGGCCGGCCCATGGGCGCGCGGCGCCACCACCATCTACGCGCGCGCCGACGACGCACGCCGCTTCCAGCATCCGCAGGACCTGCGCGGCCGCAACATCGTCGTGCTGCGCGACTCCGGGCCTGCGGACTGGCTGAAGGCGCAAGGCCTGCCCGCGCTGGAGGTGAAGGACAACACCACCGGACTGCGCATGCTGCAGGCCGGGCGGGTGGACTACTGGATTGCCAACGACCTGGCGGCGCAGTTCGTCGTGCGTGCCGAGGGCGGCCCGCCGCCGCGGCCACTGCACCACCTGAGCCGCATCGACCTCTACATGGCCTGCCACCCCGACAGCGACCCGGCCGCCGTCGCCGCGCTGGACGCAGCCATCGCCCGGCTGCGCCGCAACGGCGAGCTGGCTGAGTTCGGCATGCGCTGAGTCAGCCAGCGCAAAGCAGGCAGACCGCCCGCGCCTCCATCGCGCGGCCCTCGCCCACCGGGCCCATCTTCTCGGCCGTCTTGGCCTTCACATTGATCTGGCCGGCGTCCACACCCAGCACCTCGGCCAGGCGGGCGCGCATGGCCGGGATGTGCGGCGCCATCTTGGGCGCCTGCGCAATGATGGTGGCGTCCAGGTTCACGAGCTGCCAGCCCGCCTCGCGCACGCGGCGGTAGGCCTCGGCCAGCAGCACCATGGAGTCGGCGCCCTTGAACTCGGCGGCCGTGTCCGGGAACAGCTTGCCGATATCGCCCAGCGCGGCAGCGCCCAGCAGCGCGTCGGTGATGGCGTGGGCCAGCGCGTCGGCGTCGGAATGGCCCAGCAAGCCGTGCGTGTGCGGGATGGTGACGCCGCCGAGGATCAGCGGCCGGCCGGTGACGAGCTGGTGGGTATCCCAGCCCTCGCCGATGCGCAGGGAAGTCAAGGCAGTCATCGGTGAATTGTCGAACACACGGCAGCACCTGGACTGCTCCACAATGCCGCGCAACCCGCTAACCCAGCCATGCGCCGGTCTATCGCTCTGCTCGCCTTTGTGTGTGGTCCCGCCACGGCGTTGGGACTGAACCTGATCGTGTTTCCCAACCCGGGGCTGTTCGAGGTCGATGCCGACCACGCCATCGCCGGCCGCGGCGCCGCGCTGCTGCACAAGCTCGCCGCCGCCAGCGGCCTCACGCTGAACCTGCAGGCCATGCCCATCCCGCGCGCGCTGGCCAGCGGCGCCGCCGCACCCGGCAATTGCCTGGTGGGCATGACGCGCACGCCCGAGCGCGAGGCCCAGTTCCAGTGGGCCGGGCCACTGGCCAGCGGCGCGCTCATCGTCTATGCCCGCGGCGACGAAACCCGCCCGCTGCAGCAGCCGGCCGACCTGCGCGGCCTGGGCGTCGTCGTGCAGCGCGACTCCGCGCCCGCCGCCTGGCTGCGCCAGCAAGGCATCGTGCCGCAGGAGGTCAGTCAGCCGGTCACGGCGCTGCGCATGCTGCAGGCCGGCCGCATCGACTTCTGGCTGGCCAACGAGCTCAGCGCCGCACCGGCCATCCAGGCCGAAGGCGGCAGCGCCATCAAGGCGCACCTGGTGGTCATGCGCATCGACGCCTACATCGCCTGCCACCCCGGCACGCCGCCCGAGCTGACGGCCCGGCTGCACCAGACCCTGCAGAAGATGAGACGCCAGGGCGACCTGGCCGACTTCGGCCTGCGCTGAAGCTCTTTCAGGGCTGCTATGGTGCCGCGCCATGCGACGCCCCCTGCTCTGCGCCCTGCTCCTGCTGATCGCCACCACCACGGTGCTGGCCCGCACGCCACCGCCCCGGCCCCGCATCGGCGTCGTGCTGTCCGGCGGCGGCGCGCGCGGCCTGGCCCACATCGGTGTGCTGCGCGTGTTGGAAGAGATGCAGGTGCCGGTGGACCTGGTGGTCGGCACCAGCATGGGCGCCGTGGTGGGCGGCGCCTATGCGTCGGGCCGCAGCCTGGACGAGATCGAGGCGCTGGTGAAGGCCGCCAACTGGAACGCGATCCTGGCCGACCGGCCCGCTCGCGAGCGCCTGTCCATCCGCCGGCGCGAGGACGACGAGCGCCTGCCCTCGCGCATCGAGTTCGGCTTCGACCTGCAGCGCGGCGCCACGCTGCCCAGTGGTGCTGCCGGCAACGGCCAGTTGGAGGCCACGCTGTCGTCGCTGCTGCCCACCCTGCGTGCCGAGGACCCGCTGCGCACGCTGCCCCTGCCCTTCCGGGCCGTCGCGACCGACCTGCTGTCCGGCGCCATGCTGGACCAGGCCGACACGCCGCTGTTCCTGGCGCTGCGCGCCTCCATGGCGGTGCCGGGCGTGTTCGCGCCGCTGCGCGTGAACGGCCGGCCGCGCGTGGACGGCGGGCTGGTGCGCAACCTGCCCATCGACATCGCGCGCCAGCTGGGCGCCGACATCATCATCGCGGTCAACGTGGGCACGCCGCTGCTGGAGGACCGCGAGATCACCAGTGCGGTCACGGTGGCCAACCAGATGCTGCAGATCCTGACCGAGCAGAACGTGCAGCGCTCGCTGCAGGAGCTGCGCCCGCAGGACATCGTCATCGACCCCGACCTGCCCGGCATGGGCTTCATGGACTTCGACCGCGCCGACGAAGCCATGGCCACCGGCCGCCGCGCCGCGCTGGCCGCCGGTGAGCGCCTGGCCGCGCTGGCCCACCCCGCCGCGCAGGCCGCGCTGCAGCAGCGCCGCCTGGCCACGCCCGAGGCCGCCATGCAGGCGCTGCCGCTGGCCGAGCTGAACATCACCGGCACCAAACGGCTGAACCCCGAGGCCCTACGCGCCGAGCTGGCGCTGCAGCCCGGCGACCGCGTGGGCCGGGCCGAACTGAACCTGGCCGCCGAACGGCTGGACGGCATGGGCGACCTGGAGCGCATCGAGGTGGACGTGGACGACCGCGACGGCCGCCGCACCGTGGAGCTGCGGCTCACCGAGGCCGACTGGGCCGCCAGCCGCGTGCGGCTGGGCCTGGAGCTGTACAGCAACTTCGCCGACGCCAACCGCTACTCGCTGGTGGGCATGCACGTGGCCAACTGGCTGAACTCCTGGGGGGCGGAGCTGCGGTCGGTGGCACGCATCGGCTCCACGCGCGGCCTGAACACCGAGTTCTACCAGCCGCTGGGCCCCGGCTCACGCTGGTTCGGCGCCGCGCGGCTCAGCTACGAGGCCGGCAGCAACGATGTCTTCAATCAGGGCCAGCGCGCGCTGCGCTTGGCCAGCAGCCTGACCAGCGCGCAGCTGGAACTGGGCCACCGCGTGGCCGGCCTCGGCGACCTGCGCTTCGGCGTGGGCCGGTTGCGCGCCAGCGACGAGGTGGTGCTGCCGGTGGTGAACGGCGGCAGTCGCCGCTCCCAGCTGTACAGCCAGCAATACCTGGAACTGCACACCGACTCGCTGGACTCGCTGGCCTTCCCCAGCCGCGGCCAGTGGACCACCGCGCGCATCGAATGGCTGCAGCCGCGCGGCGAGCCCAACGTCATCAACGCGTCGTTGCTGGGCCTGAAGGCCTTCCGCCTGGGCGAATGGGCCGGCCAGGTCTATGGCGAGTTCGCCCATGCCGAACGCGGCCAGGCGCGCTCGCTGGGTGGCTACCTGCGGCTGTCGGGCACGCCGGACGGCTCGCTGGTGGGCGAGAACATGGTGCTGGCCCGCGTCGTGATGGCGCGCCGCATCGGCGAAATGCCGGTCGGCCTGGGCGGCGCGGTGCGGGTGGGCTTCTCGCTGGAGACCGGCGCCATCGGCGCGGGCTCGGGGCTGAAGCTGTCCAACCTGCCGCGCCACGGCTGGCAGCAGGCCGTCAGCGGCTTCCTCAGCGTGGACACGCGCTTCGGACCGTTCTTCCTGGCGCTGGGCGCCACGCGCGGCGGCGAGACGGCGGCCTATCTGCTGCTCGGACCCACCTGGTGAGGCCGCACCACGATTCAAGCTCCAGCCGCGCCGGCCGATAACAGCACCGGGAGGGTCTGCGCCGCACTGGCACAGGCCCGACGGGGCTCTCCCAGAGCGACTGGAGATTGCAATGAAGACAAGAACCCAACGCACCATGCTGCTGCCGACCCTGCTGGGGGCGTTCATGTTCACGCTGGTGGCGCTGACCACGCTGCGCGTGGCCCAGGCGGCCGACAACGCCAGCGCCAGCGCCACCGCCGAAGTGCTGCAACCCATTGCCATCACCAAGTCTGCGGACCTGGTGTTCGGCAACGTGGTGGCCGGCAACGGCGTCGTGACCCTCGCCACCGACGGCACGCGCACCAAGGCCGGCGCCACGGCGCTGCCCACCGGCGTCGCGGGCGTCGCTGCACGCTTCGACGTGACCGGCTCCGGCAACAACACCTTCGCCATCGACTACACCGGCAGCAGCACCGTGCTGACCAACGGCACGCCGGCCGACGACATGGCGGTCAACTGGATCACCGAGGCCGTCGGCACCACCACGCCCTCCGGCAAGACCGACGAAACCACCGACGCCACCACCGGCACGCTGAATGCCGGCGCGGCCTACATCTACGTGGGCGGCAAGCTGACCGTGGGCGGCGCCCAGACGGCCGGCACCTACACCGGCACCGTGCAGGTCACCGTGGCCTACAACTGAGGCCTCCCGGGCATCGCCACCATGAAAGCCAGCCCC
>DASWWC010000103.1:0-15948 GCA_036401055.1 Roseateles sp.
CGGCTCCCGAGCCGGCCCGCCGGGCGATGTGCATGCGGCCCGAGCCGCATGCATTGCCGTCCCCGCGGGGGCTGAGGCCGGACACATGGCGCCCAGTGGGCGGCATGTGCCTGCCGAAGAGCTGCGGCGTTGCCGCAGCGCGGTCTGCAAGACCGACCAGACCCGCCCGCGTTCAGCGAGGCGGTCTGGGCGAGGGGTCTACTCACTTCACATAAATCTTGTCGAACACGCCACCGTCGTCGAAGTGCGCCTTCTGCACCCTGCGCCAGTCGCCGAACAGCTCTTCCAGCGTGAACAACTTCACCGGCTGGAATTGCTTGGCGTACTTCGCCGCGACCTTGGCATCACGCGGGCGGTAGTAGTTCTGCGCGGCCAGCTCCTGGCCTTCGGGGCCGTACAGGAACTCCAGGTAGGCCTGGGCTTGCTTGCGGGTGCCGCGCTTGTCGACCACCTTGTCGACGACGGACACCGGCGGCTCGGCCAGGATGGACAGGCTGGGCGTGACGATCTCGAACTTCTCCGGGCCCAGCTCCTTCACGGCCAGGAAGGCCTCGTTCTCCCACGCGATCAGCACGTCGCCGATGCCGCGCTCGACGAAGGTCGTCGTGGAGCCACGCGCGCCGGAGTCCAGCACCTTGACGTTGGTGAAGATCTTCTTGACGAAGTCCTGCGCCGTGGCGGGTGTGCCGCCGTTCCTCAGGTTGTAGCCCCAGGCGGCCAGGTAGTTCCAGCGCGCGCCGCCGCTGGTCTTGGGGTTGGGCGTGATGACCTCGACGCCGGGCTTGATCAGGTCGTTCCAGTCCTTGATGCCCTTGGGGTTGCCCTTGCGCACCAGGAAGACGATGGTGGACGTGTAGGGCGACGCGTTCTGCGGCAGGCGCTTCTGCCAGTCCAGCGGCAGCAGCTTGTGGTCGGCGATGGCGTCGATGTCGTAGGCCAGCGCCAGCGTCACGACGTCGGCCTCCAGCCCGTCGATGACCGAGCGGGCCTGCTTGCCCGAGCCGCCGTGCGAGGCCTTGATGGTGATGGTTTCGCCGGTCTTGGCCTTCCAGTGGGCGGCGAAGGCCTTGTTGAAGTCCTGGTACAGCTCGCGGGTCGGGTCGTAGGAGACGTTGAGCAGCGTGGTCTGGGCAAAGGCTGCACCGGCAGCCAGGGCGAGGGAGAGGGTGGTGATGAGGCGGCGCATGGAGGTCAAGTTAGGAATGAGTGCTCACTCTAGGGAGCGGTCGGTGTGAAGGCAAAGAAGAAGAACGTGCTTGCTCATGCGGCCTTGGCCCAGGCCAGCGCCGGGGTTTCGGCGTCCGGCGCAGGCTCGTGGCGGGCGGCGTCCACCACCTCGCGCTTCAGCGGCGAGGCGAAGGTCTGGATGAACTCGTAGACGTAGTCCCGCAGGTAGGCGCTGCGGCGAACGGCCAGACGGGTCATGTTGTCTTCGAACAGATGGCGCGCATCGAGGGCGCGCAGGTGGCGGTCGCGCTCCTCGTCGAAGGCGATGGCCGCGACGATGCCCACGCCCAGGCCCAGCTCCACATAGGTCTTGATGACGTCGGCATCCATGGCGCTGAGCACGATGTGCGGCTGCAACTGCACCGCGGCGAAGGCCGCGTCGATGTGCGAGCGGCCGGTGTAGCCGGGCTCGTAGGTGACGATGGGGAACTGCGCCAGCCGCGCCAGCGTCAGCGGCCCTTCCAGCAACGGGTGGCCCGGTGGCACGACGACCGAATGCGTCCAGCGGTAGCAGGGCAGCGCGATCAGCTCGGGGTACTCGGCCAGCGCTTCGGTGGCGATGCCCACGTCGGCCTCGCCGTCCAGCAGCAGCCGGGCGATCTGCTGTGGCGAGCCTTGCTGCAGATGCAGGCTCACGTCCGGATGGTGGGCGCGGAAGTCGCGCACCGCTGGCGGCAGCGCGTAGCGCGCCTGGCTGTGCGTGGCGGCGATGCGCAGGCGACCGCTGCCAGCCTGGGCAAAGTCGTCGGCCGCGCGCTTCAGGTTCTCGGCCTCCTGCAGCAGGCGCTCGATGACGGGCAGCACGTGCTCGCCCGGCTCGGTCAGGCCCGTCAGCCGCTTGCCGACACGCACGAACAGCTCGATGCCCAGCTCCTCTTCCAGCTCGCGGATCTGGCGGCTGACGCCGGGCTGCGACGTGTGCAGCGCCTGCGCCACCTCGGTCAGGTTGAAGCCGCGGCGCTGGGCCTCGCGGACGGAACGGAGCTGCTGGAAATTCATGCGGCGCATTCTGGGAAGCGCGCGCGCTTCTGTCGTCGAACGATTCGCGATATCGATATTCGATTCCTGAAGCTTGGGCCCACTAAAGTCGGCCGCTTCACATAAGGAGTGCAGCGATGACGAATCCGAGTGAGATCCCGGCCGAAGCCTGGCCGCTGTTCGACCGCTACGTGCACGGCGATCTGAGCCGGCGCGGCTTCCTGGACCAGGCGGCGCGCTTTGCCGGCGGCCCGGCCGGCGCCGCGGCGCTGCTGGCCACGTTGAGCCCCAACTTCGCCGCGGCTCAGCAAGTCAGGCCGGACGACGTTCGCCTGGTCTCGCGGCGCCAGTCATTCCCGTCGCCGGACGGCAACGGCGAGGTGAAGGGCTATCTCGTGAAGCCGGCCAACGCGGCGGGCAAGCTGCCTGCCGTGCTGGTCATCCACGAGAACCGCGGCCTGAATCCGCACATCGAGGACATCGCCCGCCGCGTGGCGCTGGCCGGCTACGTGGCCTATGCGCCCGATGCGCTGGCGCCGCTGGGCGGCTATCCAGGTACCGAGGACAAGGCGCGCGAGCTGTTCGGCAAGCTGGACCCCGCCAAGGCACGGGCCGACATCGTGGGCGGTGCGCGCGGGCTGCTGACGCTGGCCGACGCCAATGGCAAGCTGGGTGCCGTTGGCTTCTGCTGGGGCGGCGCGCTGTCCAACCACGTCGCCACGCAGGTGCCCGAACTGGCCGTGGCCGTGCCGTTCTACGGCGGCGCACCGGCCGCCGAAGACGTGCCGCGCATCAAGGCCAGGCTGCTGATCCACTACGCGGCCAACGACGAGCGCGTCAACGCCAGCTGGCCGCCTTACGAGGCCGCGCTGAAGGCGGCGGGCGTGCGCTACGAGGCCTTCACCTACGCCGGCACGCAGCACGGCTTCAACAACGACACGACGCCGCGCTTCGATGCGGCCGCCGCGCAGCTGGCGTGGGAACGCACGCTGGCGGTGTTCAAGGCGTCGCTGGGTTGACGGCGCCTCAGACGGCGAAGGCCCACTCGCGGAACTCCGCGTGGCGTGGGCGCAGCTCGGCGGCGTGCCGTGCGCGGGCGGCCTCGACCCAGCTCCTGGCCATCGGCAGCGGGCCGAAGCCGGCCTCGGCATTGATGTGGCCCACGGCGCCCAGGTTGCTGTAGCTGGCGCCCCAGCGGTGCGCCCAGCGGGCGGCGCTGGCGGCGCTCATCCAGGGATCGTTGCTGCTGGCCAGCAGGCGCGAGCGGCGCGGCAGGCGTTGATGGGGCAGGGCCTCGGCGACGCCGAACCTGTCGGGATCGGCCGGTGCGACGAGCAAGGCCTCGCGGATGGGCGAGCCGGGGTGGTCGGCCAGATGGCGGACCAGTGCCAGGCAGCCGAAGCTGTGGGCCACGGCCAGCCATTCGCCCTTTCCATTCGATGTCTCGGCCACTTCCAGCGTGCGCTGGATGCGTTCCGCCCAGCGCTCCAGCTCGGGCTTGCCGGGGTCGCGCTGCGTGACGCGGCGGGCGTCGCGGTACTGGCCCTGCAGCCAGGTCTGCCAGTGAGCCGGGCCGCTGTCGTGCAGGCCCGGGACGATGAGGACGCGCGGCGGCTGGTAGCTCATGGCGGGTTGGCTCAGAGCGTGGCGATGGAGACTTCGGTCGACTTGACCAGCGCGACGACCTCGCGGCCAACCTCCAGGCCCAGGTCCTTGACCGAGCGGGTCGTGATGACCGAGGTGACGATGTCGCCGCTGCGCGTGACGACATCGACCTCGGACACGACCGGGCCTTCGATGATTTCCTTGACGGTGCCGCGGAACTGGTTGCGGACGTTGATGGCGCTGATGCTCATGGCTGCTCCTGAATGAGGAGCCCAGTGTGCTCAGCGCCCTCTGCCCGGGGAAGGAATCAAAGCGCAGCAGGGCATGCGCCGGGCGAGTAAGGCGACGCGGACTGGGTTGACTCCAGCGGCACGGTGCCCAAGGGCTGCAAGCAAGCGACGGGGCCGCAGCCCCGTCTGCTCGTCAGATCTTCATCTCCCAGCGCAGCTGCCACTGCGTGTAGCTGGGGCCGCCGCTGCGGCTGGTGACGATCTGCGTGTCCGTCGTGCTGATGCTGCCGGTGTAGTAGTCCAGCGGCGTCAGGTTGCTGGCCGACAGGCGCAGCGACTGATCGGGCGAGATGTTCCACGTCGCAAACGCGTCGGAGACCAGCTTGCGGTTGGTCGTGATCTCGGTCAGCACCGTCTGCTGGATGGTGGACGACGGCGTCCAGTTCAGCGACGCGCCCAGCGACACGGGCAGCGAGCGCAGCCGGTAGTCGAAGCCCAGGTTGGCGGTCGCCTTGGGCTGGCCCTCGATGCGGTTGTTGGGGCCGGGCAGGCCGTCCACCTTGGACGTGAAGAAGCTCAGGTTGCTGCGCACGTTGATGGGCAGCGCGTCGTCGAAGTACTCGTCCAGCCGGAACTTGGCTTCCAGCTCCAGCCCCATCGTGCTGGCCTTGCCCAGGTTGCGTGGCCGCGCGACCCAGCGCGGCGTGGCGCTCCAGGACACGGTCTCCAGCTCGATCACGTTGCGCATCAGGTTGCTGATGCGGCGCGCGAAGAAGTTGGCGCTCAGCAGGCCGCCCTTGGTCATGTACTTCTCGTAGCCGATCTCGATGCCGGTGGCCAGCTCGGGCTTCAGGTCGGGGTTGCCGGCGCGGTCGGGCGACGTGATGTCGTGCGGCACGTTGCTGTTGATGCTGGGCCGCGCGATCAGGTCGTTCAGGTTGGGGCTGCGGTAGCTGCGCGTCAGGCTCATGCGGATGGCTTCCCGGCCGCCGGGGTCCAGCTTGTAGCGGGCATGCGCCAGCGGCGTGAAGACGCTGGACGTGTTGCTGACCGCATAGTTGGCGGCGCTGCTCTCGGTCTTGATGCCCTCCCAGCGCAGGCCGGCGTAGAAGTCCCACTGCTTGCCGACGTTCCATTCGTCCTGTGCATAGGCGGCGAAGCGCGTCGTCGACGCATCCATGTCGTCGCCGAAGTCGCCCAGGCCCTGCTGCGGCGCGCCGTTGACCAGCGTCGTGCGGCTGGCGTGGCGGGTGCTGCCTTCGCCCTCGGCGCCGAACACCAGGTTGTGGTCGTTCTCCAGGCTGCGCGAGAACTTGCCCACCAGGTTCCAGTTGCGGTCACGGCTGTCGGTGCTGTCCTCCTGCAGCCGGCTGGCCACGCCCTTCAGCGTCTCCTGGCGCAGGCTGTGGCTCTCGCCACGCGCGCCGCCCACGCCGCCGCGCAGTTCGATGCGCGTGTCGGTGTCGGGGCGCAGCATCCACTGCGCGTTCAGTCGGCCCATCGTGAACTGGTTGTCGCCGGTGGTCTGGGCGCGGTCGAAGTCACCCGGCAGCGGCGTGGCCGGCGCGGGCGTCGTCGTGCGGGTGATGTCGGAGCGGCTGTCCGACTTGTTGGTCACGATGAAGGGCTGGATGGTCAGGCTGTCCTGGCCGCCCAGCTTGATCTGCACGCGGCCATTGAGGTTCAGGCCCTGGCGCGTGTCCTCGTTGCGGCCGCGCGTGACCTGCAGCGACTGCTCGCCGGTGCTGCGGTTCAGGCGCACGACGTCGCTGATGACGTCGTCCATGCGCTCACCGCGCATCGCGTTGAGGCTGAAGTTGTAGGTGTTGCCGTCGCCGAAGCTGTCGTTGCGGCTCCAGCTGATGTTGGGGTTGAGCTTGCCGCGCTCCACGCCGACGCCGGCGCGGAATTCGTTGAGCTTCTTCTTCATCGGCTCGCGCAGCACCACGTTGATGGTGCCGGCGATGGCGCGCGTGCCGTACTCGGCCGTGGGCGCGCGCAGCACCTCGATGCGCTCCACCTGCTCGGGCGGCAACTGGTCCAGCGAGAAGCCGGGCGGCATGCGCTCGCCATCGACGAGGATCTGCGTGAAGCCGCCGCCCATGCCGCGCATGCGCACGTCGCCGCCGCGCCCCGGGCGGCCGCCGGTGGTCACGCCGGGCAGGCGCTTGAGCACCTCGCCGACGGTGGAGTCGCCGAACTTCTCGATTTCCTCGCGCGTGATGACGATCTTGCTGGCTGTCGAAGCCTTGCGGATGGACTCGTCGCTGGCGGTGCCGCTGACCTCCACGCGCTGCAGTTGCTCACTGGGCTTGGCTGCGGGCGCTGGCGGCCGTGCCGCTCGCGTGGGGGCGGAAGCAGCAGGCGCAGGTGCGACGGGGGTGTTCTGGGCGAAGGCGGCCGGCAGGCCGCAAGCCAGCAGTGCGGCGGCTGCAGTTTGGCGGAGGAGGTGGGAAGGCATGTCGCGCAGCTTGCCATCGGGGCCATGCCGCGATGTGGCTCGACTGTTAAGAAAGAATTCTCGTCCCATGGGCAGGGCTAGACTTCCGGCCCGTCCCGCCGTGAACTCCTGCCTCCCATGACTGCCATTTCCGAAGCCGCACTGCGGCCCTTGCTGCAAGCTGTCGTCGACCCCGGTTGCGGCCGCACCCTGGGCGACTCCAAGGCCCTGAAATCGCTGCGCATCGAAGGCGCCGATGTCGTCGTTGACGTGGAGCTGGGCTACCCGGCCGCCAGCCAGCACGGCGCGCTGCGTGCGGCGGTGCTTGCCGCGGCCCGCTCGCTGCCCGGCGTGGGCAACGTCAGCGTGTCCATCACGACCAACGTGGTGGCCCATGCCGTGCAGCGCGGCGTGCAACTGCTGCCGGGCGTGAAGAACATCATTGCGGTGGCCTCCGGCAAGGGCGGCGTGGGCAAGAGCACCACGGCGGCCAACCTGGCGCTGGCCCTGCACGCCGAGGGCGCCCACGTGGGCGTGCTGGACGCCGACGTCTACGGTCCCAGCCAGCCGCTGATGCTGGGTGCCAGCGGCCGCCCCGAGACCACCGACGGCCAGACCATGGAGCCGCATGTGGCGCATGGCGTGCAGGTCAATTCCATCGGCTTCCTCGTCGACGACGACCAGGCCATGATCTGGCGTGGCCCCATGGCCACGCAGGCGCTGGAGCAGTTGCTGCGCCAGACCCGCTGGCAGCAGCTGGACTACCTCATCATCGACATGCCGCCCGGCACCGGCGACATCCAGCTCACACTCTCGCAGCGCGTGCCCGTCACCGGCGCCGTCATCGTCACCACGCCGCAGGACATCGCGCTCATCGATGCCAAGAAGGGCCTGAAGATGTTCGAGAAGGTGGGCGTGC
Organism: Roseateles sp.; assembly: GCA_036401055.1. Taxonomy (GTDB): domain Bacteria; phylum Pseudomonadota; class Gammaproteobacteria; order Burkholderiales; family Burkholderiaceae_C; genus Pelomonas. The sequence continues at coordinate 7,400 of DASWWC010000103.1, forward strand.
CCATCCTGGGCATCGTCGAGAACATGGCCGTGCACATCTGCAGCCACTGCGGCCATGCCGAGCACATCTTCGGCGCCGACGGCGGCAAGCGCATGGCCGAGCAGTACGGCACCGAGCTGCTGGGCGCGCTGCCGCTGGCCATGAGCATCCGCGCCCAGGCGGACAGCGGCACGCCCACCGTCGCGGCCGAGCCCGATGGCGAGGTGGCTGGGCTGTACAAGGCGCTGGCCCGCAAGATCACGTCCAAGATCGCGGCGCAGAGCAAGGACTACTCGTCCAAGTTCCCCAGCATCTCCATCTCCAAGGCCACCTGACGCGCACCTCTGGTATGTCCTGATTGGACAAGCGGCGTCCCTTGTGAAGAAATCGGACCACGGCGGCCAACGACGGTCGCCGATTGGATTCGTTCCTGCACAACAAGCGGGCGAGGCCCGCAGGAGACAGCCGCATGGACATGCACCGGAGGCAGTTCTTCCGGGTGAGTGGTGCGGGGCTGGCAGCGTCCAGCCTCGTCGCACTGGGTTTCTCGCCCACGGCCGCACTGGCCGAGACGCGTCACTTCAAACTCGCCCGGACCACCGAGACCCGCAGCACCTGCCCGTATTGCTCGGTCAGCTGCGGATTGATCATGTACACGCTGGGCGACAAGGCGAAGAACGTCAAGTCGACCATCCTGCACGTCGAGGGCGACCCGGACCACCCGGTCAACCGCGGCACGCTCTGCCCCAAGGGCGCCGGCGTGCTGGACATGATCCACAGCCCCAACCGCGTCAAGTACCCCGCGGTGCGCGAGGCCGGCAGCAACGACTGGAAGCGCATCTCCTGGGACGAGGCGCTGACCCGCGTGGCCAAGCACATGAAGGCCGACCGCGACGCCAACCTCGTCAAGACCAATGACAAGGGCGTCACGGTCAACCGCTGGAACACGACGGGCTTCCTGATCTCTTCCGCTTCCTCCAACGAATCCGGTTATCTGAGCGTCAAGATCGCTCGCGGTCTGGGGATGGTCTCCCTGGACACGCAAGCACGCATCTGACACGCACCGACGGTGTCCAGTCTGGGCCCGACTTTCGGTCGCGGAGCGATGACCAACTCGTGGACGGATATCAAGAACGCTGATCTCGTCCTCATCATGGGCGGCAATGCCGCCGAGGCCCACCCCTGCGGCTTCAAGTGGGTGGTGGAGGCCATGCAGCAGCGCAAGGCCAAGCTGGTCGTCGTCGACCCGCGCTTCACGCGCTCGGCGGCAGTGGCCGACTACTACGCGCCCATCCGCGTCGGCACCGACATCGCCTTCCTGGGCGGCGTCATCAACTACATGCTGAGCCAGGACAAGGTCCACCTGGACTACGTCAAGCTCAACACCGACGCGAGCTTCCTGGTCAAACCCGACTTCAAGTTCGAGGACGGCTTCTTCAGCGGCTACAACGCCGACAAGCGCAGCTACGACAAGGCCAGCTGGGGCTACCAGCTGGGCGAGGACGGCTACGTGAAGGTGGACGACACGCTGCAGGACCCGCAGTGCGTCTTCCAGCAGATGAAGAAGCACTACGCGCGCTACACGCCCGAGCAGGTCAGCAAGATCACCGGCACGCCCAAGGACCAGTTCCTCAAGGTGGCCGAGCTGATCGCCGGCACGGCCACGGCCGACAAGGTCATGACCATCTGCTATGCGCTGGGCTGGACGCAGCACTCGGTGGGCTCGCAGAACATCCGCACCATGGCCATGATCCAGCTGCTGCTGGGCAACATGGGCCGGCCGGGCGGCGGCATCAACGCGCTGCGCGGACATGCCAACGTGCAGGGCATCACCGACATGTGTGCCTACTCCGAGGTGCTGTCGGGCTACCTGAGCGCCCCCACCGATGCGGACGTCGACCGCGAGACCTATCTGAAGACGCGTACCGGCAAGGCGCTGCGTCCCAACCAGATGGCGTTCACGCAGAACTTCCCGAAGTGGCACACCAGCCTGATGAAGGCCTACTACGGCGCGGCGGCCACGAAGGAGAACGACTTCGCCTACGACTGGCTGCCCAAGCGCGACACCGGCTACGACGTGCTGGCCATCTTCGAGCGCATGCACCAGGGCAAGGTCAACGGCTTCATCTGCCAGGGCTTCAACCCGCTGGCCGCCGTGCCCAACAAGAAGAAGCTGTCGGCCGCCTTCGCGAAGCTGAAGTACCTGGTCATCATGGACCCGCTGGAGACCGAGACCAGCGAGTTCTGGAAGAACTACGGTCCGCTGAACGACGTCGATCCCACCAAGATCGCGACCGAGGTGTTCCGCTTCCCGACCAGCTGCTTCGCCGAGGAGACCGGCTCCTTCACCAACTCCAGCCGTGTCATCAGCTGGAAGGAGAAGGCCGTCGACCCGCCGGGCGAGGCCAAGCCCGACTCGGAAATCATGGCCCGCCTGTTCGTCAAGCTGCGCGCCATGTACGCCAAGGACGGCGGCACGCTGCCCGAGCCCATCGCGGCGCTGGCCTGGCCCTACCTCAACGCCAACGTACCCAACTCGGCCGAGGTGCTGCGCGAGATCAACGGCCGTGCGCTGGCCGACCTGATGCCGCCGGTGCCCGCACCGCAGCTCGATGCGAAAGGCAAGCCCATTCCGGTGCCGGCCCCGGCGCCGGGTGCCGCGCCGCCGCAGCCCATCCTGAAGGCCGGCGAGCAGGTGCCGGGCTTTGCCGTGCTGCGTGACGACGGCACGACCAGCTGCGGCAACTGGATCTACGCCGGCTGCTGGAGCCAGGCCGGCAACCTGACCGCGCGGCGCGACACGGCCGACCCCACCGGCCTGGGCGTCTTCCCCAACTGGGGCTTCTCGTGGCCGGCCAACCGCCGCATCCTCTACAACCGCGCCAGCGCCGACAAGGACGGCAAGCCCTGGGACCCCAGCCGCAAATACCTGGCCTGGAACGGCACGAGCTGGGCGGGCGGCGCCGACGTGCCCGACATGCGGCCCGACGCGGCGCCCGAGCTGGGCGTGGGCGCCTTCATCATGAACCCCGAGGGCGTGGCGCGCCTGCACGCGGTGGGCATGAGCGAGGGCCCCTTCCCCGAGCATTACGAGCCCTTCGAGACGCCGGTGGGTGTCAACCTGATGTGCCCGACCAACCCCAAGGCCGTCTCCAACCCGGCGGCCCGCGTGTTCAAGGGCGACCTGGAGGCCTTCGGCAAGAAGGAGGAGTTCCCCTACGCGGCCACCACCTACCGCCTCACCGAGCACCAGCACTTCTGGACCAAGCACGCGCGCAGCAATGCCATCGTGCAGCCGTCGCCCTTCGTCGAGATCGGCGAGGAGCTGGCCCGGGAGAAGGGCATCAAGCAGGGCGACAAGGTCAAGGTGCGCAGCAACCGCGGCGAGGTCATCGCGGCCTGCGTCGTGACCAAGCGCATGCGGGCGCTGGATGTCAACGGCAAGAAGGTGCACCACGTCGGCATCCCCATCCACTGGGGCTTCAAGGGCGTGACGAACAACGGCTACCTCGCGAACTCGCTGACGCCCTACGTGGGCGATGCGAACTCGCAGACGCCCGAGTTCAAGGCCTTCCTCGTCAACATCGAGAAAGTCTGAGGTGAACCATGTCTAGTCTGCAAAGCCAGGACGTGGTCGCCCGCTCGGCCACGACGACCCCCAGCCCCTCGGTGCGCGCCACGCCCCAGGTCGCCAAGCTCATCGACGAAAGCAAGTGCATAGGCTGCAAGGCCTGCCAGGTCGCCTGCATGAACTGGAACGACCTGCGCGACGAGGTCGGCGACAACATCGGCGTCTACGACAACCCGGCCGACCTCAGCCCGAGTTCGTGGACGCTGATGCGCTTCTTCGAAGTCGAACCCAAGGCCGGCAACCTCGAGTGGCTGATCCGCAAGGACGGCTGCATGCACTGCGAGGAGCCGGGCTGCCTGAAGGCCTGCCCGGCGCCCGGCGCCATCGTCAAGTACGCCAACGGCATCGTGGACTTCATCTCCGAGAACTGCATTGGCTGCGGCTACTGCGTGTCCGGCTGCCCGTTCGACGTGCCGCGCATCAGCAAGAAGGACAACAAGGCCTACAAGTGCACGCTGTGCTCCGACCGCGTCGGCGTGGGGCTGGAGCCGGCCTGCGTGAAGACCTGCCCGACCGGTGCCATCAGCTTCGGCACCAAGGACGACATGGTGGCCTACGGCGACAAGCGCGCAGGCGAGCTGAAGGAGCGCGGCTTCCAGAACGCCGGGCTCTACAACCCGCAGGGCGTCGGCGGCACGCACGTGATGTATGTGCTAAAGCACGCCGACCAGCCGGGCCTGGAGGGCCTGCCCGCCAACCCCAGCATCAGCCCGATGGTGTCGCTGTGGAAGGGCGTGGCCAAGCCGCTGGCCGTGGCCGGCATGATCGGCGCCGTGGTGGCCGGCTTCTTCCACTACATGAAGGTGGGACCGGTCGAGTCCGAAGAGAAGTCCGACGACCGGGCCGATGACAAGGCCGACGCGAAGGAGGTCTCATGAAGCTGCTCAAGCGCTATGACGACGGCGAGCGCATGAACCACTGGCTCATCGCGCTGCTGTTCTTCCTCGCCGGCCTGTCGGGCCTGGCGTTCTATCACCCGGCCCTGTTCTTCCTGTCCCACTTGTTCGGCGGCGGCGCCTGGGCGCGCATCCTGCATCCCTTCTTCGGCCTGGCCATGGTGCTGTGCTTCGTGCCCATGATGCTGAAGCTGGCCCGCCACAACCGCATCACCGACGCCGACCGCGCCTGGAAAGCCAAGATGGGCGACATGCTGCAGGGCCGCAAGGAGGGGCTGCCGCCGGTGGGGCGCTACAACTACGGCCAGAAGCTGGTGTTCTGGGCGCTGGTGTGGAGCCTGGCGGTGCTGCTGGTCACCGGCTTCATGTTCTGGCGGCCCTGGTTCGCCCACCTGCTGCCCATCGATGGCGTGCGCCTCGGCGCGCTGCTGCATGCGGTGGCGGCCACGGTGCTGATCCTGGCGGTCATCATCCACATCTATGCGGCCATCTGGGTCAAGGGCACCATCCGCGCGATGACGCGTGGCACGGTCAGCGAGGCCTGGGCGCGCAAGAACCATCCGCTGTGGCATGCGGAAGTGACGCGCGACGGCAAATGACGAAACAGACGGGGGAGGCGAGCGAATGACGGGAGGCACGCAGGCGACCATCAAGCTGATGTCGCCCGAGGAGATCTCGGCCCGGGCCGGCGGCGCCGCGCCGCCGCCCTTGCGCCTGCCCGAGGGCGCGACGCTGTTCGCCGAACGGGCGCTGCGCCTGCGCCAGCTGGCCGCCGGCCATGCGATGCGCGACTTCCTGATCTTCATGGCTGACTTGGCCCAGGCCCAGCAGCAGGTGCTGGCCCGCGTGGGCGAACTGCCGCTGCCGACCGCCTCGAACATCGCCGCGGCGCGTGCGGTCGGCCGCCCGCCGCTGTCCGCCGCCGACTGGGCGCGCGACCCGGCCTGGCATGCGCTGCTGCGCGACCTGGTCGACACGCTGGCCCCCCGCGCGCCGGCCGCCGTGCAGCCGACGCTGCAGGCCCTGCGCGCGGCCGATGCCGACACGCTGGAGACCCAGGCCGATTGCCTGCTCACCGGCGTCATGCGCGGCCTGGACCTGGCCGCCGCGCCGCTGGTCGCCGCGGCCCTGCAGGTGTACTGGACGGCGCTGGTGCAGCGCACCGCGGCCCGCTTCGACCAGCCCGGCCAGCCCGCCTTCGCGCTGACCGAGGACGAAACCCTGTGCCCCTGCTGCGGCAGCCGGCCTACCGCCAGCATCACGCGCCAAGTGGCCGACGTGGCCGGCCAGCGCTACCTGCACTGCTCGCTGTGCGCCAGCGAGTGGCACATGGTGCGCATCCAGTGCCCGCACTGCCTGTCGGGGCTGAAGCTGGCCTACGAATCGCTGCAGGCGCTGGACGGCGACGCGCCCGCCAACACCGCCGCCGTGCAGGCCGAGACCTGCGGCGACTGCGGCCACTACCTGAAGATCGTCCACACCGAGCGCGACCCCTTCGTCGAGCCGCTGGCCGACGACCTCGCCAGCGTCACGCTGGACCTGCTGGTGTCCGAGACCGGGTTGCGCCGCCACGGCGTCAACCTGATGCTGCTGTTCGGCGACCCCGACGGCCCGCCGCCCGATCCGCCCGGGAGTCCCTGATGGCCCCGCCTCCCGAGTCCGTGGTTCACGGCTCGAAGGCAGCCCCCAAGGACCTGCCCTCGACCGACAAGCTGCTGCGCCACTGCGAGGCGCTGCTGACCGAGCACGGCCACACGCTGGTGGCCGGCGAGGCGAGGGCGCTGCTGGACGCGCTGCGCATCCGCGCGCTGGCCGGCGAACTGGCGCCGCAGGCCGTCGACCTGACGGCGCTGCAGGGGCAGCTGGCCGAGCGCGTCCGACAGCGGATGCGCCCTCAGATGCAGGCCGTCATCAACCTCACAGGCACCGTCATCCACACCAACCTGGGCCGCTCCCTGCTGGCCGACGCGGCGCTGCAGCAGGTGCTGGCGCTGATGGGCGAGCCCAACAACCTGGAGTTCGACCTTGCCGCGGGCGCGCGCGGCGACCGTGACGACCTCATCGAGAGCCTGCTCTGCGAACTGACCGGCGCCGAGGCCGCCACCGTCGTCAACAACAACGCCGCCGCCGTGCTGCTGGGCATCGCGGCGCTGGCCGGCGGCAAGGAGGCCATCGTGTCGCGCGGCGAACTGGTCGAGATCGGCGGCGCCTTTCGCATGCCCGACGTGATGAGCGCCGCCGGCGCGACGCTGGTGGAAGTGGGCACCACCAACCGCACCCACCCGCGCGACTATCAGCAGGCCATCACGCCGCGCACCGGCCTCATCGTCAAGGTCCACACCAGCAACTACCAGGTGCAGGGTTTCACGGCGGCCGTCGACGAGGCGACGCTGGCGCCCATCGCCCACGCGGCCGGCCTGCCGTTGATGACGGACCTCGGCAGCGGCGCGCTGGTGGACCTGTCGAAGTGGGGCCTGCCCGCCGAGCCGCTGCCGCAGGCCATGCTCGCCGCGGGCTGCGATGTCGTGACCTTCAGCGGCGACAAGCTGCTGGGTGGCCCGCAGGCGGGACTGATCGTCGGCAGCAGGGCTGTGGTCCAGCGCATTCGCAAGTTCCCGATGAAGCGCGCGCTGCGCCTGTCCAAGCTGCCCTTCGCCGCCCTGGAGGCGACGCTGCGGCTCTATCTGCGGCCCGAGCGCCTGGTGCAGGACCTGCCGACGCTGCGCCTGCTGACCCGCCCGCAGGAGCAGATCGCCGCGCTGGCCCGGCAACTGCTGCCCGACGTGGCCGCCGCAGTCGCGCCGCGCTTCAGCGTCGATACGGTTGCGCTGCAAAGCCAGATCGGCTCGGGCTCGCTGCCGGTCGAGCGCCTGCCTTCGGCCGGCTTGGCGCTCACCGCGACCGATGGTCGTGGCCGCACGCTTGACGCGTTGACCACCGCATTGCGCGCGCTGCCGCGCCCCGTCATCGGCCGCGTCAATGACGACCGCCTGCTGCTGGACCTGCGTTGCCTCGAAGAGCCCGCGCTGCTGACCTCCCAACTCGGCGCATTGAAGGAGTCGCTGGCGTGATCGTCGGAACGGCCGGCCACATCGACCACGGCAAGACCACGCTGGTGCGCGCGCTGACCGGCGTGGACACCGACCGGCTGCCCGAGGAGAAGGCGCGGGGCATCAGCATCGAACTGGGCTATGCCTACCTCGATGTGCCCGAACATGGCGAACGGATCGGCTTCATCGACGTGCCGGGCCACGAGAAGCTGGTCCACACCATGCTGGCCGGTGCCAGCGGCATCGCCTTCGCGCTGCTGCTCGTCGCGGCCGACGATGGCGTCATGCCGCAGACGCGCGAGCACCTGGCCGTGCTGAGCCTGCTGGGCCTGACGCGCGGTGCCGTCGCCATCACCAAGGCCGACCGTGCCGATCCGGCGCGCATCGACACCTTGCGCGGTGAGATCCGTGCGCTGCTCGCCGGTACCGGGCTGGATGCCGCGCCCATCCTCACAGTCTCGGCCCACACCGGCCAGGGCCTCGCCGAGCTGCGCGAGCTACTGTTCGATGCCGCCCGCCGCATGCCACCGCGTGCTACCCAGGGTTTGGCCGCGCGGCTCGCTGTGGACCGGGCCTTCAGCCTGGACGGCGTGGGCACCGTCGTCACCGGCACGCTGCATGCGGGCGAGATCGCCGTCGGCGACGAGCTGACGATCCAGGGCCACCGCGCGCGCGTGCGCAGCCTGCATGCCCAGAACCAGGCGGTCGAGCGCGCCCGCGCCGGCCAGCGCTGCGCCGTTGCGCTGGCGGGCCTGGCGCGCGAACAGGCGCCGCGCGGCGCATGGCTGACGGTGCCTCACGTGGCGTTAGCCACCGAGCGGCTGGATGCCCGCATCCACCTCTGGCCCGGCGAGACCCGGCCGCTGCGTTCGGGCACCCGCGTGCACCTGCACCTCGGTGCGCAGAGCGCCATGGCCAGCCTCGCCGTGCTGGACGGTGAGGCCCTCGAGCCCGGTGCGTCCGCCCGCGTGCAGCTCGTCTGCCACGCCCCGG
>DASWWC010000104.1:0-17447 GCA_036401055.1 Roseateles sp.
GTCCGCCAGCCTGGCGCAGCGCTCGGGACCGGGGTTCCAGATCACCGCGTCATCGAAGCCCTGCTGGCGCACGACGACCTGCCGGCGGTCCTCGGTGACGAGCAGCGGCCGCTCCTTCACGCCGAAATAGATGCGGTCCAGATCGAGCACGCCCTTCTCGCCCGTCAGCAGCAGGTCCATGCGCTGCAGGGCCTCGGCCTGCTTGATGCTGTCGAAATAGCGCAGCCCGGCCAGGCCCTCGACGCTGACCGCGTCCAGGTCCGCCACGCGCAGGTAGGTGTGCAGCGCGGCCGTGAACTGCAGCGCAGCGTCCCCCAGGTTCTCGCAGGCCAGCTCGACGTCCAGGCTTCGCCCCCCCACGCGCACGCTCAGCTCCAGCTCGAAGGCATGGGGCCACAGGCGGCGCGTCTCGGTGCTGTCGCGCAGGCGCAGCACCGCCAGCGCGTCGTCCCGCCCCTGCTCCTGGCTGACCAGTTCCCAGGGCAGCGTGCGCGCGAAACCATGCTTGGGCAGCGGCCCGCGCTCGGAGAACTGCGGGAAGCACACCGGCACGCCGCCGCGGATGGCCTTGCCGGGTGTGAACTCGCTGCGGGGAGACAGATAGAGCTGCTCCGGCGCGCCAGCGGGCTGCCAGGACAGCACGTGGCCGCCTTGCAGGGCAACACGGGCGCAGGCCCCATCGGGCGACTGCAGGACGAGAACATCGGAAGGCCATGAATTCATGCACGGGATTGTCGCGCCCGCGCCGATGCCAGCGTTGCCTGGGAGAAATCACCTCGGTGGCGTAAGAGAGCTTCCTAGAATCCGCGCGCCCAACCCAGAACTCCAGGGAGTCCCACCATGAAGAAGCTACTTGCCCTCGGGCTGCTCAGTGCCAGCGCCGCCTGGGCTGCCCCCGTCACCAACGCCGACATCGTCCAGCTGCTGGACGCGCAGATGCCCGAGAGCGTGATCCTGCAGGCCATTGCCACGGGTACGCCGAAATTCGACACCTCGGCCAAGGCGCTGATCGCGTTGAAGAACAAGGGTGCCTCGCCGGCCGTGCTGAACGCGGTGCTCAATCCCAAGTCGTTGACCGCCGCTCCGGCACCCGCCGCAGCGCCCGCTGCCCGCGCCACCCCGGCCGTGGCTGCCAGCGTGGCCATCAACCCGGAGGAAGCCATCGTCGTGCAGGGCGGGCAGGAAACGCCCATGCAGTACATCGTCGCGCAGACCCGCACGGCCGCTCGCGCCCTGGGCTTCGGCGGCGTGGCCACCTATGCGACGCTGACCGGCGGCAAGGCCGCGCGCCGCCTGCCGAGCGAAGGTTTCGAGTTCATCGTCAGCGTGCCCAAGAACGCCCAGGTGACCGGCTACGTGACCATCGCCAACTTCGCCGTGCGCAACAACGGCACGCGCGAGGTGTCCACCGGCGGCGGCTACATGAGCTACTCGTCGGGGATCAACAAGGACCGCGTCGTCGCGATCACGTCGGAGCAGCTGCCCGACCAGTCGCGCGCCAAGGAAGGCTTCATCCTCTACAAGGTCAAGCCCGAGAGGCCGCTGGGTTCCGGCGAGTACGCGCTGATCTTCTACACCGCCGAGGTGCGGGTGTCGGGCTTCTTCGCGCAGGCCGCCAACAGCTTCTACGACTTCGGCGTGGATTGACCCCTGGTGGCGGAGCCGGTCCTGCCGGCTTCCCAGACTCCCGCGCCCGTGTTCCGCCACTTCGCCGCCTCCGCCGTCACGCTCTGCCTTGCCCTGCTGGCCACCGGCCTGCTGGGCGGCTGCCGTTCGGGCCCCATCACGCCCGCGGCGCCCGACTCGCCGCCCCTGCGCTTCCTGCTGACCTTCGACGACGGCCCGAGCATCCGCCGCGAGCCCAACCCGACGGAGCTGGTGCTGCAAACGCTGGCCCGCAACCCGGTGCAGCCGGGCATCAAGGCGGTCTTCTTCGTACAGACCCGCGCCAGCAATGGGGGCGGCACGCCGCTGGGCCGCGAGCTGATGCTGCGCGAGCTGGCGCTCGGTCACGTGCTGGGATTCCATACCGCCACGCCGGGCCACTCCAACCACCTCGGCATGAGCAGCGAAACGCTGCGCGCGTCGTTGCAGACCGGCCTGGCTGACCACGCCGGGATGGGCTCGGCACCACGCCTCGTGCGTCCGCCGATGTGGGCCTACGACGCGCGCACGCTGGGCGTCTATGCCGACGCCGGCCTGCGCGCGCTGCTGACCGACGTGACCGCCAACGACGGCAAGCTGGTCTGGCCCTACGGCAGCCCGCGGCGCCACCAGCACCTGGACTACCAGATGGGGCTGCTGCGCACCCGCCTGCTGGCGGGCCAGTTGCCCGCCCTGCACGGCGTCATCCCCGTGGTCGTGACGTTCCACGATCCCAACCCCTTCACCGCCGAGCACCTGCCTGAGTACCTGGAGCTGCTCGTCAGCACCGCCCGCGCGCAGGGCTTGCCTGTGTCCAGGCAGCCGTTCTACGGCCTGGGCGATGATGTGGAGGCCATTGCATTGGCCCGCACAGTGGACGCGCACGCACCGGTCCAGCGCATCCCCGGGTTCTGGCAGTCGCTGCTGAGGCTAACGCCCTGAAGCGTGCGCCGGCCTGCCCCTATCATCGCGGCCGCTCGGACAGGCGCCTCGCCACAGCCATGCCATGAACTCCACCCCGCTCTCCACGACCACCCGCCCCGCGCGCGCCTTCGTTCCTGAGACCCGCTTCGGCCTGTGGTTCCTGTCCACGCCGACCTGGCGCGTGCATGTACTGCAGCGCGCCCTCAACGACCTGCAGCGGATGGCGCCGGAGCTGCCTCAGGGCGGCGTCGTGCTGGACATCGGCACCGGCCTGGGCCACTCGCTGCCCGAGCTGGCCGAGCGCTTTCGCCCCAGCCACATCCACGCCCTCGACCCCGAGCCCGACTTCGCCGCGCGCAGCGAGGCGATGCGCGCGGCCAGCACGGTGCCCGTCACCCTGCATGCCGCGCATGCCGAGGCCATCCCGCTGCCGGATGCGTCGGTGGACCTGGTGCTCTGCCACCAGACGCTGCACCACATCGTGGACCAGACCAGCGCGCTGTCCGAGGTGTTCCGCGTGCTCAAGCCGGGCGGCCGGCTGCTGCTGGCCGAGAGCACCCGCGCCTACATCCACAGCTGGATCATCCGGCTGCTTTTCCGCCACCCGATGGACGTGCAGCGCAGTGCGCCGGAGTTCCTGGCCATGCTGGGGGCGGCCGGCTTCGAGGTGAAGCCCGAGCACATCAGCACGCCTTACCTGTGGTGGAGCCGCAAGGACCTGGGCGCACTGGAATGGATGGGCTTCGGCGTGCCCGAGAAGCGCGAGGAGACGCTGCTGAACTGCGTCGCGCGCAAGCCGGGCTAAGCCAGCACGCGCGTGCGGCTGCGCTGCCAGGCGGCGCCCGGCACGCCGACGATCTGCGGCGGCAACTCGGGGTCGGCAGCCAGGGCCAGCACGAGGTCGCCGACGCACGTGACCGCAGTGTCACCTGACGCGTCGGCGTCGAACGCCAGGCGGCGCATCAGCGCGAAGTCCAGGCCTCGGCCGCGCGCCTTCAGCCAGGCTTCCTTCAAGGTCCACCACCGCAGGAAGTCCCGCGCACGCGCCTCGGGCGGCAGGGCGGCGAGCTGCTCGCGCTGCGCCGGGCCATGCACCGCTTCGGCCAGCGCCAGGTGGTCGCGCGGGCGGGACAGGCTTTCGATGTCGATGCCCACCGGCACCTCGCTCGCCGCGCAGGCCACGACACCGGCGCTGTGGCTGATCGACACATGGCCGCCATCGACACCGGCCACGACGCAGGCGCCGCTGTCGGCCACCTCCAGCGCAGGCAGGGCCGCCGAGCCCGACCAGCCCTGAATGGCACGGCGGGCCAGCCAGCGGCCGGCCAGGAAGGTGTCACGCCGTGCCTCGCTGCCCAGTGCCCGCAGACGTGCGGCCTCGGACAGGGTCAGCCAGCCGGCCGGCGCCGGCATGCCCGCCCGCACTTCGGGCTCGGCCGCCAGCAGGCACAGCACGTGAGACTCAGTCGGCGATCTTGGCGTAGGTGCCGCGCAGCGCCACACCGACGACGAAGGTCCCCGCGTGGCACTCGAAGTCCGTCGCGCTCTTGTACTCGTTCTTCTTGTAGTAGCTGACGATGTCGACGACGGCGTTGCCCCCCTCGCGCTTGGCGCTGGTCTGCAGGTTGATCAGCGCGCTCAGCGCCGCCCATTTGCAGCCGAACTCGTCGCTCTTGTTGAAGCCGTTGGTCTTGGGGTTGCTCGTGCCGGTCGAGAACCGCTTCAGGACCTTGGGTGTGCTCTGGCCGGCGAGGAAGAACTTCATGTCCGAATCCAGCTTGCCCTGAGCCTCAGGCATGGCCAGCACGTCGGCCAGCGGGATGTACAGGACGGTGTCGCGTGCGAAGGCGGACGTGCAGGACAGGGCCGAAGCGAGGGCCAGGGCGACGAGACGGGTTTTCATGCGCGAGCTTCCTTGGTGGTTTGAAATGAGAGGATCAATGGAGGGGCCGGGCCGGCGCGGCGACGTCAGATCCGGCGCAGGATCAGTGAGGTGTTGATCCCGCCAAAAGCGAAGTTATTAGACATCGCAAACTCAGTCTCCAGCTTGCGGCCACCGGCGAGCACGTAGTCCAGTTCGCCGCAGCGCGGGTCCACCTGCTGCAGGTTCAGCGTCGGCGCGAACCAGCCGGCCTTCATCATCTCCAGCGTCATCCACGTCTCCAGCGCGCCGCAGGCGCCCAGCGTGTGGCCCATGTAGCTCTTCAGCGACGAGATGGCCGTGCGGGACCCCAGTACGGCCTGGGTGGCCTGGCTCTCCGCCACGTCGCCCTGGTCCGTGGAGGTGCCGTGCGCATTGACGTAGGGGATGGCGCCGCCCGGCAGGCCGGCGTCCTCCAGCGCCAGGCGCATGGCCTGGGCCATCGTGGCGGACTGCGGCTGCGTGACGTGCGTGCCGTCGCAGTTGGTGCCGTAGCCGACGATCTCGCCCAGCATCTGCGCGCCGCGCGCCTTGGCGTGCTCGTACTCCTCCAGCACGAAGGTACAGGCGCCCTCGCCCAGCACCAGGCCATCGCGTTCCTTGTCGAAGGGGCGCGGCGTCATGCGCGGCCGGTCGTTGTACTGGGTACTGGTGGCGAACAGCGTGTCGAACACGGCCGCCTGCGTCGGGTCCAGTTCCTCGGCGCCGCCGGCCAGCATCGCGACCTGCTTGCCGCTTTGCACCGCCTCGTAGGCGTAGCCGAGGCCCTGGCTGCCCGAGGTGCAGGCGCTGCTCGTCGTGATGATGCGGCCGGTGATGCCGAAGAACACCGCGATGTTGACCGTCGCGGTGTGCGACATCATCTTCACGTAGGTGTTGGCGTTGATGCCCTCGATGCTCTTGGCACTCATCATGCGGCCGAAGTCTCCGACGGCGCTGGGCGTGCCGCTGGAACTGCCGAAGCTCACGCCAAGGCGGCCGCTGGTCACCAGCGGGTCGCCGATCAGGCCGGCCTGCTGCAACGCCAGCTCGGCCGAGCGCGTGGCCATCTGCGCCACGCGGCCCATGCTGCGCATGCTCTTGCGGTTGTAGCGGTCGGCAGGGAGCTCAAAGGGCGCACAGGGCACGCCGACCTGCGTGTTGAGGCCTTCATAAGCGGCCCAGTCCTGCATGCGCTGGACCTTGTTGGTTTCGGCTCGCAGGCTGTCCATCACCGTCTCGGCGTCGTGCCCGAGCGGCGACAGCGCCCCGATGCCGGTGATCACGACTCTCTTCTTGCTCATCCCACCATCCCCCCGTTCACCGAAATCACCTGCCGCGTGATGTAGGCCGCGTCCGGCCCCATCAGGAAGCTCACCAGCGCCGCCACCTCTTCGGGCCGGCCCACGCGCTTGGCAGGGATGATTTTCAGCGCTTCGTCCACGATCTCAGCGTCGATCATGTCGGTCTCGATGAGCCCCGGCGCCACGCAGTTGACCGTGATCTTGCGGCTGGCCAGCTCCACGGCCAGCGCCTTGGTCGCACCGATGATGCCGGCCTTGGCGGCGCTGTAATTGACCTGGCCGCGATTGCCCATGATCCCGGACACCGAGGCCAGCGTGACGATGCGACCCGCCGCCTTGCGCCGCACCAGCGGCATGGTCAGCGGCTGCAGCACGTTGTAGAAGGCGTCGAGGTTGGTGTGGATGACGGCGTCCCAGTCTTCGCCGCTCAGCGCCGGGAAGGCGCCGTCGCGGGCGATGCCGGCGTTGCAGACCACGCCGTAGTAGCAGCCATGGGCCTCGACGTCGGCCAGCAGCACGCTGGCCGCGGCCTCGCGGTCGGCCACGTCGAACTGCAGCACGCGCGCGGCGCGGCCCAGGGCCTGGATCTCGGCGGCGGCCGCATCGGCCTGCTCGCGCTGGCTGCGGCAGTGCAGCACGATGTCATAGCCGTCACGCGCAAGGCGCAGCGCGATGGCGCGGCCGATGCCACGGCTCGACCCGGTGACCAGCACCGTACTCATGGTTCTTCTCCATTCAAAAACGCGCTCGGGTCCTCGGGCCCGAACACCGTCAAGGTCGCGCTGGCCAGCTCGACGCCGTCCGCGTGGATGCGGCAGTCGAACTGGCCCAGGCCGTTGTCGGCCTGATAGGCACGCTCGATGTCGATGCGCAGCCGCTGCCCCACCATGAAGCGCGGCACGCCGCAGCGGTAGCGCCGCGTGCCCAGCAGCAGGCCGATGCGCGGCGGCTCGCCCGCGGCACGCGCCTGCCAGCCCGCCCAGGCGGCCACGGCCTGGGCCATGTACTCGATGCCCACCCAGGCGCCCACGCCGCCGTCGTGGCTGAACAGCCCCTGCGCGGGCACGACGACCTCGGCGCTCAGCCGCTCGCGCTCGGCGGCGAGGACGCGGTCGAGCAGGCACATCGGGCCGGCATGCGGCACGAGCTCGGTGATGGCAGGCAGTTCAGACATGGCTGAGCACCAGCGACGCGTTGTTGCCGCCGAAGGCGAAGGAATTGCTCATCACATGGCGCGGCGCGGTGGCCAGACGCTGGCCCGGCGCGACCAGCGCGATCGGCGGCAGCCCGTCGTCGCGCCGGCCGTCGAAGTGGTGCACCGGCAGTCGGCCGTCGCCGGCCACCGTCAGCCAGGCGATGGCCGCCTCGATGGCACCCGCCGCGCCGAGGGCATGGCCCGTGAGTGGCTTGGTGGACGAGCACGGCAGGCTCAGGCCGAACAGCTCGGCCACCGCACGGCTCTCCATCGCGTCGTTCTGCGGCGTGGCCGTGCCGTGCAGGTTCAGGTAGCCGATGTCGGCCGGCGCGAGGCCGGCACGATCCAGCGCCTCGCGCATGGCGGTCAGCGCGCCGCGGCCTGTGGGTTCGGGCGCCGAGATGTGGTGGGCGTCCGAGCTCTCGCCCCAGCCCGACAGGCGCACGGCGGTTGGCGTGCGGCTGAGCACGAACAGCGCGGCGCCCTCGCCGATGTTGATGCCGGCGCGCGTTGCGCTCATCGGCCGGCAGCGCGCGGCGTCGACCGACTCCAGCGCGGTGAAGCCCGCCACCGTCATGCCGCACAGCGCGTCCACGCCGCCGACGATGACCGCGTCGCACAAGTCCGCCAGCAGCATCCGCGCGCCGCTGGCCAAGGCCTTGGCGCCCGACGAGCAGGCGGTGGACACGACGTAGCGCGGCCCACCCAGGCCCAGCATCCCGGCCAGCATCAGTGCGGGCGAGCCCAGTTCCTGCTGCTCGACGTGGAAGCTCGCCGGCAGCCGGCCGTCGCGGGCCTGCGCGGCGATGGCGGCCTCGCTCTCGCCGACGCCCGACGTGCTGGTGCCCAACACCACGCCAACACGATCCGCGCCATGGCGGACGATGGCCTCGTCGACGTCGCCACGGATCTGCGACAGGGCCGCGAGCAGCAGCGCGTTGTTGCGGCTGCGCTGCGACAGCGGCAGGTGCTCGACCGACGGCAACGCCGTGTTCACCGCCCCCAGATGCAGCGCGTGCCCCGGCCAGACCGTGGCGTTGGCGGCCACGCCGCCAGGTTCGGCGGCGAACACCGCTTCGCGCAGCCCGGCCAGGTCCGGGGCGGCCGCGCAGACGACGCCGGGCTGATGCAGGAAAAAGCTCACGCGCCCTCCTGCGGTTGAGACTCGATCAGCAAGCGATAGCCCTCGGCCGGGTTGACGATCTCGACGATGTTGGCGCCGGGGCGGCTGACGACCAGACGGGCTTGCCCGCCTTGCTGCAGTTCCTGGCCGGTGGCCGTCACCACCCAGCGCCAGCCCTCGGGCAGCGCAGCGCGCACGGCCTCGGCCGGCCAGAAGGTCAGGCAGAGGTCACGCAGCATGCGGTCGGTGTCCACCTCGGCAGGCAGCATGGGGTGGCGCTGCACGTTCAGGTCCTTGCCGTCCCACTGCATCAGCAGCACGCGCTGGCCGAAGGCAAAGCCGGCCAGCAGCAGTGCCGAGGCGTCCAGCTGCAGCTGCACCTCCACACGCTGCGGCGCCGCGTCGGGCTGGTCCAGCCGCGTGACAGTCAGGCGCTGGCTCAGCGCGAAGCGGGCGCTGCCCAGCGCTGCGGGCGGCAGGCGCAGCATCGGCAGCGCGCTCGGCGGCGGGACCGTGGCGCAACCGCCCAGCAACGCGGCGACAAGCAACAGGCGACGCCTCATGCGCGGGCAAACCTCAACAGGCTGTGGCAGTAGCCAATGCCGTCGCGCACCGTCAGCAGCCGCAGGCCGGCGGCCTCGGCCAGGCGGATGTAGTCGGCGCTCTCGTAGACCTTGCTGTTGCCGCTGGCCATGGCCGTGAAGTACGGCGAGGTGTTGATGAGGCAGTAGGCCGCGATGTCATAGCGCTGGCGGTCCCAGAACGTGTCCATCACCAGCACCTGGCCGCCCTCGCCCAGGCAGGCGGTGACGCGCTCGAAGATGCTGGCGATCTGGGGTTCGCCGAAGCAGCTGAGAAACTGGCTCATCCAGACCAGGTCCATGTCCGTGGGCAGCACGGCGGCCGGATCCAGCAGGTCACGCGGGTGGAGCCGGGCGCGCTCGCCCTGGCCGGCGGCGCGCAGGTTGGCCTCGGCCACCGCGAGCTGCGGCGGCAGGTCCACGAGGTTGAGCTCCACCCTCGCGTCGTAGGCCAGCGCAGCGAGGCTGAACTTGCCCGTGTTGGCGCCGATGTCCATCAGCCGGCGCGGTGCAGTGGCGAACACGTCGGGCAGGATGTCGGGGAACGACGTGTCCGAGTAGTGATGGTCGAACGCGAACCAGCTGGACTTGGCCGGTTCGGGCAGGTCGGCCAGCGCGGGGTAGATGCTGTCCCAGTCGCCGAGGTGCGTCAGGCCGAGCGGCTTGCCGGCGTCGAGCGACCGCTCCAGCTCGAACAGCCCCTGGTAGCAGACATCGTGGATGAAGTCGTAGTTCACGCGCGTGATGTCGTCCGAGATCAGGCAGAACCCCGTCTTGTCGAGCTGCCAGCGCCCCGCCTCGATGAGCACGACGCCGGCCGACAGGCAGGACTCCAGCACCAGCTTCAGCGCGTACCGGCTCCAGCGGCCGGTGGCCTCCAGTTCGTCCAACGTGACGCCGCGCTCGCCGCCTTCCGCGATCGCCTGCAGCATGCCGCGCTTCCAGGCATAGCGCACGCAGTGGAAGACCACCGGCCCGAAGGCGATCTTCTGGGCCTCGAAGCGGGCGTCGAAAGCACGTTGCTTCGCCGGGGAAAACTTCTTGGTCTCAAGCATGGGGCATGAAGAGTGGAGTGAGCAGCCAGGCCAGGAAGACGCCGATCAGCAGCGTCAACCCGAAGGCATGCAGGGCCGGCGTGCCGGACAACGCCAGCAGGCCGAAGGACAGGAGCGTCGACGCGGCCGCCAGCGTCACCGACAGGAAGGGCTGGGTCTCGCTGCGGCCGGGCTGTTCGAGCAGGAATATGCCGTAGTCCACGCCCAAGCCCAGCAGGATGAGCAGGGGCAGGATGTGAAAGAGCTGCAACACCTGGCCGCCCAGGGCCAGCAGCGCAACGGTGAGCACGCAGGCCAGCGCCGTGGGCGCAAGCGCCCGCCAGGACGCGCGGCCGAAGCGCCAGGCCAGCGCAACCCAGATCAGCACCAGGCCAACGCCGAGCACGGCCGACATCAGCTCACGATAACGCCCAAGCAGGGTGCTGACCTCGCCGACCTTGTCGACCCAGGTGACACCCTCCAGACGCAGCGTCGCCAGCGCGGCCCGTGCGTCGGCGGTCTCGGCGCCGCGCAGCAGCACGACGCTGGCCATGCGCTCGCCGAGCCGCCCCAGCCACTGCAGACGAACGGGTTCGCTGGCGGGGCTGGCCAGCCAGGCCTGGGGTGTCAGCGTTGCGGCAGCCGCAGCGGCGGGCGCGACGGGCTGGCCCAGCTTCTCGGCCAGCAAAGGCCGCATCTCGGCCGTCCGCCGTGCGGCCAGCGCCGCGTCCTCGCGCTGGCGCTGCAGCGACGGCAGCCAATCGCTGACGGCCTGCACCCCAAGCTGCATGCCGCGCAGCTGCGCCGTCAGGGCCTCCTCGCGCTCCAGCAACTGCTGCTCGGTATCGCCCTGCACGACGAAGAACTGCGCCAGGCCCGGGGCCTGCATCAGCCGGGAGAACTCGCGTTGCTGGGCGACAAGCGCGGGCGGCGCCGACTGCAGCTGGCGGATGTCGTCGTCAAAGCGCAGCCGGCTCGCGCCGGCGACCACCAGCAGGCCCGACAACACCAGCAGCCACGCCAGTCCGCGCCCCTTCAGGCTGGGCCACAGCGCGCGTCGCGAGCCCAGCCAGTCCGCGAAGCGCGTCGGCGCCATGCGGCCTGCGCCATCCAGCAACGGAAACCACCACAGCACGGTGACGAAAGCCGCCACCAGCCCCACCGCAGAGAACACGGCAATCTGGCGCAGGCCCGGGAAGGGCGGCAGGGCCAGCAGCGCATAGCCGATGACCGTCGTCGCCATGGCCAGGCTGACGATGGGGATCTGGCGGCTGAGCATGGCCCAGCGCTCGCTCGCCTGCAGCCCCTGGCGGGCGCTGAAATAGTTGCTCCCGTAGTTCTCGGCCACGCCCAGCAGGCTGGCGCCGAACACCAGCGTGACGAGGTGCAGCGCACCGAACACCAGCAGGCTGACCGAGCTGGCCACGAGCAGGCCCACGGCCATCGACAGCGCAACAAGCAGGCGCGGGCGCAGCGAGCGGAAGGCCGCCAGCGTCAGCACGACGATGCCCACCAGCGAGCCCAGGCCAATGGTGTGGATCTCGAACTCGGCTTGCTCGGCCGCGGCCGCGGCGAACAGCGGCACGCCGGCCTGGATGACCTGCGCGCCCTGCCCCGCGGCGGCCCGTGTGGCCGCCTCCAGCCGCGGCTGCAGCGCGCGCTGGGCGCTGATCTCGAAACCGGAGCCGGCCAGGTCGATGAGCACCAGCGCGTAGTGGCGCTCGGGTGCGTCGGGGTCGGTGAGCATCAAGCGCCCGTCCCGCATGCGCACACGGCTGCTCTGGCCGCGCTCGGCGAGCCACTGGCCGAAGACGTTGAGCGGATCGTCCGCCCAGGGCCCCATGCGCGGCCCGCCGACGGGCTGGTAGAGCGCCGCGAGCGCCTGGTCGGCCAGTTCGGCCGTCGGCGCCGCGCCCAGGCGCTCGCGGGCCTGGGGCGACAGCAGCCCCGCGCGCACCGGCGCGTACAGGGCCAGCCAGGCCTGGCTGTCGGTGTCGGCCACGCGATGCCGGGCCGGGATGTCGCCCAGGGCCTGCAAGAAGGCGTCGGCCGCGTGCCGCGCCTGGTCCTCGTCGCCCCCGCCGATCAGCACGGTGACGCGGCGCGAGCCGGCATCGGCCAGGGCCTGCGTGGCCTGGGCGGCCAGCGGGCGCTGCTCGTCGCGGGGCAGCATGGCCAGCATGTCGGTCACCGGCGCGCCCCGGTTCACGATCCAGTACCAGGCGTTGTGCGCCACGCAGGCGAGCACGAGCACCAGCCACAGGCCGGCCAGGCGCCGGGTGGTTCGCTCCAGGTTCACTGAAAGAGACCCGGCTCGGGCGCCGCATCGGTGCGCGGGTTGGCGATCTGGATCAGGCTCTCGTCGCCGTTGGCCTCGAAGAGCTGGATGCGGCGCACGAAGCCATCGCCCTCCAGCTCCACCTTCCTGAGCACCTGCTGAAGCGCACCGGGCCTGGGCAGCAGAGCCAGCTGCCAGCTCGCGCCCTTGACGCCGCCACTGAGCTCGAAGAGCTCGGCCAGACCGCTGACGTCGCCATTGAGCAGCGAAAACATCAGCGTCGTGATGAGGCGCACGGCCGGCTCGCGCGCGGCATCCAGGCGCATGGCCGTCTGTCCGCCCTGGCTGGCGCGGATCTCGTTCTGCGTCAGGCGCAGCTCGCTGGCAAAGGGCTTGAGCGTGCGCCACAGCACGCCACGCCCGCGCGCCGCGACGAAGTTGCCGGTGGACACCAGCGGCTTGGCGAAGCCCGGCACCTTCTTGGTCTGCGTGAAGTCGCCGCGCAGCCACTGCGGCTGTTGCAGGCGCTCGCGCACGGCCAGTGCGAGGTCGGGCGTCGCCTGGGACACCACCGGCAGCGCGGCGATCAGGAGCGTGCGGCGCTTCATGCCGGACTCACGCCGAGCTTGCGCCACAGCACCGGCGGACAGACCCACTCCATCTCGCGCGTGGCGATGTTGAGCGCGACCTGGATGGTGTGGGCCTTGTGGATGACCTTGTCGGTCTGGGCGTCGCGGATGACGTAGTCCACCTTGATGCGGTTCTCCCATTCGACGATCTCGGCGCGCACGATGACGCGGCGGCCGTAGGGCAGCATGTCCACGTACTTGAGCCTCATGTCGACGATGGGCCAGGCGTAGCCGGACTCGCGCATCTGCGGGTAGTCATAGTCGAAGCGAGCCATCAGCGCGTTGCGGGCCAGCTCCAGGTACTTCACGTAATGCCCGTGCCAGACGATGTCCATCGGATCCAGGTCATGGAAGGCAGGCGTCAGCTCGATCTCGTGCCAGAGCTCAGGCATACAACCCCCAGGCCTGGCCCCGGATGGCGTCGATCAGCGCGACCAGTTCCTTGTCGAGCGCGCGGTCTTCGTTGATCAGCGGCAACCGTCCGGCGAGGTCGCCCTGCATGGCGGTCAGCTCGGGCGTCAGCGCCAGCGGCCCCTGGCGCTCTCGCAGCGCCACGCCCTGGCGGGCGGCGATCAGCATCGCGGCGACGACCTGCTCGGCCAGGTCCAGCACGCGCAGCGCGTCGCGCGCGGCGATGGTGCCCATGCTGACCTTGTCCTGGTTGTGGCACTCGGTGCTGCGGCTGAACACGGACGCCGGCATGGTCTGCTTCAGCGCCTCGGCCGTCCACGCGGACACGCTGATCTGCAGCGCCTTCAGGCCGTGGTTGATGGCCGCGCGCTCGCCACTGGCGCCGGAGAGATTCGCCGGCAGGCCATGGTTGTAGCGGGCGTCCACGAGCAGCGCGAGCTGGCGGTCCAGCAGATCCGCCACATTGGCGACGGCCGTCTTCAGCGTGTCCATGGCCATCGCGATGTGGCCGCCGTAGAAGTGGCCGCCATGCAGCACGCGCTCCTCGGCCGGGTCGATGAGCGGGTTGTCGTTTGCGCTGTTGAGCTCGTTCTCGATGAGCTGGCGCAGCCAGGGCAGTGCATCCTCCAGCACGCCGATGACGTGGGGGGCGCAACGCAGCGAGTAGCGGTCCTGCAGGCGCTGCTCGTTGCGAGAGGGCCGGTCGCTGGCGAGGTCGGCCCGCAGCCGCTCGGCCACGCGCTGCTGGCCGGCATGGGGCTTGGCAGCGAACAGTGTCGCGTCGAAGTGGTGGGCGTTGCCGGCGCTGGCGACGACGTTCATCGCTGTGATGCGCGTGGCGAGCTTGGCCAGGTACTCGGCACGCGCGAAGGCCAGGCAGGCCAGGCCGGTCATGACGGCCGTGCCGTTCATGATGGCCAGGCCTTCCTTGGGCCGCAGGCGCAGCGGCGTGGCGCCGACGGCGCGCAAGGCCTCGGCCGCGGGCAGGGTCTCGCCGTTGACGCTGACCTCGCGCTCTCCGCAGAGCACGGCGGCAAGGTAGGACAGCGGCGTCAGGTCGCCACTGGCGCCCACCGAGCCCTCGCTCGGGATCAGGGGCAGGATGTCGTGGCGCAGCAGCGTCTCGATCTGGCGCAGCAGGTCCAGGCTGACGCCGGACAGGCCCTGGCACAACGACGCCAGGCGTGCACCCAGCACGGCGCGGGTCTGTTCCGCGCTCAGCAGCGCACCGGCACCGATGCCGTGGTACGTGTAGAGGTGGTGGGGCAGCTCGGGCACCAGGGCCGGCGGCACGGCCACCGTGCAGGAGTCGCCGTAGCCAGTGGTGACCCCGTAGATGACGCCGTCCTCGGCCAGCAGGCGGGCGACAAAGTCGGCACCGGCCTGAATGCGGGCCCGGAACTCGGGCGCGCGCCCCAGCTCCGCGCTGGCGCGGCGCCGGGCCAGCGCCACGATGTCTTCGATGAGGAGGCGCTGGCCGTCAAACGTGATGGGCGGCATCGGGACGATCCCAGAAAGCGTAGAAGTTGAACCAGTCATAGGGCGAACGGCGCAGCCGCACGGCGAGTGCATCGGCGAAACAGCGGGCATGCTCGGCGAGCGCGGCGTCACGGGCGCGGCGCGGCAGGTGAACCCGCTCGGCCAGCAGCTCGAACTCCAGCGAATAGCCCGCGCCCTCATGAAGGCTGAGCATCAGGTAGAGCGGACACCCGAGCAGCCCGGCGATCAGGTAGGGGCCGACGGGGAAGTCGGCCTCGCCGCCGAGGAAGGGGACGCGCACGGTCTTGCTGCCGCGCACCGGCACGCGGTCGCCCGCGATGGCCAGGAACTCGCCGGCCGCGACGCGCTCGGCGAGCCTGAGCGTGAGGCCCATGTCGAGCTCGCTGACCTCGATGAGCTCGACGCCGCGCCGCGGGTTCAGCCGCGCGAGGATGCGGTTGAAGCTCTCGGCATGCTTGGTGTGCACCAGCACGTTGACCTTGAGCTCGGGATGCGTCTCGGCCAGCGCCTGACACAGCTCCAGGCAGCCGGTGTGGGCCGTGACGAGCACGGCGCCCTGGCCCTTGGCGGCCTGGGCATGCACGGCCTCGGTGCCCTTTGTCCGCACGCGGGACAGCGGGTAGCGGCCCGCGATGGCGAGCAGCTTGTCGAGCATGGTCTCGGCGAACAGCCGCACATGGGCCAGGCCCTGGCGCCAGCCGGCGGAGGGCTGCAGCCGCCGCAGATAGCCCAGGCTGTGCGCCCGCAGCCCCGGCTGCGCGAGCCAGTACACCAGCACCACCGGCCACATCAGCACGCGAAACACCTTGCGCCCCAGCAGGCGGTGCACGAAGAAGAGCAGCCAGATGCCGGCGACGAAGGTGCTCTCGCCCATCGAGGCCCAGTGGCGCTGCGCCTTCATGCCGAGAACTTTCGCCACAGCAGCAGCGGCGCGCGCAGCAGCATGCCGAAGAAGAGCCGCGTGTGCATGGCCGAGATCAGCAGGTTGTCGTGCCAGACACGGAAATGCGAGACGCCGTCCTCCGGATAGCGCACGCGCGTCGGCAGGTTGGCGACCCCCATGCCCGACCACACCAGGCGCACGGCGATCTCGGTGTCGAAATCCATGCGGCGCCCGATGTACTGACCTTCCATGCAGCGCAGCGTGGCCGCCAGCGGGTAGATGCGGAAGCCGCACATCGAGTCGCGCACCGCGAAGGACAGCGTGTTGATCCAGACCCAGATGTGGGTAGCGTAGCGGCCGTACAGGCGCGCCCGGGGCACGCTGTCGTCATAGACCGGGCAGCCGCAGATCAGTTCGGTGGGCGCGGCCTCGGCGGCGGCGACGAAGGCAGGGACATCGCGGGTGTCGTGCTGGCCATCGGCATCGATCTGCAGCACGTGCGTCCAGCCCAGCCGGGCTGCCCGGCGCAGGCCGGCCATGACGGCCCCACCCTTGCCCTGGTTGACGGGCAGCCGCTCCAGGAACACATCGGGCTGCCGGGCCAACGCGTCCAGCACGGCGGCGCAGTCGGGGTCGCTGGCATCGTCCACCAGCAGCACCGGCAGGCCGTGGGCACGCAGTGCCGCGACGACGCAGCCCACGGGGCCGCCGTGGTTGTAGACGGGAATGACGGCGCCGGGCGTCATGGCGTCCCGAACAGCAGCCGGCCGCTGGCGTGCTGGCCAAGGTCGGAGTGGTAGCGGAAGGACAGCTTGCCCGGCGCCCAGCTCAGGGACAGCGTGACGGGGCGGCCCGGCGCGATGACGCGCTGGAACTTCAGCGCCTCCATGCCGCAGAACTCGCCGGCGATAGCGAAGCGCTCGCGGCCGAACAACTCGGCCCATTCGACCTGCACGACGCCGGCCAGGATGTGGTGGCCGGGGAAGTGGCCGTCGAACTGCGGCAAGGTCGGGTCGATGGCCAGCGTCAGGTCATGGCCGGCCTCGCTGACGTGGATGGCGCGCAGCGCCGGCCGACGCGCGTCGAACTCGGCCAGCAGCCGGGCCTGCGTCGACTTGCCCTGGGCGTTGAGGGGCAGCTCGGGCAGGAAGCGAAAGCGCCGCGGCAGCGCCACACGCTCGACGACATCCGCGAGGCTCGCCCGCAGCGCCTCGGCCAATGCGCGCCGGCCCTGCGCATCGTGCAGCCGCCAGCCGCCTTCGCTGGGCACGGCGACGACGCCGAGTTGCTCGCGCGGCTCGGTCAAGGGCACGAGGCGCAGGTCGGCGACCAGCGGCGAGGCGCGCAAGGCAGCCTCCACGGCCGTCAGCGAGACGCGCTTCTCGGCGATCTTGACGATGCGGTCGGCACGGCCGCGCAGTTCGAAGCCGCCGGGCACGGCCGCGGCGCGGTCGGCGCTGGGCATCCAGCCGGCGTCATCCAGGTGCGCCGAGCGCAGCCACAGCGCGTCGTCCTCGATGCGCCATTCGACGCCCGGCAGGACCTGCCAGTGGGTCGGGGCATCGGGGTCGCGCTGGCGCCAGGCCACGCCGCCGGTCTCGCTGCTGCCGTAGACCTCGATGGGCGCCCGGCCGAAGACGCGCAGACAGCCCGGCAGCGCTGCATCGGGCAGCGGCGCGCCCGAGCTGAAGACCTGCACCACGGGCAGGTTCTCCACCAGCGGCAGCCGGCTCAGGTGGGCGGGACTGGCGATGAGGATGGCGCGGGCGCCAGATGACGCCAGCTCGGCCAGGTCTTCGAGGACGACCAGGCTTTGCGCCTGCAGCGGCCGGCCGGTGGCGAGCGGCCACAACACACGGAAAAGCAGGCCGTAGACATGCTGGTGCGACACGCTGGCGAGCACGGCCGCGCCGGGCGCTGCGGCGCCGAAGGCCTGCTCCAGCGCCGTGACCTCGTCAAAGAGCTGGCGCAGCCGCTTGGGCAGTGCCTGGGGCTGGCCGGTCGAACCGGATGTGAAGACGACCAGTTGCAGGGCCTCAGG
>DASWWC010000105.1:0-5805 GCA_036401055.1 Roseateles sp.
CAGGCCGCGCCCGCCAGACCGGCGCCGACGATGACGGCGCGACGAGCGCCCGGCGCGATGGCTTCCCGGCCGGCCGGGCGCTGGGGCACGTGGCGCGGCGCGAAGCGGGCGACCGTCATCTCCGGCTTGTTGGCAAAGCCCGGCGCCAGCCCGACCTCGAAGCCCAGCGACGCCAGCGCGCGGCGCATCGGCCGGTTGATGCTCCAGGTCGCCGCCGTCGTGCCGGGCACCGCGTGGCGGGCCAGGCTCTTCAGCAGCCAGTCGTCCCACAGCTCGGGGTTGCGCTGGGGTGCGAAGCCATCGAGGTAGAGCGCGTCCGCCTGCAGCACCAGTTCGCGCAGCAGCGTGCGCGCCTCGCCCAGGCCCAGCAGCAGCTCGACCCGGCCGCCCTCGAAGGCCAGCGTGTGCAGGCCCGAGGTCAGCGGCGGCCAGCGTTCGATGAGCTGGCAGGCCAGCCCGGTCAGCGGGCTGCCGGCGTGCGCGCGGGCCAGGTCCTCGCGCGTCAGCGGGTGCTTCTCGACGCTGACGAACACGAGGCGCTCGCAGCGCGCCGGGTCTTGTCGCCAGGCGTCCCAGGTGGCCAGGAAGTTGTTGCCCAGGCCGAAGCCTGTCTCCAGCACGACGAAGCGCTCGCGCCCCTGCCAGCGGCCGGGCAGGCCGTTGCCGGCGATGAAGACGTGTCGAGCCTGGGGCAGGGCGCCGGCGCGCGAGTGGTAGACGTCACCATAGGCCGGCGCGGCCGGTGCACCGGGGTCGGAAAAGTCGACCTCGGCTGGCGGGACGGCCAGGCTCATGCCAGGCCGCCGTACAGCAAGGCCACTAGGCCGCCGCCCAGCAGCAGCGGCAGGGCCAGTGCCGGGATGATGAAGCGTGCGAAGCGCCAGCCGCCCGCGGCGACGGCGGTGATGCCGCGCGTGCTGCTGTTACAGGCGAAGGCCAGCAGCACGCCCAGCAGTGCCTGGTGGACGTCGATGCTGCCGGAGGACTGCAGGCCCGCCAGCGAGGCGATGGGCGCGTGCACGTCGGCGAAGGCCGCCAGGGCGACCGCGCCGTACAGGCCGGTGTCGCCGAAATGGCTGCGCCCCCAGCTGACCGCCACGGCCACGGCACTGAGGATGAGGGCCAGGATGGCCGCTTCACGCAGCCGCAGCGGGCCGCGCCCGTCGCGGGGCGGAGTATGCGTCTGCCCGGCCTGTTCGGCCCGGCGCGAGCGGTGAGCCAGCAGCAGACCCAGGCCGCCGCACAAGGCCATGCCCAGCAGGCTGACGGGCAGCAGGGCCAGCGCGGCCTCGGGCGCCATCGCGAACAGCATGGCCTGGGCTTGCAGCCAAGTCGCGCAGGTGGATAGCACGGCGCCCGCCGCGCAGGCCAACGCGAGGCCGGGCTGGCTGCGCGAGCGGGCGCCCATGGCCGCGATGGTGGCGGTGCTGGAAACCAGGCCCGACAGCAGCCCCGACAGCGCCAGCCCCGCCTGCGGTCCAGCCAGCCGCAGCGCGACGTAACCGGCCGCCTGCAGCATGAGCAGCAGCAGCATCAGTCCCAGCAGGGAATGCATCTTCATGCCGGCCAGCCAGGGCAGGGGCTGCTGCGGCATCAACGGCAGCACCACCAGCGCCAGCGCGCCCAGCAGCAGTCCGTCGTGCAACTCTTCCTCGCGCAGGACCTGGGTGGCGAAGCGGTGCAGCCGGGTGCGTGCGGCCAGCAGGGCGGTCAGCACGACTGCGGCCGGCGAGCCCAGCAGCGGCGCCGTCACGCACAGCGCCCCGATCAGGTAGGTGACGAGCAGCGCGATCTCTGTCGTCAGCCCGGGGTCGCGGCCCCGGTGGCGCAGCATGGCCGTTGCCGCCAGTGCGGCGATGGCGAGGGCGCCAACGGCCACCAGGCCGGGCAACTGCAGGGCCTGGGCTAGTGCGCCCCCCATGGCGGCCAGGGTGAAGGTGCGCAGTCCGGCCGGCTCGCGGTGCGGCCCGCGCTGCTTGGCGCGCTCGCGCTCCAACCCGACCAGCAGGCCGCTGCCCAGGGCGGCGGTGAGCCCGAAGATCAGCTCGTCGGAGACACCGAAGGCTTGTCCCAGGCCGGCCATCACCAGGCGACGGTCTCGCCGTGCTGGGGCACCCGCACGGCCCAGCCCAGCTCGTCCTGGATGCGGCAGCGAAGGGCGTCGGCGGCAGCCGGCTCGCCGTGCACGACATAGACCTGCTCGGGCGGCCGGGGCAGGGCGCGCAGCCACTGCAGCAGGCCGTCCGCGTCGGCGTGCCCGGACAGGCCTTCGAGCTGGCTGATCTCGGCATTCACGGGCACCCAGCGGCCGCGAACCTTGATCTCGCGTTCGCCTGCCACCATGCGCGCGCCCCGCGTTCCGCCGGCCTGGAAGCCGGGAAAGGCGATGTGGTGGCGGGCCTGGGGGGCGAGCGTCTCGATGTAGTTGAGCACGCGACCGCCCGTCGCCATGCCGCTGGCGGAGATGACGATGGAAGGCTTGGCGCGCGGCGCGCTGAGGCTGGCGGCCAGCTTCAGGCTCTGGGCCTGCTTGGTCACGTAGTGCACGCGGTCGGTCAGGCTGCGCGCCTCGGCTGCCGAAATGCGCAGCAGCCGGGCGTGCTTGACGGTCAGCTCGGTGGCCTGTTCGGCCATGGGGCTGTCCAGCCAGATCGGCACGTCCAGCGGCAGCTCGCCAGCGTTGCGCAGTCGTTGCAGCAACAGCAGCAGGGCCTGGGCGCGCCCCACGGCAAAGCTGGGCAGCAGGACGGAGCCGCCGCGCTTGAAGGTGTTGCGCAGGAGCTGGCCGAGGTGGGCCTGGGCGTCCTGGGCCGGATGCAGACGGTTGCCGTAGGTGGATTCGATGACCACCACGTCGGCCGCGGCCGGCACCTGGGGCACGGGCATCAGCAGGTCATTGACACGACCGATGTCACCCGAGAACAGCAGCGAGCGGCCGGCCTGGCTGACATGGATGCTGCAGGCGCCCAGCAGGTGGCCGGCCGGCGTGAAGCGGATGTCGGTGGCGCCCAGGCGCAGCCGGCCGTCGCGGGGCAGGGCAGCGAACTGCTTGAGCGTCGCCTCGGCCTCGCGCACGCTGTAAAGCGGCAGTGCCTTCTCATGGCGGCTGCTGCCCTCCTTGTTGGCGCGGCGGGCGTCCTCTTCCTGCAGGTGGGCGCTGTCGCGCAGCAGTACGTCGCAGAGGTCGCGTGTGGCCGAGGTGGCGTAGATCGGGCCCTTGAAGCCCTGGCGGCGCAGCGCAGGCAGGTAGCCGCAATGGTCCAGGTGGGCATGGGAGAGCAGCACGGCGTCGAGCTGCGTGGCGGGCGCACCGAGCGCCATCCAGTTGCGTTCGCGCAGGG
Organism: Roseateles sp.; assembly: GCA_036401055.1. Lineage (GTDB taxonomy): Bacteria > Pseudomonadota > Gammaproteobacteria > Burkholderiales > Burkholderiaceae_C > Pelomonas. The sequence goes on from DASWWC010000105.1 coordinate 3,342, forward strand.
CCTTGAAGCCCTGGAAGAGGCCGGCATCCAGCAGCAGGCGCTGCTCGCCCAGGGTCAGCAGGTGGCGCGAGCCGGTGACAGTGTCGGCGGCGCCGAGGAAGGTCAGCTTCAAGACGGAGTCCTCTGTGGCAACGGTTCAGGACTCCATTCGACCACGGCGTGAGGGCCGCCGACTTGATGGGGCGCAAGCCGGCGGCGCGACGGGGTCAGGGCTGCACGCGCACGACGGTGTCCTGGTTGGCGGGCGTCACTCCAGGCTGACCGCGGAAGTCGGTCCAGACGGCGACGCCGCGGCCCATGGCATCGATGGCTGTGCCGGTGTAGTCGCCGATGAAGCTGCCGGTGAACAGTGTCCAGGGGTTGGACGACTCGCTGCTGAAGCGCGTCTCGGCGGCGAAGGTCTGGCCGCCGTCGACCGACATGCGGCCGGCGTAGTCGATGCAGACGTTGGTCTGGCGGTTGATGCCGCTGCCGAAACTCGCCGGCAGCAGGGTGCCGTCGGCATAGCCGGCCTGGCCCACCGTGACGACGCGCAACGCGCAGCGCATGTCGGCGCCGCCCAGGCCGCCCGCCGCCTTGGCATGGCGGCGCGTGTAGTAGCCGACCATGACCTTGCCACCCCGCGCTGCCACGGCCGGGAACACCGTGTCGTCGGTGGGTGGATTCAGGACCTGGTCGGCGCTGAAGTGCTCGCCGTCGTCGGTGTAGACGTAGTGCACCTGGTTCTGCGTGTTGCCCAGCGTGGGATCGAAGCCGCCGCCTTTTTCATAGCCACAGCTCGGGTGGGCACGGTTGTCGGCCCAGGCGATGTGGACGCGGCCGGTGTCGGCATCGACCGCCATGCTCGGGAAGCTGTTGATGCGGTAGTTCTGCGCGCTGAGCGTCTGGCGGCCCTGGCCGCCAATCTGCGTGGGGTAGCAGTTGAAGTCGTCGTAGATGCGCGGGCCGCGGGTGTTGGTCCACGTCAGACCGCCGTCGCGCGAGCGGGCCAGCACGACGGCGTCAGCCTGGTAGCCCGTCTCGGGCATGGCTGCGATGAAGGAGACGTAGAGCGTGCCATCGGGGGCCACGGCCGGGATGGAGCCCTGGTCATAGGGGTAGGCGGAGGCGCTGACCTGGTGCGGCTCGCTCCAGCTGAGCCCGCCATCGCGGGACGACGCGTGAAAGATGGGTGAGGCGCCGAACTTGCCGTTGGGCGTGGACTGGAACCAGGTCCAGGTGAGGTGGACGCCGCCGTCCGGGCCGACCGTGATCCATTCCTTGTCATGGAAGAAGTTGCTGGTGGCCGTGTAGTGCACCATGGTCGGCCGGCTCCAGCTGAGGCCGCCGTCGGTCGACACGGCGACGGCGACGCCGCTGCGCGACTGCTTGGGGCTGGGGCCGCCGGCGCATTCCAGGCCGGCGTAGTAGAGCCGGTCGCCGCCGGGCGAGAAGGCCAGCACCGGGTCGCCGCAGGAGTCGACGTTCTTGAACACACCGCCAGCGCCACTCTCCAGGGTCCAACCGGGCAGGACGATGTTGCGCCAGCTCGCGCCCCGGTCGGTCGACACGTAGACCGTGTGCACGTTGGCGCGGTACTCGTTGGCCGAGGTCACCAGGTGGTTGGGATTGGCCGGATGGGTGACGATGTTCTGCTCGTTCTGAGGATTGAAGCAGCTGCCTGCCAGTCCGGGCAGGGCGGAGGCAAACGCGAAAGGCGTGTCGCCGACGATCGCGTCGTTTTCTCCCGCGGCGAAGGCCGCATAGGTGACGCCGGCCAGGGCGCGACATTGAGAGAACAGCAAGAAGCTGTTGGCAGCCGGCAGACCCAGCGCGCTGCCCGGCACAGGGTGCGCGGCGGCATAGGCCTCGTAGTCGGCTGCGGTCCAGCGCTCGCCAGCTTCGGCGTTGGCGCCGTCGGCGTTGTCAGGCCCTACGGGTTTGAAGCGGTTGCCGGCCGGCGCTCCATGCGCCGCCAGGGCGGCGCCCAGGGCCACGCACGTGAAAACGGCCGCACTGAGGCGGCCGAAACGGGGGAGGTGAGTGAGCAGGCTCATGGCTGTCTCCTCGAAGTTGCGTCGCGAGGACGCGGATCGACGACGCTATGCCTGTGCCCCCCGCCTTTCCAGCCCCCGAGCTGTCTCGGGGCTTGCTGGCGTGCTCGCGTTCAGCGCTTGGGCTGAGTCAGGCGCGGGCCGTTGTTGTGCCGCGGGGCACCTCCGTCACGGCCGGGCTGGCTGGAGGCCGCACGCGGCGCGTGCTGCGCGTGGGGCTTGGCCGCCGGCTTGGCACCGCCATGGCCGGTATGGCCCTGCGGCTTGGGCGCAGGCTTGGCACCGCCATGGCCGGTGAGGCCCTGCGGCTTGGCCGCCGGGCGGGCGCCGCCGTCGCGCGAGCCGCTACGGTTGTCGCCGCCACGGCCACCACCACCTCCGCCGCCTGGGCGACCACCGCGCCCGGCATGCTGAGGCGGGTTGGGATTGCG
>DASWWC010000106.1:0-1675 GCA_036401055.1 Roseateles sp.
GCGCTGGGCCAGCACCGCGAGGCCGCGCGCCGGCTGGCCTTCACCGACACGGCGCTGTTCACCGGCCTGGGCCATCTCGCGCTGCAGACCGACCCCGCCGTGCTGCAGCAGCTGCTGCAGTGGCTGGCGCCGCGACCGCGCACGGCTTGACCGGCGTCAAGGCCGCGCCGGCACGCCGTCGCGATCATGGGCTCGCTCAAGAAGCAGCGCATGCCCACACGCCTCGTCGTCATCCAGGCCCACCCCGACCCCGCCGGCGGCCATCTGTGCCATGCACTGGCCCAGGCCTATGCCGACGGCGCGCGCGAGGCGGGCCATGAGCTGCGCGTCATCGACGTGGCGCAGCTGGACTTCCCGCTGCTGCGCTCGCAGCAGGACTGGCTGCATGGCGAGGTGCCGGCCACGCTGAAGCCCGCGCAGGACGACATCCGCTGGGCCGACCACCTCGTGTTCTTCTTCCCGCTGTGGCTGGGCGACATGCCGGCGCTGCTGAAGGCTTTCCTGGAGCAGATCGCGCGGCCCGGCTTTGCGTTCGAGCCTGTCGAAGGCAACCCGCTGGGCAAGAAGCTGCTGGGCGGTCGCTCCGCCCATGTGGTGGTCACCATGGGCATGCCGGCGCTGGTCTACCGCTGGATTTTCCGTGCCCACTCGCTGCGCTCGCTGGAGCGCAACATCCTGGGCTTCGTGGGCATAGGCCCCATCCGCGAGACGCTGATCGGCGGCGTGGACGGCCTGGGCGCTGAAGGCGTAGCGCACTGGTGCACGCAAATGGCGGCGCTGGGGCAGCTGGGCGACTGAGGCCGTCGCCTGCGCGACGAGCAGGCGGCGGGCGCCGCCGCTAAGCTGGCCGGCTACCCAGCCAGGAGACGCGCCATGCCCGAGAGCCACTACCGCATCTGCCCCTTGTGCGAGGCCTGCTGCGGCCTGGAGATCAGGACCGAGGGCGCCCAGGTCGTCAGCATCCGCGGGGCCGAGAACGATGTTTTCAGCCGTGGCTACCTGTGCCCCAAGGGCGTCAGCCTGAAGGACCTGCATGAAGACCCCGACCGCCTGCGCACGCCGCTGATCAAGCGCGACGGCGTCTTCGTCGAGGCCAGCTGGGACGAGGCCTTCGCCGAGATCGAGCGGCGGCTGCTGCCCCTGCGCCGCGAGCACGGGCCCGACGCCGTCGCGCTGACCATCGGCAACCCCGCCGCGCACAAGGTGAACCTGCTGGCCTACACGCCGCGGCTGGTGAAGTCGCTGGGCTCGCGCAACGTGATGAGCGCGTCCACGCTGGACCAGATGCCCAAGCAGCTGAGCGCCGGGCTGATGTTCGGCCACTGGCTCTCCATCCCGCTGCCCGACATCGAGCGCTGCGACTACCTGCTCATCCTGGGCGCCAACCCCATGGTGTCCAACGGCAGCCTGTGGACCGTGCCCGACTACCGCGGCAAGGCCAAGGCCATGCGCGCACGCGGCGGGCGCATCGTCGTCGTGGACCCGCGCCGCAGCGAGACGGCCGCCGCGGCCGACGAGCACCTGGCCATCCGCCCCGGCGGCGACGCGCTGCTGCTGGCCGGCATCGCGCACACGCTGTTCGACGAGGGCCTGGTGAAGCTGGGCCGACTGGCCGAGCATGTGAACGGCCTGGACGACGCCCGCGCCGCGCTGCGGCCCTTCGCGCCCGAGGCAA
>DASWWC010000107.1:0-4656 GCA_036401055.1 Roseateles sp.
CATGCGAGGCATCAGCCCCGCATCCCCTCATTGGAAAATACGTTCGACTGGGTGCTTGAATGCACCCAAACAAAACCGCCCCGAGAAACTCGAGGCGTTTTGCTCTTGGCGCTCGTTCCAGCCGTTTTGACACGGACTGCACGGGCTCCCCTTGACGCTCCCCGAGCAGGGGTCAGATCACGCCCTGCGCCAGCATCGCATCGGCCACCTTGACGAAACCGGCGACGTTGGCACCGTCGATGTAGCTGATGCGGCCGTCGGGGCGCACGCCATGCTTCAGGCAGGCGGCGTGGATGCCCTGCATGATCTGCAGCAGCCGCGCATCCACCTCCTCGCGCGTCCAGGACAGGCGCATCGCGTTCTGGCTCATCTCCAGGCCCGAGGTCGCCACGCCGCCGGCATTGCTGGCCTTGCCCGGCGCGTACAGCACGCCCGCCGCCTCGAAGGCCTTGGCCGCCTGGATGGTGGCCGGCATGTTGGCGCCCTCGGCCACGCAGATGACGCCGTTCTTGATCAGCGTCGCAGCATCGCTGGCGTCCAGCTCGTTCTGCGTCGCGCAGGGCAGCGCCACGTCCACCGGCACCTGCCAGGGTCGCACACCGGGCAGGAAGCGCGTGCCGCTGCGCTCGGCGTAGTCGCTGACGCGACCGTACAGATGGTTCTTCACCTCCATCAGCGCGGCCAGCTTCTCCGGTGTGAAGCCGGCCTCGTCGACCACCGTGCCGCTGGAGTCCGACACCGTCACGACCCTGGCGCCCAGCTGCATCGCCTTCTCGACCGCATACTGCGCGACGTTGCCCGAGCCGGACACCGACACCCGCAGTCCCTGGAAGGACTTGCCGCGCGTCTTCAGCATCTCCTGCGCGAAGTAGACCGTGCCATAGCCGGTCGCCTCCGGCCGGATCAGCGAGCCGCCGAACGACAGGCCCTTGCCGGTGAACACGCTGCCGGCGCTGTTGGTCAGCTTCTTGACCATGCCGGAGATATAGCCCACCTCGCGGCCGCCGACACCGATGTCGCCGGCCGGCACGTCCGTGTCCGGGCCCACGTGGCGGAACAACTCCGTCGCGAAGGCCTGGCAGAAACGCATGATCTCGTTCGGGCTCTTGCCCTTGGGGTCGAAGTCCGAGCCGCCCTTGCCGCCGCCCATGGGCAGCGTCGTCAGCGCGTTCTTCAGCGTCTGCTCGAAGGCCAGGAACTTCAGCACCGACAGGTTCACCGACGGGTGGAAGCGCAGGCCGCCCTTGTACGGGCCGATGGCCATGCTGTGCTGGATGCGGTAGCCGCGATTGACCTGCACCTCGCCTCGGTCGTCCACCCAGCAGACGCGGAACACGACGATGCGCTCGGGCTCCACCAGACGATCCAGCAGACCGTGCTCCGCGTAGCGCGGGTGCGCCTCGATGAAGGGCCACAGGCTCTCCAGCACCTCGGTCACCGCCTGCAGGTATTCGGGCTCCCCGGGGTTGCGTTGCGCGACCTGTTCAAGGAATTGGCCAAGGGACGTGTATTTCATGGGCAGGCAGACTCCGGCAGCAGCGCGGCGCCCGGGAGGGGCGCCGCCTGGCCCTCATGTTAAAAACACATGGGCCAATGCACCATCTTGGGTCGACAAACCCCAGTTCGCACCAAACATAGGCATCGGCACCCAAAACAAAGAGCGGCGCGCATCGCTGCGGGCCGCTCTGGCTTGGGAAGGCGGGGGCTCAGGCCTTGATGTCCAGCAGTGCGCCCGTGGTGTTCAGCTGCGTCTGCAACACCTTCAGGTTGGCGACGAAGGCATAGGCCGCCGACTGCTGCTCCACGACCTCGTTGGCCGGGTTGATCTCACGCTCCGGCACCTTGTCCACATTCGTCGGCTCGACGCTGGGACGGGCCTGGTTGCTGGTGGCCAGGTTGGCGATGTTGGCCGCCGACGCGCGCAGCCGCTCATTCGCGGCAGAGATGCCGGACAGGGCGGTGGACAGGGCGACGGTCATGGCTTCAGTGTGAGGGCGTGTTGGCCGCTACATCGGCAGGCGTAAACCGAACTTTAGAACAATCGGCGAAAAACCTCGCATTTCCCGGGTTCACCGTGCCGGCAAACGTGAAATCAGCCCGCCAGCTCCTCGTAGCCCCCCGCCGGAACGAAGACCCGCACGCTGTCGCCGCCGGCCGCCTTGGCCTCGGCACAGGCCAGCGAGGCGCCGCCCAGCACGGCGTCCACCGTCGCCAGCGAGGGCTGGATCTGCACCACGCCCAGTGACGCCTTCACGCGCGTGCGATGCAGGCCCCAGCGCAGCCGGTAGGCCGCCACGGCGGCACGGATCTTCTCGGCAATGATCTGCGCGTAATGCGCGTCGCAGTCGGGCAGCAGCACGGCGAAATGGTCTTCCTCCAGCCGGGCGACCAGGTCGGAAGCTCGCACCTTGCCGATCAGCATCTGGCCCAGGCCGTACAGGTAATGGTCGCCCACCTCGGCGCCCATGCCCTTGACGACCTCGCCGAACTTGTCGACGTCCAGCCACAGCACCGACACCGGGTCGCCGCGGCGGCTGCCCACGTGCTCGGCCAGGCGGCGCTCGAACTCGCGGCGGTTGGCCAGTTCGGTGACGGTGTCGTGCTTGGCGGTCCAAGTCGGCTGCAGCCGCTGCGCGCGCGCAGCCGTCACGTCCTCGACGATCCACAGCGCCTCGGCCGCGGGCGACTCCCAGTGCACCGGGGTGGCCTGCAGGCGGCCCCAGAAGCGATGGCCGTCGCGTTTGACGTACTCGATCTCCTCGTCCAGCGGGCGGCCGGCGGCGAAGGCGGCGGCAGCGCGCTCGTGCAGCTGCGCGTGGGCCTGGTCATTGGTGTGAACGGCACGGGTGGCCTGGCCCGTCAGGTCGCTGTCGTCGCCAAAGCCGAACAGGTGGTTGAACTCCTCGCTGACCACCTCGAAGCGCTCACCGGACACGAAGGCCACGGCCGTGGGCGCCCGCACCAGCAGCGCGCGCAGGCGGGCCCCGGTGGTGTCGTCGGTGGCGGGGATGGCGGCGCTGCTCATGAGGTCTCCTGGGGCTGTCTTCTAGACCCGACTATCGCAGGACTGCCGGCTTTCGGCCATGGTGGCAACAGGCCTACAGTCCACAGCCTCGCTGCCACCGCAGCACCGGACACGACGCCACGATGCGCCTGCTGCCTCTTGCCTTGCTCGCGTTGCTGAGCGGCCTCACCCAGGCCCAGCAACCCAGTGAAACCCCTCAGGGCCTGCGGGACGCGACGCCACGCTGGCACGCGCTGACCGGCGCCCGCCTCGTGCTGGAGCCCGGCCGCGTGGTCGAAAACGCCACGCTGGTCATGAAGGACGGCGTCATCGTCGCCGCCGGCGCAGGCCTGAAGCCGCCAGCCGGCACTCGCGTCTGGCATCTACCGGGGCGCACGGTCTACGCGGGTTTCATCGATGCAGCCAGCAACATCGGCCAGGGGCGTGTGGAAGCACCCAGGGCCAAGGGGCTGACGCCGGGGCAACGCTGGGTGAGGGCCGAGTTCCGCCAGGCCGGCGCGCTGGATATCCGGCCCGAGGACGTGAAGGCCGCGCGCGAGCTGGGCTTCACGGTCGCACTGTCGCTGCCACCCGCCGGTGCCGTGTTCCGCGGCCAGAGCGCGCTGATCAGCCTGCGCGATGGCGCGGATGTGCGCGCCCTGGTGCTGGCCGCCGACGTGGCCCAGCATCTGGCGCACGAGTACCAGTCCGTCGATTTCGAGAGCACCGTCCGCGCAACGCCTAACTACCCCACGTCGCTGATGGGCAGCATCGCGCTGCAGCGCCAGACGCTGCTGAACGCGCAGTGGGCCGCCACGCCCGCCACCACCGGCGAGCGGCGCGAGTTCAATGCCGGCCTGGCCGCGCTGGCGCCCGCGCTGGCCGGCCGGCAGCCGGTCATCCACGACGCACTGGACGAGGAAGACCTGCTACGCATCGCGCGGCTGCGTGACGAGTTCAAGCTAAAGCTGATCGCCCAGGGCACCGGCGCCGAGTACCGCAAGGCCGCGCAGCTGAAGGCGCTGGGCCTGCCGGTCATCGTGCCGCTGGCGTACCCGGCCGCACCTGAGGTGGAGCAGCCCGAGAGCGCACTGGACGTGCCGCTGCACCTGCTGCAGCACTGGGAGCGCGCGCCCGGCAATGCGGCGGTTTTGCAGGCGGCGGGCGTCGAGTTTGCGATCTCCACGCAGGGGCTGAAGGACGCCGGCAAGGACTTCTGGCCGCGCCTGCGCCAGGCCGTGCAGCGCGGGCTGGCGCCCGACGCTGCGCTGGCCGCGCTGACCACGACGCCCGCGCGCCTGCTGAGCCAACCCCGGCTGGGCCGGCTGGCTCCGGGCCAGATCGCGAACGTGGTGGTCGCCAACGGCGACCTGTTCACCAGCGAGCAGGCCGAGGTCGAGATCGCCTTCGTCGACGGCCTGCCGCTGCCGACCGCCGCCTGGGAGCGCTTCGACGCGCGCGGCCAGTGGACGGTCAAGCCGGCCGACGGCGCCGAGCAGCGCTGGCAGATCGCCGGCACGCGGGCGCGACCCACGCTGGCGATCGACGGCCGCGCCTGCGAGCTGCAGCAGCGTGGCCGCGAACTGCTGCTGCGCTGGCCTTGCGACGCCAGCGGCAACCCGCTGCGGCTGGAAGGCCGCGGCACCGCACTG
>DASWWC010000108.1:0-2094 GCA_036401055.1 Roseateles sp.
GAGCAGGCCGATGCGCTGCTGACCGAGTTGATGCCCGCCACCGGTCGTGCGCTGCGGCTGGGCATTTCCGGTGTGCCGGGCGTGGGCAAGAGCACCTTCATCGAGGCTTTCGGCGTCTTCCTGCTGGAGCAGGGCCACCGCGTGGCGGTGCTGACCATCGACCCCTCCAGCTGCGTGTCGGGAGGTGCCATCCTGGGCGACAAGACACGCATGGAGAAGCTCTCCATGGATACGCGCGCCTTCATTCGCCCCAGCCCCAGCGGGGGCACATTGGGCGGTGTGGCCGAGAAGACCCGGGAAGCCCTGCTGCTGTGTGAGGCAGCGGGTTACGACGTCGTCATCGTCGAGACCGTGGGCGTGGGCCAGAGCGAGACGGCCGTGGCCAGCATGACCGACCTCTACCTGCTGTTGCAGCTGCCCAATGCGGGCGACGATCTGCAGGCCATCAAGAAGGGCGTCATGGAGCTGGCTGACCTGGTCGTCATCAACAAGGCCGACCTCGACGATGCCGCCGCCACCCGCGCGCAGGCACAGATCACGTCTGCGCTGAGGTTGATGCCGGCCCATGCCCACGCCACGCAGCGCGTGATGAAGGTCAGCGCATTGAAGTCCAATGGCATCGCGCCTGTGTGGGCTGCGCTGACGGCGCTGCGCGACGAGCGCGAGGCCAGCGGCGCCTGGGCAGCCCGGCGGCGCGATCAGTCGCTGGCGTGGATGTGGGAGCGCATCCAGTCCGGGCTGAAGCAGGCCTTTGTCGCCCATCCCGTCGTTCACGCCCAGCTTGATGTCGCGACGGCAGCGGTGCGCGAGGGCCGCACGCCCGCCTCCACGGCGGCGCGCCAACTCCTCGCTGCCTTCAAGTCCGGGAGCCACGCATGATCTCTGGCTTGCACCACATCAACCTGCGTGCGCCGGCGCCGATGCTGGCGACGCTGCGCGATTTCTACCGCGACGTGCTGGGCCTGGAAGTCGGTCAGCGGCCGGATTTCGGCACCCCGGGCTACTGGCTCTATGCCGGCGGCCATCCCATCGTCCACCTGTCCGAGCAGCGGCCTGGTGAAGCGGCGCGAGGCCCGGTCGACCCGGCCGCGCCGACGACCTTCGATCACACTGCCTTTGCCGGCAGCGACGCTCCGGCCATGGCGGCCCGCCTCGTCGAGCTGGGCGTTCGCTTCCATGAATCTCGCTCGGCCGTGACCGGCCAGCACCAGTTCTTTCTGCAAGACCCCGCCGGCAACGGCGTGGAGATCAACTTTCCGTTCTGAAGAGAGCCGACCACCATGCATGACATCCTGCAAGCACTCGAAGCCAAGCGCGCCCGCGCGCGGCTGGGCGGCGGCGAGAAGCGCATTGCCGCCCAGCACGCCAAGGGCAAGCTGACCGCCCGCGAGCGACTGGAGCTTCTATTCGACGAAGGCAGCTTCGAGGAATGGGACATGTTCGTCGAGCACCGCTGCGTGGACTTCGGCATGGCCGACAACAAGATCCCTGGCGACGGCGTCGTGACCGGCTACGGCATGATCAACGGCCGGCTGGCCTTTGCCTTCAGCCAGGACTTCACCGTCTTCGGCGGCGCGCTCAGCGAAGCCCATGCCGAGAAGATCTGCAAGGTGATGGACCAGGCCATGAAGGTTGGCGCCCCCGTCATCGGCCTGAACGATTCGGGCGGCGCGCGCATTCAGGAAGGCGTGGCGTCGCTCGGTGGCTATGCCGACGTCTTCCAGAAGAACGTGATGGCGTCCGGCGTCATCCCCCAGATCAGCATGATCATGGGCCCCTGCGCCGGCGGCGCGGTGTACTCGCCGGCGATGACGGACTTCATTTTCATGGTGAAGGACAGCTCGTACATGTTCGTCACGGGCCCCGAGGTCGTGAAGACCGTGACGCACGAGGAGGTCACTGCCGAGGAACTGGGCGGCGCCACCACGCACAACACCCGCAGCGGCGTGGCCGACCTGGCGTTCGAGAATGATGTGGAGGCGCTGCTGATGCTGCGCCGCTTCTTCAACTACCTGCCGCTGTCCAACCGTGAGAAGGCGCCCGTGCGGCCCAGCGGCGACCCGGCGTCGCGGCTGGACCATTCGCTGGACACGC
>DASWWC010000109.1:0-87937 GCA_036401055.1 Roseateles sp.
CGCCAGCCGCGCCTGGCGCCCGCGGCGGTGCAGGCGGGGCCGGAGGGCCGGCCCGCCCTGCACCTGGCCCGCTACCGGGAGCAGGTGGAGCAGCATTTCCGCAGCCATCCCGAGGTTGCAATGCTGGTCGAGCCGCTGGGCATCACGGCGGCGCAGATGAACCGCATCTGCCGCAGCCACCTGCATTGCTCGGCGCTGGCCCTGGTGCACCAGCGTCTGCTGCTGGAGGCCAAGCGCGAGCTGGGCTACACGACACTGCAGGTGCGGCAGATTTCCGACGCGCTGGGCTTCTCGGACCCGGCTTACTTCACGCGCTTCTTCCGGCGGCTGACCGGACTGTCGCCCAAGCAGTGGCGCGACGCACGCATCTAGGAGATTTCATGGCCGCCGTCATCGTCAACCCCGCCCACGTTCACGAGTTCGCCAGCGAGCAGAGCTTCCACGACTGGCTGGCCATCCACCACGACCAGCGGGATGAGGTCTGGATCAAGGTCCACAAGGTCGGCTCCGGCCTGCCGTCCATCACGTCCAAGCAGGCCATCGACGTGGTGCTGTGCTGGGGCTGGATCGACGGCATCCGCAAGGGGCTGGACGAGCGCAGCTTTCTGCAGCGCTACACGCCGCGCCGCAAGACCAGCATCTGGAGCCGGATCAATGTGGACAACGTCGCGCGGCTGATCGAGGCCGGCCGCATGACGCCGCACGGGCTGCGCGAGGTGGACGCGGCCAAGGCCGACGGCCGCTGGGATCGCGCCTACGGCAGCGGCAAGGGTCTGAAGATTCCCGATGATCTGCAGGCCGCCATCGACGCGGTGCCCCAGGCGAAGCAGATGCTGGCCATGCTCACCGAGCAGAACCGCTTCGCGCTGGCCTTTCGCATGCACAACATCAAGACGCCTGCCGGCCGCCAGCGCAAGATCGAGGCCTTCGTTCAGATGCTCCAGCGCGGCGAGACCCTCTACCCGCAGAAGAGGCCCTAAGCTATCGCCCGTGAAAATCGTCTGTATCGGGTGGGGTGCGCTGGTCTGGAAACCGGACGTGCTCCGCTGCAAGGGGCCGTGGCAAACCGGCGGCCCCACACTTCCTCTTGAATTCGCCCGCACCTCGCGTGATGGCCGGCTGATGCTGGTGCTGACCGAGGGCGGCGCGCCCAGCCCCACGCGCTGGGTCGAGCTGGACTACGCCACGCCGCAGCAGGCCCAGGAGGCACTCGCCGGCCGCGAGGCCTCGGGGCCCGACTCCATCGGCCTGTGGCCCGGGCCCGAGCCCCGGCATGCGGTCGGCGCAGCCGGCATCGCCCAGTGGGCGGCGGCCGAGGGCGTCGATGCGGTGGTCTGGAGCGCGCTCAAGCCCAGGTTCCTCGGTGAATTCGGGCGCGTGCCGACCGGCCCGGACGAGGCGCTGGACTACCTGCGAGGCCTGGACGCCGAGACGCTGGCCAAGGCGCGCGAGTACGTGGTGCGCGCGCCCGCCGAGGTGTGCACGCCCATTCGCGACGCCATGGCGCGCGAGCTGGGCTGGCTGCCGGAGCCGTCGGCCTAGGTCCGTTCGGCCAGCGCCTGCCGCAGCGCGGCGTTCTCGGCCTCCAGCTCGGCGACGCGCAGCAGCAGCGACGCGACCGTGTGCTGCGGCGCCTCGTCCTCGGCCGCCGCCTCCGAAACCTCGGGGGCCGGCGCAGGGGCCCGGCGCTTGGATTCGCGCACGCGCTTGGCGGCCTGCTTCAACTCCTCGGCACCGGCTGCTGCGGCGGCGGCCTGCTCCTGGGCCGGCAGCGTCGCGACGGCCGCGGCCGCGCTGATGGACACCGCGCCGGCCTTCACGGCCGCCACCAGCTCGGGCGCGCCCTGCTTCTGGATCTTCTCGATCAGCACGACCTGGCTGCTGCTCAGGCGCGCGGCCTTGGCCAGCGCCTCGCGGGTGGCCAGGGCTTCCTCGTCGGACACCGGCGCCGGGGCTGCCACCGCGGCGTGAGGCTCGGGCGCCTCCGCCACGGGCGTGCTGCGAGCGCGCCGGTCGGCGACGATCTCGCGCTTGCGCAGCGCGAGCACGCCGCGCTGGAAGTCCGAGATGCTGCGCCGGCCCAGGTGCTGGTCGATCATCCACAGGTGCACGTCCTCCATGGACTGGAAGCGCGTGTTCTGCACTGTCTGGAAGGGCAGGCCGTGCTTGCGGCAGATGCCGTAGCGGTTGTGGCCGTCCACCAGCACGTTGCCCCACAGCACCAGCGCGTCGCGGCAGCCTTCGGCCAGGATGCTTCGCTCCAGCGCCTCGTGTTCCTCCGCCGTCAGCGGGTCGATGTAGGCCTTGAGTTCTTCGTTGACGACGATGTCCATGGAGACCGTATGCAGGGCAGGGCAAAAGGGGGCGGATTCTAGAGAGCCCGCGCCCCGTTGCCCGTCACGGGCGCTGCAGCCGCCGCGTGGTGACGCGCGGCGCCGGCGGCTCCTTCATGCCGGCGCCCAGCTCGAAGCTGGGGTAGGGCGGCTGGTTGTAGGCCGTGTTCTGCCACGCGATGGCGACTCGGTACTGCGCGTCGTGCATCAGCGTGACCAGGCGGCGCTCGGTGGCGTAGGGCGTCGTGTAGATGTGCAGCGCCGTGTCGTCCGGCGTGCGCCACACGACCTCCTCGCGCCAGTCGCCGAACAGGTCGGCCGACACGATGGGCACGTTCTTCGTGCCATTGGTGCTGACCACGCCGGGTGCCTCCAGCAGCGTGCGCGAGGCGCCGGCCGTCCAGTCCCACTTGTTGATGCGATTCTTGTCGAACAGCTCGCGCAGTTCGTCGCCGTCCCACCAGACCACGAAGCTCATCTCGCGCGGGCGCTTGACGCCGGCTATGACCTGGCCCTGTGCGGTGTAGAGCGTGTCGCCGTTGCTGGCCCAGGCTTCGGAGCCGGCGTGGCGCGGGTCGATGTCGGCGGACGCGCCGCGGCCCGTGTCCTTGTCGGCCGGCGTGCTCCAAAGCACCTTGCCGGTCTTGGCATCCAGCATGGCCGAGCCGATGCCGCCGTTGCTGCGCACCACCTCGTGCGCGCCGAACTTTTCCAGCCCCGGGCGCGTGGGGTCCAGGTCGCCCACGGCCATCGCGTCGCCGTGCAGCAGGCCCGAGCTCCACAGGCCCCTGCCGTCGTCGTCCACGGCCATCGCGCCGTAGAGGATCTCGTCGCGGCCGTCGCCGTCCACGTCGGCCACGCTGAACTGGTGGTTGCCCTGGCCGCCGTAGGCCTGGTTGCCGGGCTCGGCGCTGTCGAAGGTCCAGCGCCGGGTCAGCTTGCCGTCGCGCCAGTCCCAGGCGGCCAGCGTCGTGCGGCCGTAGTAGCCACGCGCCATGACGATGCTGGGGCGCTCGCCGTCCAGGTAGGCCGTGCCGGCCAGGAAGCGGTCGGAGCGGTTGGCATAGCCGTCGCCCCAGACCTCGGCCATCTGCGCCTCGCTGGGCGCGTCGCCGCGCGGATCGCGCGCCGGCCAGTAGGGCTCGCTGGCCAGCGCCTTGCCGGTCAGGCCGTCGAACACGGTCAGGAACTCGGGGCCCTTGACGATGCGCCCCTGCATGGTGGCCACCATGCTGCCGTCGGCCAGCACCTTGGCGCCGGTGCGGTCGCGCGTGGGGCGCTCGCCGCCGTGCTCGCGCCAGTCGGCCTTGGCGTTGCCCAGCACGCGGCCGGTGCCGTCCACCGTGCCGTCGCTGGTGCGCACGGCCAGCTCGGCGCGGCCGTCGCCGTCGTAGTCGAACACCTGGAACTGCGTGTAGTGAGCGCCGGCGCGGATGTTGTGGCCCAGGTTGATGCGCCACAGCCGCGTGCCGTCCAGCTTGTAGGCGTCCAGGTAGACATCGCCCGTGTAGCCGCCGAAGGCGTTGTCCTTGGCGTTGCTGGGGTCCCATTTCAGGATGAGCTCGTAGCGGCCGTCGCCGTCCAGGTCGGCCACGCTGGCCTCGCCGGCGGCGTAGGTGTAGGCCTCGCCCGCGGGCGTGACGCCGCCTTCCGGCTTCTGCAGCGGCAGGCGCAGGTAGCCGCCGGCCCACACCTTGGCGGGCTCGCTGGCGGCAACGTCCTGGCCGTTGACGCGGGTGCGCACCACGTAGGTGGACTGCGCGGTGCCAGCCTTGTCGACCAGGTTGGTGGCGCCGGCCAGGGGCTTGGCGTTGAGCTTGCTGCCATCGCGGTAGACGTCGAACTCGGTGCCCGGCGCGTCGCCGGCCAGCAGCCGCCAGCTCACCAGCACGCCGCCGTCGTGCGCGGGCACGGCGACGGCGCCGCGGTCCAGGAACTCCAGCCAGCGTGGGCCGGTCTGGGCGCCGAGGCCGGTGGCCAGCCCCAGCGCTGCGAGGCCGGTCATGAGTCGATGACCAAAAGGATTCATTGGGCTTGCGGTCCTGTGCGGTGGGCGTTTCGGACGATGGTAGGACCGGCCGTCGGGCGGCAACGGTCAACGCGCTGCGCGATTCGCAGCGGCGCCGGCCGGCGCCGGGAAATTGCAGTTCATCCGCGCCCGCCGGCTGTTCATCGCCTGCCGCTCGCGGCGCACGGGGCGGCTGACGACACTGCAATCACTGACACAGCCAACCCACCCGGAGCCCGCCATGAACGCCATTGCCAACACCTTCGTCATCGCCCTGGCCTCGGTCGCCGCGGCCGCCGCCATCGGCGTCGGCCTGGCCAACGGCACGGCGGAACCGGCCACCGGCGTGGTGCAGCTGGAGCGCGTGGTGGTGGTCGGCCAGCGCGCCGTCGAGGGGCAGGTGATCGCCAAGCTGCCGCGCGTCGTCGTCGAGCACCGTCGCGAGGTGGCGACGGTGGCGGTCCTGCGGCCGGTGGCACGCCCGGTCTGAGTCGCCAGCGCCTGTCAGCCCTCACCCGCCGCTGGCGGGTTTCTTTTTTTCTGCCGGCTGTACCGGAGGCCAGCCAGCCCCATGGCAAAAGCCCGGGCCGCAGGGCGCCGGGCTGGGTGGAGGTGGCGTGAGCCGGGCTTACTGGAAGTAGCGGGCCTTGGCGCTGGCCTGGCAGCTGTCCTTGGCGTTGCCGGCCAGCGAGTCGCAGCGCTCGTTGGCGGCCTTGTAGTCGGCCTTCAGCTTGGCTTCCATCTGGTCGTTCTGCACTTCGGCGATCTTCTTGTTGGCCTTCAGGTCGGCCTTGGCCTTGTCGTGGGCGGCCTTGGCGTCGGCGTTGCAGACGTCCTTGTCATTGCCGGCCTTGGCATCGCAGACCTCCTTGGCCACCTGGTACTTGGCCTCGATGCGGGCCTCCAGGTAGTCGTTGCGGTCCTTGGTGGTGCCGGTGTGCTGGTACTCCAGATGGGCCAGCGCCACCTTCTCGTGGCCCTTGGCACGCTCCACGCAGACGTCCTTGGCATTGCCGGACAGCGTGTTGCAGCCATCGCGTTCGGTCTTGAACATCGCCTTCACCTCGTCCTTGGCGGTGGCGTAGACGGGCTGCGTGAGGTTGGCCGAGGCGGCGCCGGCCAGGCCGGCCAGCACCAGGGCGCAGAGCAGGCGGGGGGCTTGGGATCGTGTCGTCATGGGAGGCTCCTTGGGGTGGGGGGCGGTGGAGGTGGCGGGGCATCGGCGCCGCCGCCGTGGTGCATGCACCAGGCCTCCAATTTGCGCCCCGCGCTGCGTTTGCAGGGTCGGGAGGGGACCATTGCGGCTGTAGGCCTGGACCGACGATGCCTCGACCGGGGTGGCCCGAACCCGGCGGGATCTCCCCACCACGCCTCCACGAGCGCTGCGTGTTGACCGGCACCGCAATGCCCAGCCCATGCCGGCCGCGCGCCCGAAGCGGCGCAGCCCGCTTGCGGATCAATGCCGCGCCACGGCGCCCACGATGGCCTTCAGCAGCTCGGCGTCCAGCACCTTGCCCGTCGCGCGGTCGAAGATCGCGAAACCCTCGGGCTTGTTGAAGACGCCGTTGTCCCAGTAGACCGGCACCAGGCCGCGCTGGTGGGCCGAGCGGGTGATGTAGGCGTTCCAGTCGGCGCGATACCGTGCCGCCCCGGGCACGGCCGGCCGCGACACGGCGCCGTACTCGCCCAGGATGACCGGCACGCCGCGGTCGATGAAGCGGGTCTTCATCTTGTCGAACTGCTTGTCGGCGTGGGCCTCGCCGCCCCAGTTGGCGGTGACCTTGGGGTCCGTCGCGCCTCGGCCCCACTGCCAGACCTTGCCTTCGTTCTGCAGCGTGAACTCGTAGGGGTCGTAGTAGTGCACCTC
Source organism: Roseateles sp. (assembly GCA_036401055.1). Classification (GTDB taxonomy): domain Bacteria; phylum Pseudomonadota; class Gammaproteobacteria; order Burkholderiales; family Burkholderiaceae_C; genus Pelomonas. The sequence goes on from DASWWC010000109.1 coordinate 6,209, forward strand.
CATCATCAGCCGGCCGGGCGTGGGGTCGGCGGGCAGCACGGCGAAGTCCACCGTGTGGTCGATGTTGGTGTTGAAGCCCTGCACGACGAGGTGGCGGCGCGGGTTGTGGCCGCCGGTGGCGCGCACCGTCGTCACGAAGGTCTGGTTGAAGCTGTTCTGCGCCTTGACGTACTCGGCGGTGGGCTTGCCGTAGTCGCCCTCCACCATGACCTCGTTGGTGCCGGCGAACAGCAGGCCTTCGTTGTGGTCCTTGAAGTGTTCGGCGATCTGCGTCCAGTACAGCGCGAGGCGCCGGTTGACCTCGTCCTGGTGCTTCGCCGTGGGCTGCATCCAGCCGCCGTCCCAGTGGATGTTGATCATCACGATGAGGCCGGCCTCGCGGGCCCAGCCGACGACCTCGGTGACGCGCGCCATCCATTCCGGCTTGATGCGGCCTTGCGCATCGGCGTACTGCTTCCAGGCCAGCGGGATGCGGATGGACTTGAAGCCCGCGGCCTTCACGGCCTGGATGAGCGGCTTGGTCGTGCGCGCATTGCCCCAGGCGGTCTCGCCGCCGATGGCCTCCAGCGAGTTGCCGAGGTTCCAGCCCGGCGCCATCTCACGGGCCAGCTCGGGGCCGCTGACCTCGCGCCAGGGTGCGGCGGTGGCGGAACCCAGTAGCGCGAGCGACAGCAGCAGGGCGAACAGTGATTTCATCGTTCTTGTCTCCGAGGGGCCGACGCCAGCGTCATCGTGCGCCGTCGACCAGCGCGGCCAGGATGGGGGCGTCCAGCACGCGGTTGCGGCTGCGGTCCAGCAGCGTGCCCGTGTCCCAGTAGAAGGGCACCAGCCCCGTCGCGCGGGCGCGTTGCGTCACGGCCTTGCAGTAGGCGGCGCGGCTCTTCTGGTGCAGGGCCAGCGCGTCGCCGGTCAGCGTGTTGCTGCGGTCCTGCGTGCCGTACTCGCCGACGATGACGGGGATGCCCTTGTCGATGAAGCGGGCCTTCATCAAGGCCATCATGGCGTCGAGGGTGGCCTCCTCGCCCCAGGTGGGGTTGTGCGCGGTGTCGGTGCTGGAGTGGTTGCCCTGGCCCCAGTAATAGAACTGGTTGCCCCAGCTCTCGTCCTTGGTCATGCCGGTGAAGTTCCACGGCGTGTAGTAGTGGATCTCGGCCATCAGCCGGCCGTCCACGGTGTCGGTGGGCCAGCCGGTCATCAGCTGGTGGGTCAGCTCGACGTCGGTGGACGGGCCCTGCACGACCAGCGTGCGGTGGGCGTTGCGGCCACCGGTGGCGCGCACGGCGTCGATGAAGGTCTGGTGGTAGCTCATCAGCACGGTCATCTGCGCGGACGTCTTGACGTTGGGCTCGTTGGCGCTGGCGAACAGCAGCCGGCCGTCGAAGTCGCGCAGGGTCGTTGCGATCTGCTGCCAGAAGGCCTTCTGCCGGTGATTGACCGCCACCTGCTGCTCGGGCGTGACGTGCTCCTCCAGCCAGCCGCCGTCCCAGTGGATGTTGAGGACCACGTGCAGGTCGGCGTCGATGCAGTACTGCACCACCTCCTGCACGCGCGCCATCCAGGCGGCCTCGATGCGGGCGGTGGCGGCGTCGGCGTACTGGTTCCACGAGGTGGGCAGCCGGATCGCATTGAAGCCCGAGGCCTTGGCGAACTGGACGAACTCGCGCGTGATGCGCGGGTTGCCCCAATAGGCCTCGGACTTGCCGCCCATGGCCTCCAGAGTGTTGCCGATGTTCAGGCCGAGCCGCAGCTTCCGCGCGATCTGCGCGGCGGTGTCGCCCATGCCGGTGGCGTCGGCCGCGCGGGGGCTGGTGTTGTAGTCGGGGTAGGGCGAGGCGGCCACCGGTGGAGGAGGGGGCGGCGGTGGCGGTGGCGAAGGTGGTGGTGGTGGCGGTGTGATGCTCGCCGGCGGCGGAGCGGCAGCGCTGCTTCCACCACCACCGCCACCGCAGCCGGCCAGCCCGGCCAGCAGCGTCAACGCGGCGTCGCGGCGCTTCATGCGCTGACCCGCTTCAGGCCCAGCAGCACCACGTCGTGGCTGCGCAGCTTCAGCGTGACGGTGGCCGTGCCGCCAGCTCCCACGCGGACTTCGCGCTGCGCCTCGGGCTTGTCGGTGGTCAGGCCCTGCAGCGTGGCGAGTTGGTTCGCATCGAGGTTCTTGGGCGAGCCCATCTTCAGATAGGCCGTGTGCGCGTCGTTGACCTCGTAGCCGGTGCGGTGCTGCGTCAGCTGGTAGCGGCCCGGCGGCAGGCCGCGCAGTTCGACGGTGGTCGTGCCCACGTCGCGGGACGGCTGCGGCTTGCCGAAGAAGCTGCGGTTGCTGGTCTTCTGGTCGGGTAGGCGCCAGTCCCACACCAGGGCCTGGACCTGCCCGTCGTTCGCCGCGGCCCAGCTGAACTCGTCGCTGCTGGGAACTTCCTTGCCGCCCAGCCGGGCCAGCGCGGCCAGGTACTTGTAAGCGAACCACACCGGCTTGCGCACGCCCTCGCGGGTCATCATGCCGAAGCCGCCGTGGAAGGGGGCGTCCGGCGGGCCGGGTTCCTCGAACAGGTCGCTGTAGACCCAGTAGCTCATGTGCTGGGCCAGGCCCTGCGTCTGTTTCAGCTTGGTCAGCACGTAGGGCGCGCTCATGTACGAGTCGTGCACCAGGTCGCGCGGGTTGTAGCTGCTGCTCCACTCGGTGAAGAACAGCGGCAGGCCGGGCAGGTGCGAGGCCTCGATCTCCTTGCGCACGCGCCGCACGTCGCCCACGATGGCGTCGGGCGACTTGGACAGCATGCGGTCTTCCTTGCCGAACTCGTCCAGGTAGCCCTCGTCCACGCCGTAGGTGTGCGTCGTGATGAAGTCCACCGGCGTGTTCGTGGCCTTGGCGTGCGCCAGGAACTCGGGCACCCAGGCCGCGCCGGCGGTGGACGGGCCGCCCACGCGCAGTGTGGCGTCGATGGCCTTGATGGTCTTGGCGGTGCGCGTGTAGAGGTCGAAGTAGGCCTGCTTGTCGGCCTTCTCCCAGAAGCCGTCGAGGTTGGGTTCGTTCCAGACCTCGAAGTACCAGCTGCGCACCTCCTGCTCGCCGTAGCGCTTCAGCAGGTGGCGCGTGAACGCGTCGATCAGCGCGACCCAGCCGGTGGGCTCGGGGTGGGAGGTGTTGCCGGCCCAGTAGAAGATCTTCAGGTCCGAGGTCTTCAGCGCCAGCGGCGTGAAGCCCAGCTCGATGAAGGGCTTGATGCGGCGGGCCAGCATCGCGTCGTAGAGCTTGTCGATGCCGGTGAAGTCGAACACCAGCTGGCCGGCAGCGTCGCGCGTCACCGTCTTGAACACGTCGTGGAAGATGGCGTGGAAGCGCAGGTAGCGAAAGCCCAGTTCGTCCACCGTGGTCTTCAGCTGCGCCAGTGCGTCCTCGCGGTAGGTGGTGCCGGGGTAGTCGGCGCCGACGCAGTGGTCGAAGAAGCGGTCCAGCGGCTGCCTGGCCTGCGTCACGTCCAGCACGATGCGGCGCGGCTTGCCGGGATCAGCAGAGGCGGCGTGGGCGACCAGGGGCATGGCGGCAGCGGCGGCGAGCAGTTGGCGGCGGGAGGTCATGCGGGGAGTCCTTTGTAGACAAAGTTGCGAGCGCGGACCTCGCCTTTGCCGGCGCTGAACAGCGCGGGGCGCAGGCTGACGAAGCCGCCGAACACGTTGTGATGCAGGCCGGAGACCTCCATCTGCCAGGAGTGCTGGGTCCAGGTCTTGCCGCCATCGTGGGAGTAGTGCCAGGTGATGACGTTCTCGCGGTTGACGAGGCGGATGTGGACGCGCTTGGTCGCCATGCTGTGGCGCATCCAGCCGTGCTCCTGGCCGTAGCCGTAGGTCAGCATCTGCGTGGTGCTGAAGGCGATGCCGACGTGGCCGCGCTCCTCGTAGAACAGCGCCAGGCCGCCGTGGCCGTCACCCGTGATCTCCAGCTCGACCGAGACTTCGTAGCTGCGGTCGCCGCAGGCGCAGGTCAGCGGCGACGAGTCCGGCAGTGCCTTGCCCTTGCCGCGGATGACGAGGGCCTTGTCCTCGAAGCGCAGGCGCTGGGCCTCGTCCGGCCCCGGCGCATGAAAGGCCCATTGCAGGCCCAGCTTGCCGCTGGAGAAATCGTCCGACAGCGCAAAGCCCGCCTTGCTGGGCTTGCCACCGCGCGGTTTGGGCAGGGGCTTGCTCAACGTGCCGCCCTTGGCGCGCAGCCAGCCGTCCTGGGTCCACTCCACCGGTTCCAGCAGCGCCTGCCGACCGAGGGTGCGGAACCCGTTCTCGTAGCCGTGATAGACCATCCACCAATCCCCGGCCGGTCCCTCGACGACGGTGGCGTGGCCGCGCGACCACCAGGGTTCGCTGGCGCTCGTCGTGCGCACGATGGGGTTGTTCGGCGCGTCCTCCCACGGCCCGTGCACGGAACGCGAGCGGGCCACGGTGACCATGTGGCTGGTGGGCGGCCCGGCCGTGCCGCCGACGGCACTGATCAGGTAGAACCACTCGCCGCGGCGGAACAGCTTGGGCCCCTCGGGCGCGAACATCTCGACGACCCAGTCCTTGGGGTATTGCCAGGGCTTCCAGGCGTTGTCCTCAAGCGGGCCGTCAGTGGCCAGGCCGTCGTCCTTCAGCCGCACGCGGCGGCCGCCGTTGACGAACAGGTAGCGCCGGCCGTCCTCGCCCACCACGTGGCCGGGGTCGATGCAGCCCGGCAGCTTCAGGTCGATGGGCGCGCTCCACGGGCCGCGGATGTCGTCGGCGTGGATGACGTAGGTGCCCGTGCCGTTGTCCTGCAGCACCGGGATGTAGAGGTAGAAGCGCCCCTGGTGCTTGATCAGATCCATGGCCCAGACGGTGCCGATGGGTTGATGAAGCGCGGCGGTGATGGGCGTCCAGTTCACCAGGTCCTGCGAGTGCCAGATGACGGCGCCCGGGTAGGACTGGAAGGACGAGAAGGTCATGTAGTAGTCGGCACCGTCCTTCAGGATCGTCGGATCGGCGTGGTCGCCCGCGACGATGGGGTTGATGTAGGTCCCGTTGCCCAGGTCGGCCTGGCGCTGGCCTTCGATGCCGGCGGCGAAGCGCGGCGCGGCGAGCGCCGATGTGGCTGCGGGCAGCGTCGCGCCGGCCAGGGTGGCCTGCATGGCCATGCGACGCGAGATGCTCACACCGTGCCCCGCTTGGCTTCGAGCTGCTTGCGGATGTCCTGCATGCGTGCCTCGGTCAGCGGGAAGCGCAGGATGGCGGCCAGCGCGATGACCAGGCCGACGACCGGGATGCCGGACAGCAGGAAGCGGATCCAGAAGATGGCCTCGGGTGACTGCGCGCCTTCCTTGGCGGCGTCGAAGCCGGTGAACTGCAGGATCCAGCCGGAGGCGCCCACGCCGAGCGCGATGCCGACCTTGGAGATCCACGACTGGCAGGCCGAGAACGAGCCTTCGCGGCGCTGGCCGGTCTGCAGTTCGTCGTAGTCCACCACGTCGCCGATGGTGGCGCCGTACAGCGTCCAGAAGCCGGCGCCGGTGAAGGCGACGAAGCCGCAGGCGAACAGTTGCAGATAAGGCAGCTCGGGGTCGTACAGCCACCAGTCGCCGATGAAGGCGGCGATGGCCATCAGCAGCACGACGACCAGCCCCGTGCGCTTGCCCCACTGGCGGGCGATCCACGTGAAGAACGGGATGCCGGCGAAGCCGAAGGCCATGCCCGCCAGGCCCATCGCGGTGTTCCATTGGGTGGCCAGCTTCACGTCGCCCTTGCAGACGTAGTAGACGGTCGCGTAGTAGCCGAGCGCGCCCACCATCGCGGTGCCCAGGCCGTAGGCCAGCGACAGCGCTAGCACGTTGCGGAAGGGCTTGCAGCGCAGCGTGCGCCAAAGCGTGTCCTTGAACGGGATGTGGGTCTGCGTGTGCGACACCAGCTTCTCGTAGTAGCGCTCGCGCACCAGCAGGAAGATGGCGATGGACGCCGCCACCATGATGGCGCCGAGGATGGCGCAGTAGGTCTGCGCGCCGCGCAGGATGTCGGCCTTGCCGGTGACCGGGTCGTTGAAGATGGCCAGCGTCGTGAACTGCGCGGCGAAGAACATCGCCAGCTCCGGCCCCTTCTGGATGGCGTTGCGGATGGCCATCACGGTGGTGCGTTCGTGATAGTCCGGCGTCATCTCCGAGCCCAAGCTCACCCAGGGCATGTTGAAGCAGGCCATCACCGGCACGTAGATCAGCATGCTGACCAGCATGAAGATGAAGTACTGCGTCTGGGTCCAGTCCTTGCCGACGGCGAACATCAGCGGCAGGCCGATGCCGGCCAGGACGCCGCCGATGAGGATGAACGGCCGGCGGCGGCCGTAGCGCGTGCGCGTGTTGTCGGACAGCCAGCCGAAGATCGCGTCGCTCGCGGCGTCGATGAACACCTTCACCATCTGAACCGTGGAGATCAGCCCCGGCGCAACGCCCAGAAAGATGTTGAAGACGTGGAAGGCGAGCGCCGGGTAGAGCCAGTGCCCCCACATGTCCAGGATGGAACCGAGGCCGAAGCCGATCTTCTGCTTCATCGGCAGCCGGCCGGAGGACGGCACGGCCTGGGGCATGTGGAGGGTGCTGGCGTTCACAGGATTCTTCGCTCTTTGATGACGTCGGAGTAATAGCGGGCGGACAGCTTGGGCGTGCGCTTCTGCGTCTGGAAGTCGCAGTGCACGATGCCGAAGCGGCGCTGGTAGCCGTCTTCCCATTCGAAGTTGTCGATGAAGGACCACAGGAAGTAGCCCTTCAGCGGCACACCGTCGGCAATCGCCCGGTGCGCCTCGCGCAGATAGCTGCGCACGTAGTCGCGGCGGTGCAGGTCGAACACCTCGCCGTTGGCGACCGGCTCGTCGTCGTAGCCGCAGCCGTTCTCGGTGATGTGGATGGCCTGGTGGCCATAGACCTCGTGGCAGAAGCGCGGCCCCCAGTAGAGGGCCTGCGGCACCAGGCGCAGCCAGGTGCTGTCCGCACGCGGGTAGTTGACCGGGTTGGTGACGGCCTCGTAGCCGCCGTTCTTGCCGGCGCGCACGAAGGTACCGCTGTAGATGTTCAGGCCCAGGAAGTCAGTCGGCAGGCTGATGAGGTCGAAGTCGCCCGGCTTCACGTCGGGCGCGTCGGCGCCCACGCGCTTCAGGAAGTTCTCGGTGTATTTGCCGGCCTGGATGGCGCCCAGGATCTGCGCGTTGCGGTCGATGAACCAGGCCTTGGCGGCGGCGATGTCGGCGGGCTTCTCGGACACAGGCACGGCCACGGCGCAGTTGTCGGTCAGTCCCACGACGGCGCCCTTGCCGCCGAACTGGCGCACCGCGCGCACGCCATGGCCATGGCACAGCAGCGCGTGGTGGTAGGTCTGGTTGACGACCTTGTTGCTTTCCTTGCGGCCCGGCGCCTTGGTGCCGGTGCCATAGCCCAGCAGCGTGAAGCAGACGATCTCGTTCAGCGTGATCCAGTGCTTCACGTCCTTGGCGAAGGCCTTCACCACCGTGTCGGCGTACTGCGCAAAGGCATCCACCGTCACGCGCGAGGTCCAGCCGCCGCGGTCTTCCAGAGCCTGGGGCATGTCCCAGTGGAAGAGCGTGACCCAGGGCTCGATGCCGTGCTTCTTCATGCTCGCGAAGACGCGGTGATAGAAGTCCAGTCCTTTCTGGTTCAGCTCGCCGTCGCCCTTGGGGTAGATGCGCGGCCAGGCGATGGACAGGCGGTAGGTCTTGATGCCCAGCGAGGCCATCAACGCGAAGTCTTCGTCGAAGCGGTGGTAGTGGTCGCAGGCCACATCCAGCGTGTCGCCGCCGTGCACCTTGCCGGGGATGCGCGCGAAGCGGTCCCAGACGGACTCGCCCTTGCCGTCCTCGAAGGCCGCCCCCTCGATCTGCGCGGAGGCCGCAGCGACGCCGAACACGAAATCGGCGGGGAACTGGCTGGCGTATGTCAGCGTTGTCGTCCCTGGCGCAGCAAGGTGCTGCGGGGTGGCGGCAAGCGACGCCGTGGGGGCCAGGGCGGCGGCGGCAAACAGTTGGCGGCGGCGCGGGGAGCGGAGCGAAGTCATCGGGTGTTCCTCGTTGGACCGCATGGCGGGCGACAGGCCCGTGGCGGCGCGAGGAATATAGGGCGACCACATGCTCCAGTGCGGGCCGAGCGCCGGGCCGCTCCCAAGCCGGCCCGCGTAGGGCAATGCTTGCTGGTTAATCCGGCAAGCATCGCCGTCCCCGCGGGGGACCGGCTAGGTGTGCCCGCGTTCAGCGCGGCAGAACTGGACGAGGGGCTCACAGGATCTTGCGAGCCTTGATGACCTGCGCGTAGTAGCGCGCCGACAGCTTGGGCGTGCGCGCCAGCGTCTCGTAGTCGCAGTGCACGATGCCGAAGCGGCGCTGGTAGCCGTCTTCCCACTCGTAGTTGTCGATGAAGCTCCACAGAAAGTAGCCTTTCAGCGGTACGCCGTCGCTGATGGCGCGATGGGCTTCGCGCAGGTGGTTGCGCAGGAAGTCGCGGCGGTGCAGGTCCAGCACCTCGCCGTTCACCACCGGCTCGTCGTTGTAGCCGCAGCCGTTCTCGGTGATGTAGAGGGCCTGGTGGCCGTAGCACTCGGCCGCGAAGCGCGTGGCCCAGTAGATGCACTGCGGCGCGATGTGCAGCCAGGGGCTGTCGGCCTTCGGGTAGTTGGCGGGCAGGGCGACGATTTCCCACGCACCATCCTTGCCGGCGCGCACATAGGTGCCGGTGTAGATGTTCAGACCGAGGTGGTCGGTGGGCAGGCTGATGAGGTCGAAGTCGCCGGGCTCGACCGGGGGCGCGTCGGCGCCGACGCGGGCCAGGTAGTCGGCCGGGTACTGGCCGGCATGCATCGCGCCCAGCACGTGGGCGTTCTTCTCCAGGAACCAGGCCTTGGCGGCCGCGATGTCCTCGGGCGTCTCGGTGACGGGGATGCAGACGTCCAGGTTGTCGGTCAGACCGACGACCGCGCCGGCGCCGCCGAACTCGCGCACCGCGCGCACGCCGTGGCCATGGCACAGCAGCGCGTGGTGGAAGGTCTGGTTGACGACGGCTGCGCTCTCCTTGCGGCCCGGCGCCTTGGTGCCGTAGCCATAGGCCAGCAGCGTGAAGCAGCGGATCTCGTTCATCGTGATCCAGTGCTTCACCTCGCCGGCGAAGGCCTTGACGATGGTGTCGGCATAGCGGGCGAAGGCGTCCACCGTCACGCGCGAGGTCCAGCCGCCGCGGTCTTCCAGGCTCTGCGGCAGATCCCAGTGGAACATCGTCACCCAGGGCTCGATGCCGTGCTTCTTCATGCTGGCAAACAGCCGGTGATAGAAGTCCAGGCCGGCCTGGTTCAGCTCGCCGTCGCCGTTGGGGAAGATGCGCGGCCAGGCGATGGACAGGCGGTAGTGCTTGTAGCCGAGGGACGCCATCAGCGCGAAGTCCTCGTCGAAGCGGTGGTAGTGGTCGCAGGCCACGTCCAGCGTGTCGCCGTCGTGCACCTTGCCGGGCGTGCGGGAGAACCGGTCCCAGATGGATTCGCCCTTGCCGTCCACGAAGGCCGCGCCCTCGATCTGGGCGGACGCGGCGGCAACGCCGAACAGGAAGTCGGCGGGGAAGGGGCTGGAGTAGGTCAGTGCGGTCATGGGGTCAGGTCACCAGCGCCGTCAGGGCGCCATCAGAGAGGTCAAGGTGGCTTCCAGGCTGCGGGCCCAGATGTCGTAGCCCTGCGGGCTGAGGTGAAGGAAGTCGGGCAGGATGTCTTTGGACAGCGTGCCGTCCGGGTTCATCAGCTTCGGGCCGATGTCGAGGAAGACGACGCGCTTGCCATCGGCGAGGGCGGGCAGCAGCGCGTTGATCCTGGCGTTGTGCCGGCGCAGCAAGTCGTCGGGTTTCTCGCCGCGCGGGAACAGCGCCAGCAGCAACACCTTGGCCTGCGGCTGGCGCTTGCGGATCTCGGCGAGGTTGGCCCGGATGCCCGCGACGGTGAGTGCCGGGTCTTCGAGCCGCTCGCCCGTGTTGTTGGTGCCGATCATCATGACGATCACCTTGGGCGCCATGCCGTCCAGCTCGCCATGCTGCAGGCGCCACAGCAGGTTCTCGCTGCGGTCGCCGCCAAAGCCCAGCGCGACGGCGTTGTGCTGGGCAAAGTGCTGGCCCCAAGCGGCCTTGCCCTCGTTCTCCCAGCCCTGCGTGATGGAGTCGCCGAGGAAGACGAGGTCCACGCGCCGGCCGGCGTCGCGGTGGGCGCGGATCTCGGCCAGCTTGACCTCGTGGCGCGGCAGCCACCAGTCGACAGCCCACGACTCCTGCAGCCGCTGCGGCGTGACGGATTGCGTGCGGTAGTCGGGGCAGGCGGTCGTCGCCTTGCCACGCTTGTTGATGCGGAGGTTCGCGACCCGGATTTCGCCGCTGCCCGTGCCTTCCAGCGTGAAGGGCACGTCCACGGCACTGAAGTCGTCGCCGTCGCGCCAGAAACACTTCAGCGCGAAGCTCATGCGCTGGCGCCCCTTGCCGACCAACTCGCGGCCGGCGAACAGGAACGGGATCTTGCGCGCGCAGTCCTTGCCGCAGCCGAGCTTGAACTTCATGCCGCCGCGCGCGAGGTCGATGACGTCCAGATCGAACTCCACGGTGCCGTGCGGCAGGTAGCTGCGCAGGTCCAGCGCCTGGCCGCCCTGCCAGCGGGCCTGCGCGATCCACGAGTTGCTGAACTGCAGCGTCACGGCACCGTCGTCACCACGGCGTGCCGCCACACGGCTGTTGGGCACGCGCGGGTTGGCCGGCTTGGGCACGGTGACGCGGTCGCCTGTCAGCCGGGCCTCGCCCTCGAAATCGGTCACGGCGATGTGCCAGCCGGGCGCAGGCTTGCCGTCGTCCAGCGTCATTGACTGCGTTGTCAGCGGCAGTGCGGCCAGCAGCGCGAGCAGGAAGCGGTTCATGTCAGTGCAGGTCCTTGGCGCTCAGCGTGCGCGACTGGCCGGGCTGGAGCTTCAGCTCGACGATGCGCCCGCCCACGCGGACGCGGCCACCGCCCGCGCCGGCGGCGGAGCGTACCGTGGCGCGCGTCAGCTGGCCGTCGGCCCAGGCCATGTCCACCTCGAAGCCGCCGCGCGCGCGCAGGCCCTTCACCGCGCCGTCGCGCCAGGCGGCGGGCAGCGCGGGCAGCAGCGTGAGGGCGTCGTCGTGCGACTGCAGCAGCATCTCGGCGATGGCGGCGGTGGCGCCGAAGTTGCCGTCGATCTGGAACGGCGGGTGGGTGTCCAGCAGGTTGGGGTAGGTGCCGCCCTGGTGCACCTCGCCGCCCTCGCGGGCCTTGCGCGCGCCGGGCTGGGCCAGCAGGCCGCGCAGCAGCTGATGGGCGTGGTCGCCGTCCCGCAGCCGCGCCCAGAACGCGATCTTCCAGGCCATCGACCAGCCGGTGCTGACGTCGCCGCGCGCCTGCAGCGTCTTGCGCGCCGCGGCGGCCAGCTCGGGCGTGCGTGCGGGCGAGATCTGCCGGCCGGGATACAGCGCATACAGGTGCGACACGTGGCGGTGCGTGTCCTTCGGCGTGTCCAGCACCGGGTCGGTCAGCTCGTCCAGCCATTCCAGCAGCTGGCCCCAGCTGCCGATGCGCGGGCCGGCCAGGCGGTCGCGGATGGCCGCCGCACGCGCCTGCGCGGCCTGGTCACCCAGCACCGCCGCGGCCTGCGCCATGTTGTCGAAGTGGTCCCACAGGATCTGCTGGTCGTAGGCCACGCCGTCCTGGATGGGGCCGTGCTCGGGCGACCAGCCGTTGGGCGCCACCAAGCGGCCATCGGGCAAGGCCTTCAGCCGGTCTGCCCAGAACTGGCCCACCTCCTTCAGCACCGGCCAGGCTACGTCGCGCAGGAAGGCCTTGTCCTGCGTGAACGCGTAGTGCTCCCAGAAGTGGCGCGCGTACCAGGCGTTGCCGGTCATGTTCCACAGGTAGCCCTGGTGGCCGAACGGGTTGGTCTCGGTGCGCAGCGCCCAGCCGCGCACGGGCTTGCCGCTCGCGGTCAAAAAGGTCTCCTGCGGCGGCTGCACGGAGTGGTCCCAGGGCGGCGTCTCGGGCGGCAACGCGGTCGGGTCCTTCAGCGCCAGCGCGGCGCGTTCGGACACGGCCTTGCGCCATTCGGGCACCAGCCGCTGCACGAAGCGGTGGAAGGGCCGCGCGGCCTCGGCGAGGTTCGTCACCTCGGCCGGCCAGTAGTTCATCTGCAGGTTGATGTTGGAGTGGTAGTCGCTGTTCCACGGCGGCTGCAGGTGGTCGTTCCACAGGCCTTGCAGGTTGGCGGGCAACGAATCGCGCGAGCTGCTGACCAGCAGGTAGCGGCCGTAGTGGAAGTAGAGCGCCTCCAGTTCGGGGTCGTCGCCGTACTGTGTGTAGGCGGCCAGTCGCGCATCGGTCGTCAGCGCACGGCGCGCGGCCGGGCTGGTGCCGAGGTCCAGGCTGACGCGGCCCAGCAGCGCGTCGACGTCGGCGTGGTGCTCGGCGCGCAGCTGCTGCCAGGGCTTGGCCGCCGCGGCGGCCACCTGCGCCTGCACGCGCGGCAGCGGCGGCTGGCCATCGGCAAAGCTGGTGCCGGCGCCGAGGATCAGCGTCAATGAAGTGCAGCCGCTGAAGCGCAGCGTGTTGCCTTCGACGGCGACGCTGCCGCCCTCATGCAGCACGCGCAGCTGGCTGGCGTAGGCCAGGCCGTTGGGCAGCGCGCCGACCGCGCTCAGCGTGGTGTTGGCCGCGCTGAGCGCCGCACCGTGCCGGTCGGTCAGCGCGATGCGGCCGTGGTAGCGGCCCGGCGCGCTGGCGTGCAGGTGCCAGACCAGCACCTGCGCCGGGTGGCTGGCGAAGGTCTCGCGCGCAAAGCGCACGCCGTCCTGCGTGTAGCCCAGGCGGTGCTCGGCGCGGGCGATGTCCAGCTCGCGGCGGTAGGCGCTGGCCGGTGTGTCGGCGCCGTCCAGCGTCAGCACCACGTCGCCGAAGGGCTGGTAGGCGCCCATGGTCTTCGTGTCGCCGGTCCACAGCGTGATGTCGTTGAACTGCAGCCGGTCGCGCGCGACCTGGCCGAACAGCATCGCGCCCAGGCGGCCGTTGCCGATGGGCAGCGCCTGCTGCTCCCAGCCCTGGGGCGTGTCGGGCGCGGGCCGGTCGTAGTGCAGCACCAGCTCGCGCGCCTGCAAGGGCAGCGCGACGGCCAGGCACAGGGTGACGAGCAGACGCTTCATGCGCGGGGCTTGCCGATGACGACGCCTCGCCCCTCGGGCGCAAGGTAGACGACGCCGAACTCCAGCGGGTCGGCGGCCAGTGCGCCCAGGCGGCCGTAGCGATGGGCGTCGTCGTTGATGCGCTGGAAGCTGGCGCCGGCGTCGATGGAGCGGTACAGGCCCTCGACGGGGTCGGCGCTGCCGGTGGCCACCTTGCCCCACACGTAGATGGCGTGATAGCTCGCGCCCGGCGCTGCCTTGCCGATGGCCACGCGCCAGGGCTCGGCCACGCCGCGCAGGGTGCGGGGCCGGGCATCCATGCCGGGCAGATGCAGCAGGCCTTCGGGCGTGGCCAGCCACAGGTCACGCGGCTTGCCCGGCGCGCAGACCAACTGGGCGCTCTGCCAGTTCTGCAGCCGCGGCAGGCCGGTGATGCCGGGCTGGAAGCTGGCGCCGCCGTCCACGCTGACGAGGATGCGGCCGTTGGCGGGGTCCAGCACGTAGAACACGCCTTCCAGGGCACGGTCGGCCACGGGCGTCAGCGTCACGTCGCGGGCTTCGGGCCAGCCTTGGGCGGTGGCCCAGGTCTTGCCACGGTCGCGCGAGAACAGCGCGGCCTGCTTGTCGGGCGCCCACAGGAAGAAGCCGCCCTTGGCCGACACGGCGATGCGGCCGCTGGAGGCGGTCCAGCCTTCCGGCGTCTTGGCGTTGCGCGTGCTGGGGCCGAAGGGGCGCCAGCTGGCGCCGCCGTCGGGCGACCAGTAGCCGCCGTTGGCCGCACCGTCGGACGTGCGCGCGACGATGCCGGGGTTGAGTTCGGCGACCGCGATGGAGCGATTGGTCTCGCCCGCGGGCAGGAAGAGGCCGTTCTTCGGGCCTTGCGCGAGGTCGTCCCACGCGGCGCCGGACACGTCGCCCATCGCCGCCAGCAGCGAGGCGCCGCCCGAGGGGCTCTCCAGACCCAGCACGGCGGTCTCTTCGAGGTTGTCCACCGTGAAGGCCCAGTCCACCGGGTCTGCGCCGAGGTTGGCGGTCATCCACAGGCCGTAGCCGGTGCCGTAGACGGCGTGCTTGCCGTCGTGCGGATCGATCTTGAAGTCGGCCATCCAGTGGCCGGCCTTGTCGTGGCGCTTGGCCTGGTAGGCCTGCAGCCAGGGGTGGGTGCTGGCGTCGAAGCGGGAGCGCGGGCTCAGCGGCGTCCAGGTCTTGCCGAAGTCGTCGGAGAGGTAGATCTCGTCGCCGCCGTTCCAGCGCTCGATGGTGGTCACGACGACGCGGCCGGGGCGCTGCGCATCGGTGTCGAGGCCGGAGTAGCCGAAGGTCTGGTTGGCGCTCGGCCTGGACGGCGTGATGTCGAGCCACTGGCCCTCGGGCGTGCGGCGCCAGACGCTGCCGGTCCTGGCGTTGCTGGGGTTCACCACCTGGCCGGCGTCGCCCGCGGCGAAGCTGACGTAGAGCGAGCCGTCGGGCCCGAGCGCGGCGCGCTGCGGCACCTGCGCCGGCAGCTCGGCGATGCGCTTGAAGCTGGCGCCGTCGTCGGTGGAAGCGTACAGGCCGGGCTGGTCGTGGCTGCCGGCGTAGAGGGCCTTGGCCTTGGGGTCGAACAGCACCAGGGACACATGCTTGCCGGGAAAACCGCCGACGCGGCTGAAGCTTGTGCCGCGGTTGCTGCTCTGCTGCAGGCCGTCCTGCGTGGTGCCCAGCAGCAGTCGCTCTGGGCGGTTCGGGTCCACCTGCAGGCGCTCGCCGCTGCCGCGGCCGGGGCCGTTGCCGGCCAGCCGCAGGCCCAGCTCATGCGTCTGCCAGGTGGCGCCGCGGTCGCTGGACGACAGCAGCGCAGCCTTGCGCGCCCACTCGCCGGTGTAGAGGCCGCAGGCGGCGTAGACGCGGTTGGCGTCGGTCGGGTCGACGGCGATGCTGAGCACGCCCATCAGATCGCCGTCGTCCTTGCCGAGGTGGTCTAGCAGCGGTTGCCAGCATCGGCCCTTGGGGTCGAAGCGGTAGGCGCCGCCGATGTCGGTGCGGGCGTAGAGCAGGCCCGGCTCGCGCGGGTGGAAGACGAAGCCGTCGATGAAGCCGCCGGCGCCATAGGTCAGACTGCGCCACTCGTAGGCGGGCGAGCCTTCGGCGGCCCAGGCGGGCAGCGTGAGCAGGCCGGCGGCCTGCAGCAATTGGCGGCGTTGCATCATGCTTTGCTTTCGCGGGCCGAGCGCCGGGCCGCTCCCAAGCCGGCCCGCCTGAGGCGATGCGCTTGCCGGTCAATCCGGCAAGCATCGCCGTCCCCGCGGGGGACCGGCCAAGGTACGCCTTGGACGAGGGGCTTCATGGCGCCGGACGGCCCATCTTGATCTTGAGCATCACCGGCTCGGCGGGCAGGTTCAGGCCGTAGTCCACCTGGTCGCCGTTCCACACGCGCTCCATGACCCAGTGGCCTTGCGCGTCGAAGCGGCCCTGCTCGGCGCGCAGCATCATGCCGCTCGTGCCTTCGGCCGGTTCCATGCGCACGCGCACGCGCTGGCCGATGAGCAGGAACTCGTCGGCGCCAAGCTGCACCATGGCCGCGCCGCCTTCGGGCTCCTCGGTGCCGGCGGCCGGCTTGGCAAACTCGCCGCCCCAGGCGGACTCACCGAAGCGGCCCATGCGGTAGGTCAGCTTGGCCGACCAGCCGGGGAAGTCCAGCTGCTGCGGCTTGCGGTCGTCGCCCTCGCCGATGCCGCGCACCTTGCCGTCGAAGGACCACTGCGCCCACTGGCGCTGGATGGGCGCGAACATGCGGTAGACGCGTTCGAAGGGCTCGACCAGTTTCTTGTCCGTGGCCAGCGTGCCCAGCGGGTAGTTGGTGTAGTCGAAGTAGTCGGTGCCGAACGGCGAGATGCCGATGGCGCCGCGGCCCAGCATGGCGTAGATGAAGCGCGCATAGGCGGGCTTGGTGCCGAACTCGGGCACCCACAGCGCGTTGTCCGGGCGCTGGAACAGCTTCAGGTTGGCGTTGACCTGGTCGGACTCCGGCCGGTAGATGTCGGGGCCCACGATGTCGATGGCGGGGGCGGCCGCTTTGTAGATGTCGATGACGTCCCAGGTCGGGCCGCCGCTGGCGAAGTTCTTGTTCCAGGGCTTGGGCGGCTGCTCCAGCGGGTCGCGCAGCGCGTTGTTGACGTACATCGGCAGGTCGTACACCGCACGGCCGGCGGCGGCGATCTCGCCGATGTAGCGGGCCACGGCCCAGGCGTGGAAGTACTCGTCGGCGTAGTCGCCGTAGACCTGGCGCCAGGTGCCGCTCGCGGCGGCCTTGGGCTTCTGCCGCGCCAGCACGGCGGCGGGCACGGGCTGCTCGAAGGCGGCCTGCGCGGCCTTGCCGAAGTCGCGCACCAGGCCGTAAGTGCCGACCTCGTTCTGCACCTGCACCATCAGCACGGTGCGCTCGGTGGCGTCGATCTTCTTCAGGTGCGACATGAACGCGACGAAGGCGCGCTTGTCTGCTTTCAACGTCTCGGCGCCGAAGGGGCTGAGGCTGTAGTTGGGCTTGCCTTCCTGGTCGAGATTGGGCGGGAAGCGCTTCGGGTTCAGCTTGACCCACTCGGGCGTGTACTGCGCGCTGGTGTTCTTCCAGGTCGCGAACCACAGGATCACGAGGCGCTTCTTCTGCTGGCGGGCTTCCTTGACCAGCGTGTCCACGAAGCTGAAGTCGAACTTGCCTTCGACGGGCTCGACCTGCTCCCAGGCCACCGGCATCAGCACGGTGTTGGCGTGCAGGTCGTTGGCGGCGTCCCAGACGGGCTTGAGCGCGCCCGGGTAGTTGCTGGAGTTGTGCGCCTGAGCACCGAGGATGAGGAAGGGCTTGCCGTCCACCAGCAGCGCGTGGCGGCCGTCCTTGGCGACGAGGCGGGGCAGCTCGGCGGCGCCGGCGGCGTTGAGCAGGCAGGCCAGGGCCGCTGCGAGGAGGAGCTTCTTCGTCATCGGGGATTCGGGTGTAAGTGGAAAAAGCCGGCGGCCTCGCGCAGGGAGGCCGCCGGAATTGCCGGAGATTAGAACGAGTAGCTGGCCTGCACCGAGTAGCGGCGGCCGGTGTAGTTGACCGCGCGCGTCATCAGGCCGATGTTCTGCTGCATCAGCTGACGGGCCAGCGCGTTGTTCAGGTTCTGCGCTTCCAGGCTGACGCTGAACTTGTCGGTGATGCGGTAGTTGACGCCGGCATCGACCTGGCCGTAGTCGTCGCTCCAGGTCGGCAGCGCGTAGGCCACGCCGGTGGCGTTGGCGAGGCGGCCGTCACCCCCGCGGGTGCCGTTGACGTTGACGCCCTGCAGGTACTTGGAACGCCAGCTGTAGGCCACGCGCGCCGAGAACGGGCCCCAGTCATACAGCAGCGCCAGGTTGTAGGCGTTCTTGGAAAGGTTGGTCAGCGGCAGGTTGCCGAAGGTGCGGCCGTCGGTGTCGCAACCGTTGATGTTCAGGTTGAGGTTGTCGGCGTTCGTGCTGGTGCCGGCGCAGAACGGCGTCGTGACCGGGTTGTACGGTGTGGTCTTGCTGTCCACGTAGGTGTAGTTGGCCTGCACGCCGATGCCCGACATCCAGCCCGGCAGCATGTCGAGGTAGCGCTGGAAGGCGATCTCGAAGCCGCGGGCGTGGCCCTTGGCGCCGTTGACCGGCGACGTGACGGTGAAGTTCAGCGGGTTGCCGGCAGCGTCGCGCAGCACGGTGGTGGCCGACTGCTTGACGATGATGTCGTCCAGCTGCTTGTTGAACACCGCCAGCGTCAGCGAGCCGTTCTTGGCGAAGTACCACTCGGCGGTCAGGTCCAGCTGGGTGGACTTGACCGGCTTGAGCAGCGGGTTGCCGTTGGCCGTGCCGCTGAGGTTGACGGCGTCGATGACCAGCACGGAGTCGTTGTTCTCCGTGTGCTTGGTCGTCGTCAGCTCCATCGACGTGTAGGCCTGCATGTCCGAGAAGTCGGGACGCGAGACGCCCTTGGCGACGGCGGCACGGAACTGCAGCTTGTCGCTGGCCTTGAAGCGCAGGTTCAGGCTGGGCAGCACGTTGATGTAGCTCTGCTCGGCGCTGATCGGTGCCGCAAAGCTGGCGATGACTGGCACCGGCACGCCGGTCACCGATTGGCCCGGCGTCGGACTGATGCCCGCGTTGTTGTTGAAGACCGTGTAGCCGGAGGCCTTCATCTCGGTGCGCACGGCGCGCAGGCCGACGTTGCCGTCCACCGGCGCGCCGGAGTCGGTGAAGTCGAAGCGCAGCTGGGCGTAGGCGGCCTGGGTGCGCTCGTGCTGCTCGTTGTCGCCGGCCGGGCTGGTGCCGAAGCTGGCCGGCTGCCACGGCGCGCAGCCGCTGCCCCAGCCGTTGGCCGCCGTGAACTCCTGGCAGCGGATGTCGTGGTACTTGTGCAGCGCCGCGTAGCTGGTCGGGTAGTCCTTGGCCAGGGACACGTGGGGCACGTAGATGGCGGGCACGTTCTGGCCGCCGAAGAAGTTCTTGAACGTGTGCAGCGTGACCGGCGCATTGAAGCGCGGATCGCTCAGGTAGGCCACGTCGCTGATGTCCCAGCCGCGCTGCCAGGTCTGCGTGATGGCGGACCAGTTGTAGTCGGGCACCGTCTTGGTGGTGGTGGCGTCGCGGTCGGTCAGGCGCACGCCGAAGGACAGGTCCTGCAGCACGGCGTGGTCGAAGTTGAACTTGGCGTCCGCGCGCCAGGCCTTCTGCTCGGCCTTGCTGCGGTCCAGGTGCTCCATCGTGAAGGCCCAGTAGTAGTTGGCCTTGTTCTGCAGCGCGGCCAGGTCGGCGGCGTCGAAGACGACGCGCGGCGTGGAGCCGGTCAGGTCCAGCGTCTCCTTGGGCATCAGCAGGCCGGTGGCGACGGTGGAGTCGAAGGCGTTGGTGTTGGAGCGCACCAGCTGCAGGTCGGTGCTGAAGCTCCAGCGGTCGCTGGCCTTCCAGGCCAGGTTCCAACCCAGGTCGCGGGTCTTGGAGTTGCGCGTCATGTAGCGCGTGTCGGCGCCGAAGTTGACGCCGCCGTCGGCCGGCTGGGTCAGCGTGCCGCTGACGAAGACGTTGTTGCTGTTGTACTTGGCGTCGCTGCCGATGACGATGTTCCAGGGGTTGGTCTGCGCGAACAGCGCGTTCTCGTCCCACTGCATGCGGTACTTGGACTGGAAGTAGGTCAGCGAGCTGCTGAGGTTGTCCTTCTTCCACTGCAGTGCGCCGTACAGGCCGTTGCGGTCACGCTCGAAGTTGGAGTCGCGCCACTGCGCACCCTTGGGCACCCAGTGCGTGCCGTCGATCTTGTAGTAGGGCTCGACCTGCCAGAGGTCGGTGCGGGTGGTGCTCTTGCTGTTGGCCAGGCTCAGCAGCATGCCAACCTTGCCGATGTCGGTCTGCCAGCTGTTGGCCAGCAGGCCGGAGGCCGAGGGGCTGAACTTGCCCTGCAGCTCGTTGTACTTGCCGACGGCCGTGATGTGGCCCTTGAAGCCGGCGTAGTCGAAGGGCATGGCGGTGCGCAGGTTCACCAGGCCGCCGATGGAGCCTTCGATCTGCGAGGCCGACGGGTTCTTGAACACGTCCACCGCGGCCAGCAGTTCGGGCGGCACGTCCTCGAAGTTCAGCGCGCGGCCGCCGTTGGCGGAGAAGGTGTCGCGGCCGTTCACTTCGGAGCGGACATACGAGAGGCCGCGGATGTTGACGCTGGAGCCCTCCACTGAGTAGTGCTCGGGGTCGCCCTTGGCCATGGTGCGGTCGATGGTCACGCCGACGACGCGCTGCAGCACCTCGGTGACGGACTGGTCGGGCAGCTTGCCGATGTCGTCGGCGACGATGGAGTCGACGATCTCGTCGGAGTTCTGCTTGATGCGCTGCGCCGACTCCAGCGCCGCGCGGCGGCCGCTGACGACGACGGTCTCGACCTTCTGGACGGGGGCCGACGCGGCGGCTGCCGGCGCGGGCGGGGTCTGCGCCATCGCCAGGCCGCTGCTGAGCAGCGCGGCCTGGGCGGCGGCGAGGGAAATGATGGTTCTCTGGTGTTGTTTCACGATGTCTCCTCTACTGGGTTTCGGGGGCTCTGGGCCGTTGTCGTGGTGCTGGTTCGGCGGGAATGCGCTGGGATCAACATCGCCCGTGCCGGCGGGCGATGTGGTGGAAAGGGGCGAGGGACGTCATGCCGATGGCGCGGACGGCGTCAGGCGCAGAAGCGGTTGACGAGGTTCTCCAGCACCTCCTGGCGGCCGGAGACGGGGGCGACGTCGACGTTCCTCGCGAGCACCTCGTCGGCCAGCTCGGCCAGCGTGCGGCGGCCTTGCAGGATGTCCTGGCCGGCGGCGCTGTCCCAACCCGCATAACGCGCGTCCTGCGCGGCCTGCAGACGGCCGTCGACGATCATCTTTTCGGCGATCAGCAGCGCCTGCGCGCAGACGTCCATGCCGCCGATGTGGCCGTGGAACAGATCGGCCGCGTCGATGCTCTGGCGGCGCACCTTGGCGTCGAAGTTCAGGCCGCCCGAGCCCAGGCCGCCGGCCTTGAGCACGTGGTACAGCGCGATGGCCGTCTCGGGCACGTTGTTGGGGAACTGGTCGGTGTCCCAGCCCAGCTGTGGGTCGCCGCGGTTCATGTCCAGGCTGCCGAGGATGCCCAGGGCGCCGGCCGTGGCGATCTCGTGCTCGAAGCTGTGGCCCGACAGCGTCGCGTGGTTGGCCTCGATGTTGACCCTGACCTCGTTCTCCAGGCCGTAGCGCTTCAGGAAGCCGTAGACGGTGGCGGTGTCGAAGTCGTACTGGTGCTTGGACGGCTCGCGCGGCTTGGGCTCGATGAGGATGGCGCCCTTGAAACCGATCTTGTGCTTGTAGTCCACCACCATGGTCAGGAAGCGGCCCAGCTGGTCCAACTCCTGGCCCAGGCGGGTGTTCAGCAGCGTTTCGTAGCCCTCGCGGCCGCCCCACAGCACGTAGTTCTCGCCGCCGAGGCTGAGCGTGGCGTCCATGGCGTCGCGCACCTGCAGCGCGGCCATCTTGAAGATCTCGGGGTCGGGGTTGCTCGCGGCGCCCGACATGAAGCGGCGGTGGCTGAACAGGTTGGCTGTGCCCCACAGCAGCTTGAGGCCGGTGGCCTGTTGCTTGGCCGCCAGCACCTCGACGATGCGCTTGAAGTTGTCCTGGCTTTCGCGCGGCGTGGCGCCCTCGGGGGCCACGTCACGGTCGTGGAAGCAGTAGTAGGGGATGCCGAGCTTGCTGAAGAACTCGAAGGCGGCATCGGCCTTCAGCTTCGCCAGCTCCATCGGCGAGCCGCCCTGGAACCAGGGGCGCTCGAAGGTGGCGCCGCCGAAGGGGTCCAGGCCGGTCCAGACGAAGTTGTGCCAGTAGCAGGCGGCGAAGCGCAGATGGTCTTCCATGCGCTTGCCCAGGACGATGCGGTCCTTGTCGTAGTGCTTGAAGGCCAGGTCATTGGGGCTGTCGGCGCCCTCAAAGCGGATGGGCTGGATGTGTTCGAAGTAGCTCATGTCTCGGATCGGAGTCGGCGGTAAAGGTCACGGAAGCGCGCCAGGCGCGGGGCCAGGCGGGCATGTCGTTCTGTGCTCGGCGCAAAGCGCGCCGAGATGTCGGGGCGGGTGCAGACGGCGGCGACGTCGCCGCCCGCGGCCAGCCAGCCGAGGCGGGCGGCGCCCAGGGCACCGCCGGCTTCGCTGCCGCTGTGGACGACGATCTCCACGTCCAGCGCGTCGGCGATCAGCTGCGCCCAGTAGGGGCTGCGCGAGCCGCCGCCCACCAGCGACAGCGTGCGCACCTCGGTGCCGGCGGCGCGCAGGGCGGCCAGGCCATCGGCCAGGCCGAAAGCCACGCCTTCGAGCACGGCATAGGTGCAGTCGGCGCGCGTGGTGGCGGCCTTCAGGCCGTGGAACACGCCGGGCGCGAAGGGGTCGTTGTGCGGCGTGCGCTCGCCGGCCAGGTAGGGCAGGAAGGTGGGAGCCCGCTCCGTGACTGCGCTGTCATTGGACGTTAGCTCGGCCAGCAGGGCTGCCTCGTGCTGGCCCACGAGATTGCAGAACCAGCGCAGGCAGCTGGCGGCCGACAGCATGACGCTCATCTGGTGCCAGCGCTGGGGCAGCGCATGACAGAAGGCGTGCACGGCTGAGGCCGGGTTGGGCCGGTAGCGGTCGTTGACGACGAAGAGCACGCCCGAGGTGCCCAGAGAGATGAAGCCGTCGCCCGGCTGCGTGGCGCCGATGCCGATGGCGCTGGCGGCGTTGTCGCCCGCGCCGCCGGCCACGACGACCTCGGGGCCCAGGCCCCAGGCGGCGGCCAGCTCGGGCCTCAGCACGCCGCTGGACTGGCTGGCTTCCACCAGGCGGGGCATGTGGGCGCGGCTCAGGCCTGTGGCGGCCAGCAGCTCGTCGGACCAGTCGCGGCGCGCCACGTCCAGCCACAGCGTGCCGGCGGCGTCGGAGGGGTCGGACACTTTGTCGCCGGTCAGCTGCAGGCGCAGCCAGTCCTTGGGCAGCAGCACGCTGGCCACACGGGCGAAGACCTCGGGCTCGTGCTTGCGCACCCACAGCAGCTTGGGTGCGGTGAAGCCGGGCATGGCGAGATTGCCGGCGATGTCGTGCAGCGCGGGTGCGGCAGCTTCCAGCTCGGTGCACTCGGCATGGCAGCGGCCGTCGTTCCACAGGATCGCGGGGCGCAGCACGGCGTCGGCCGCGTCGAGCAGCGCCGCGCCGTGCATCTGGCCCGACAGGCCGATGGCGCGCACGGCGGCGAACTCGGTCGGGTGCGTCGTGCGCAGCACGGCCACGGCGGTCTGCGTGGCCTGCCACCAGGCAGTGGGGTCCTGCTCGGACCACAACGGCTGCGGGCTCTGCAGCGTCAGCGCGCTGCCGGCGGTGCCGATAATGCGGCCCGTGCCGTCGAGCAGCAGCAGCTTGACTTCCGAGGTGCCAAGATCAATGCCGAGATACATCAGGCGGTT
The DNA here is from genome assembly GCA_036401055.1 of Roseateles sp. Taxonomy (GTDB): domain Bacteria; phylum Pseudomonadota; class Gammaproteobacteria; order Burkholderiales; family Burkholderiaceae_C; genus Pelomonas. The sequence goes on from DASWWC010000109.1 coordinate 29,350, forward strand.
TCTTCTGCAAGGGTGACGCCCGTGTCGGCCAGCGGCAGCGCGGGGCGGGTGAGTCGGTAGCGGGCCAGCGCGGCGGCGCCTATGGCCACGGCGTTGGCGCCGAAGCGCGAGACGCGCACGGCCGGCGGCGGCAGGCTGGCCGCGGCGGCGTAGTCCAGCAGCGTGTCCAGCGCAGGCTTCAGGAAGGGCTCGCCCAGCTCCACCACCGCGCCGCCCAGCACGATGCCGGCGGGGTCGTAGGCGGTGGCCAGGTTTTGCAGCAGCACGCCGAGGTGGCGGCCGGCGGAGTTGACGGCCTTCAGCGTCAGCGGGTCTTCGTCCACCAGATGGGCGCGCACCTCGGCCAGCGAGCGCAGCGCGGTCGGGTCCTCGCGGTCGCCCAGCATGGCGCGCGTCGCGATCAGTGCCTCGGCGCAGCCGCGGCGCCCGCAGGAGCAGCGCGGGCCGCCCAACTGCAGCACCATGTGACCCACCTCGCCGGCAAAGCCGCGGCTGCCGGTCAGCAGGCGGTCGCCGACGATGACGCCGGCGCCCAGACCCTGGTTGATGGACACGTAGAGCAGCGGGTCCGACGCCGGCGTGGGGTTGAACTCCAGCTCGCCCAGGGCAGCGACGTCGGCCTCGTTCTGGATGAACAGCGGCACGCCGGCCAGCGCGCTGTCCTGCAGCTTCTCGCCCAGCAGCGCACCGAAGGCCACGTCGCGCCAGCCCAGGTTGGGGGCGAAGTGCAGCACGCCGCGCGCCTCGTTGACGCCGCCCGGCAGGCCCACGCCGATGCCCAGCACCTGCTGGCCGGCGTCCAGTTGCTTGCGCAGCTTCAAGAGCGCGGTGGCCAGGCTGTTGATGCAGGCCTTGGCGCTGCGGCTGGCGCCGTAGTTGGCGACGGTGCAGGCCCGCATCTCGCCGGTCAGCGAGGTCGCGACGACGCGCACGGACTCGATGCCCACCTCGGCGCCCAGCAGCAGCAGGCGGTTGGGGTCGATGAACAGCGGCGTGGGGCGGCGGCCCAGGTCACCGGTGGCGACGACCTCGCGCTCGACCAGCCAGCCCTCGTTGATCAGCTCGCGCACCAGCAGGCTGACGGTGGACTTGGTCAGGCCCACGGCGCCGGCCAGGTCGGCACGCGACAGCCCCGGGTTGGCACAAAGGTGCCTCACCAGTGCCATGCGATTGATGACCTTGAGCAGCTGCTGGCTGCCGGCGGCTTCGACCTGCAAGCGTTGTCTCCTAGTACTTGGTAGGGCCTGTCAGGGCAGGCTTTGGAGCATATTAGTTCGGCCGTCGCACGAAGTAAATTGGGTGAAAGCCCCTAGCGCGTTTGGCGCCGACGCAACGAAGATCGCGCCGCTCGCCGCTGTGGACCCTGCCGGTCCGGCGTGCGCAGCGCTCGCGAGATCCCGATGTCCGACCCGTCTCTTCGCAAGATCGTCATCGTTGGCGGTGGCACCGCCGGCTGGATGGCGGCCGCCCCGCTGGCGCAGCTGTTCGCCCGCGCCGGCGAGGCGCGCCCGGAGCTGGTGCTGGTGGAGTCGCCCGACATCGGCACCATCGGCGTGGGCGAGGCCACGCTGCCGCCCATCCGCGCCTACAACCGCGCGCTGGGTCTGGACGGCGCCGACTTCGTCAGGAGGACGCAGGGCAGCTTCAAGCTGGGCATCGAGTTCCGCGACTGGGGCCGCGTGGGGCACCGCTTCTTCCACGGCTTCGGCGACTTCGGCCCGCCCATCGAGAACCGCTCGCCCTGGCAGCACTGGCTGAGGCTCGCCCGCGTGGTGCAGGACATGCCGCACTACGAGGATTGGTCGACGTCCACGGTGATGTCGCGGCGCAACCGCTTCACGCCGCCGGAGGGCGACACGCCGTCCGCTGCCAACGCGTTCTCGTTCGCGTATCACTTCGACGCCGGCCTGTACGCGGCCTACCTGCGCGACTACGCCGTGCAGCGTGGCACGCAGCGCATTGAGGGCTTGATCGTCGATGTGGAGCTGCGGCCCGAGGACGGCTTCGTCGCGGCGGTGAAGCTGGCCGACGGCCGCCGCATCGAGGGCGATCTGTTCGTCGACTGCTCGGGCTTTCGCGCACTGCTCATCGGCGGCGCGATGCAGTCGCCCTTCGAGGACTGGAGCGCGCTGCTGCCCTGCAACAGCGCGCTGGCCGTGCCCAGTGAGCGCGTCGCACCGCTGACGCCGTACACGACGTCCACCGCCAAGGCGGCCGGCTGGCAGTGGCGCATCCCGCTGCAGCACCGCACGGGCAACGGCCACGTCTACTGCAGCAGCTTCATCAGCGACGACGAGGCCGCGAGCACGCTGCTGGCGGGCCTGGACAGCAAGGCGCTGGACACGCCGCGCCAGTTGCGCTTCACCACCGGCCGGCGCCGGCAGGGGTGGGTGAAAAACGTCGTCGCGATCGGCCTGTCCGGCGGCTTCCTGGAGCCGCTCGAATCGACCAGCATCCAGCTCATCATGGACGGCGTCGGGCGGTTGATCCAGTTCCTGCCGGACCGGCGCTGCCAGCCGCACCTGGCGGCCGAGTTCAACCGGCTGATGGGCCAGCAGTACGAGTCCACGCGCGACTTCATCGCGCTGCACTACAAGCTGACCGAGCGGCGCGACAGCGAGCTGTGGCGCTACTGCGCGGCCATGCCCATCCCCGACAACCTGGCCCACCAGATCGAGCTGTTCCGCACGACGGGCCGCGTCGCCATCTTCGACCGGGACAGCTTTGCCGAGCCGTCCTGGGTGTCCCTCTTCCTGGGCCTGGGGCTCAAGCCCGAGGCCTACGACCCCTTCGTCGATCTCGTCGACGAAGCCGCCCTGGTGCAGCACTTCGCACGGCTGCGCCAGGCCATCGCCCAGACCGTGGCGGGCATGCCCGACCACGCCGACTACATCTCACGTCACGTGAAGGCGCCTGCACCAGCCTGAGGAGAAGGCAAGCACACCACAACAAGCAAGACGGGGCCGGCATCCCAGCCGGCCGAACGGAGACAACCAGGAAACCACCCCATGAAGTTCACTGACGGACAGTGGATGCTTCAGCCGGGCGTCGCCGCGCACTACGCGGCCGAGGCCTATGCCGTTGAAGTCCACGCAGACCGCCTGGTCGTGCTTGCCACGACCCGCCCCATCAAGCACCGCGGCGACACGCTGCAAGGCCCTACGCTGACCGTGACGCTGACCTCGCCCGCGAGCGGCGTCGTGCGCGTCAGCGTGGAGCACTACAGCGCGTCGCAAGCGCCGCGCCTGCACGTGCCCATGCCGGGCGCCGACCATCCGGCCGTGCAGACGGCCCAGACCGACACGCACGCCACGCTGACCTCCGGCCCCCTCACGGTCGAGGTGAAGAAGGGCGAGGGCTGGAGCCTGGTGTTCCGCGAGGGCGGCCGCGTGCTGACCAAGAGCGACTGGCGCAGCCTGGGCTACATCCAATGGGGCGCCAAGGGCAACCATGTGCACGAGCAGCTGACGCTGGCCGTCGGCGAGAACGTCTACGGCCTGGGCGAGCGCTTCACGCCGTGGGTCAAGAACGGCCAGATCGTCGAGAACAGCAACCGCGACGGCGGCACGGCCTGCGAGCAGGCCTACAAGAGCGTGCCCTTCTACATGACCAGCAAGGGCTACGGCGTGCTGGTCAACGAGGCCGGACCGGTGTCCTTCGAGGTCGGCTCGGAGAAGGTCGCGCGCGTGCAGTTCAGCCGCGAGGGCGAGAGCCTGGACTACTGCATCGTTGCCGGCCCCACGCCCAAGGACGTCGTGCGCCGCCTGACAGCGTTGACAGGCCGCTCGCCGCTGCCGCCGGCCTGGAGCTTCGGCCTGTGGCTGACCACCTCGTTCACGACCCAGTACGACGAGGCCACGGCCACCCACTTCATCGACGAGATGGCGCGCCGCGAGCTGCCGCTGTCGGTGTTCCACTTCGACTGCTTCTGGATGCGAGAGTTCCAGTGGTGCGACTTCGAGTGGGACCGCCGCGGCTTCCCCGAGCCCGAGGCCATGCTGAAGCGCCTGCACGCCAAGGGTCTGAAGATCAGTTTGTGGATCAACCCCTACGTCGCGCAGCGCTCACCGCTGTTCGCCGAAGGCGTGAAGCACGGCTACTTCATCAAGAGGACCAACGGTCTGACCTTCCAGACCGACCAGTGGCAGCCCGGCATGGCCATCGTGGACTTCACGAACCCGGCCGCCAAGGCCTGGTACCAGGGCCACCTGCGCCGCCTGCTGGCCATGGGCGCGGACTGCTTCAAGACCGACTTCGGCGAGCGCATCCCCAGCGAGGGCGTGAGCTACTTTGACGGCTCCGATCCCGTGGAGATGCACAACCTCTACGCGCTGCAATACAACCAGGCCGTGTTCGAGCTGCTGCAGGAGGCGCAGGGCGACGACGCCATCGTGTTCGCGCGCTCGACCTATGCGTCGGGCCAGCGCTTCCCGGTGCACTGGGGCGGCGACTGCTGGAGCAACTTCGAGTCCATGGCCGAGAGCCTGCGCGGTGGTCTGTCGCTGACGAGCTGCGGCTTTGCGTTCTGGAGCCACGACATCGGCGGCTTCGAGGGCAACCCGCCGCCGGCCGTCTACAAGCGCTGGATCCAGTTCGGCCTGATGTCCTCGCACAGCCGCCTGCACGGCAGCAGCTTCTACCGCGTGCCCTGGCTGGTGGACGAGGAGAGCTGCGACGTGCTGCGCGTCTTCACGCGACTCAAGCACCAGCTCATGCCCTACCTCTATGCCAAGGCCGTGGAGGCGACCGCAACGGGCGTGCCGCTGATGCGCTCCATGCTGATGGAGCATCCGCAGGACCCGGCCTGCGCGCCGCTGGACCGGCAATACCAGCTGGGTGAGTCGCTGCTGGTCGCGCCGGTGTTCACCGAGGACGGCGAGGTGGACTTCTATTTGCCTGAAGGCACGTGGACCCACCTGCTGAACGGCGAGAAGAAGCAGGGTGGCCGCTGGCACCGTGAGCGGCATGGCTTCCTGTCCATGCCGCTGTACGCGGCGCCGGGCAGCGTCATCGCCTGGGGCGCTGAGACCGAGCGGCCGGACTACGACTACGCCCGCGGCACCGTGCTGCGCGTGTTCGAACTGGCCGACGGTGCGAGCGCGGCCTTCGAGGTCGCCGCGCCCAGCGGCGGCTTCGCGGCCCGCGGTCGCGTCGAGCGGCAGGGCTCGGCCTATGTCGCCACCGTCACCGACGGCGCGCTGCGCGACTGGTGCCTGGAGGTCGACGGCCGGCGCAGCCCGGCCCAGGCCGAAGGGCCGGAGCTGCGCTGGAGCGCCTGAAGCCGCCAGGCCGCCGCAGCCCTCCCCGGGAGGGCGGCGGCGGCCCCATCGACTGAGCAACGACCCCAATGTCGGGCCGTTGACAACGTTGTCATAATCCCGCCGCCATGAACACCACCCCCTCGCCGCGCCGTGCGGCCTCCCGTCTCTCCGTGCTGCTGTCGGCAGGCCTGCTGGCCATGGCCGCGGGCGGTGCGGCCCAGGCACAGGACGTCGCCGTCAACCAGGTCGGCTTCCTGCCCGGGGCCGCCAAATGGGCGGCGCTGCCCGGTGCGGCCGGCGACGAGTTCCGCGTCGTGCGCGCGGGCAGCAACGAGGTCGTGCTGCGTGGCCGTCTGGGCGCAACCCGTACCTGGGCGCCCGCCGGCCAGGCCGTGCGGCTGGCCGACTTCTCGGCGCTGAAGGAGCCGGGCGACTACGAGCTGCGTGCCGACGGCGTCGCCGCGTCGCCGCGCATCCGCGTGGCCGTCGACGCCAACGCGGCACTGACGGCCGCCAGCCTCAAGGCCTTCTACTTCAACCGCGCCGGCACCGCGCTGGAGGCCCGCCACGCCGGCCCCTGGGCGCGGCCGGCCGGCCACCCCGACACCGAGGTGCGCATCCACGCCTCGGCCGCCAGCGACAAGCGGCCCGAAGGCTCGCGCATCTCGTCGCCCAAGGGCTGGTACGACGCGGGCGACTACAACAAGTACATCGTCAACTCCGGCATCACCGTCTACACGTTGCTGGCCGCCTACGAGCAGTTTCCGGCGCTGTTCAAGGCGCAGACGCTGAACATCCCCGAGAGCGGCAACGACCTGCCCGACGTGCTGGACGAGGTGCTGTGGAACCTCGAATGGATGCTGACCATGCAGGACCCCGCCGACGGCGGCGTCTATCACAAGCTCACCAACAAGGGCTTCGACGGCAACGTCATGCCGCATGAGGCCAAGGGCGAGCGCTACGTCGTCGCCAAGGGCACGGCGGCCACGCTGGATTTCGCCGCCGTGATGGCCCATGCCAGCCGCGTCTTCAAGCCCTTCGAGGCGCAGCGGCCGGGGCTGTCGGCCCGCCTGCGTGACGCTGCCGTCGCCGCCTGGCGTTGGTCCCGCGCGAACCCGCAAGTCACCTACAAAAACCCGCCCGACGTGCGCACCGGCGAATATGGCGACACCCGGCTGGACGACGAGTTCGCCTGGGCCGCCGCCGAGCTGTACCTGACCACCGGCGAGATGGCCTACCGCGACGCGCTGGCGCTGGACCGGCACACGGTGCGCGTGCCCGGCTGGGGCGACGTGATGGGCCTGGCGTGGGTGAGCCTGGCGCAGAACCGCGACAAGCTCACCCAGGCCGAAGCCGAGCTGGTGACCCGGCGCGTGCGCGCCTTCGGCGACGAGCTGGCGACGCTGTGGCGCGACTCCGCCTACCGGCTGACGATGGAGTCCGCCAACGACTACGTCTGGGGCAGCAACGCTCACGCGCTGAACCAGGCGCTGATGCTGATCCAGGCCTACCGCGTCGGCAGCGACCGCGCGCAGCTGGACGCCGCGCAGTCCGTGCTGGACTACGTGCTGGGCCGCAACCCACTGGGCATCAGCTACGTGACCGGCTTTGGCCAGCGCTCGCCGCTGCACCCGCACCACCGCCCGTCCGAGGCCGACGGCGTTGAGGCGCCGGTGCCCGGCTTCATCGTCGGCGGCCCCAACCCAGGCCAGCAGGACCAGAAGAACTGCCCGGTGCGCTACCCATCCGCGCTGCCGGCGCTGTCCTATATCGACCATGGCTGCAGCTACGCTGCCAACGAGGTCGCCATCAACTGGAATGCGCCGCTGGTCTACGTGGCCGCGGCACTGCAGGCCCTCACGCCTTCCGCTCGCTGATCGTCATAAAACAAAACGGAGACTGCATGTCCTCGACGACTCGCCACCCGCTGGTCTGGGTGCCTTCGCTGTACCTGGCCATGGGCCTGCCCAACGTGATGGTGGGCGTGGTCGCCGCCATCATCTACAAGAACCTGGGCGTGCCCAACGAGGACATCGCGCTGTACACCTCGCAGATGTACTTGCCCTGGGTGCTGAAGCCGCTGTGGGCGCCGCTGCTGGAGACCTACCGCAGCAAGCGCTTCTGGGTCATCAGCATGGAGTTCACGATGGCCGCGGCGCTGGCGCTGGTGGCGCTGGTGCTGCCGCTGGAGGGCTTCTTCAAGCTGTCGCTGGCGTTCTTCTGGCTCGTGGGCTTCGCGTCCGCCACGCAGGACACCTGCGCCGACGGCGTCTTCATGACCACCGTCAGCAAGACCGACCAGGCGCGCTACGCCGGCCTGCAGGGCATGTGCTGGAACCTCGGCGCCGTCGTGGCCTCGGGCCTGTTCGTGTCGCTGACCGGCTACCTGCACAACCACCATGGCATGAGCTGGGTGCAGTGCTGGATGGTGGTCGTGTCGCTGGCGGCGGCGGCGATGGCCGTGTTCGGCGTCTACCACCTGCGCGTGCTGCCGCCGGGCTCGCCGTCGCACCTGCACGGCCAGGGCTTTGCGGGCGGCATGAAGTCCACCGCCGAGGCCTGGGTTACCTTCTTCCAGAAGCCGCAGATCTGGATGATGCTGGCCGTCATCTTCTTCTACCGCTTCGGCGAGGGCTTCATCGAGAAGTTCGGCCCGCTGTTCCTGCTGGATGCACGCGAGGTCGGCGGCCTGGGCCTGGACAACGAAGCGCTGGGCCACATCAACGGCACGGTCGGCACGCTGACCTTCATCGCCGGCGCCTTCCTGGGTGGCTTCCTGGTGGCGCGTCGTACCTTGCCGCGCAGCTTCTTCACGCTGGCACTGATCCTGAACGTGCCGCACCTGACCTACTTCTACCTGGCCGAGACGATGCCGACCGACACGGTCACCATCGCCGTCATCGTCGCCATTGAGAAGTTCGGCTTCGGCATGGGCTCGGTGGGCCACATGCTGTACATGATGCAGCAGATCGCCCCCGGGCCCTTCCGCATGGCCCACTACGCGATGGCCACCGGCGTCATGGCGCTGACCAAGTGGGGCACCGGCAGCGTCAGCGGCCTGCTGTGGAACTACGTGAGCCACGACTACCTGCACTTCTTTGGCTGGGTGCTGGTGTTCTCGGTGCCGCCGGTCATCCTGGCCTGGCTGGCGCCGTTCCCGCACGACAGTAAGGACGAGCCCGCAGAAGCCGTGACGGGCCACTGACAACACCAAAGACCGGAGACAAGCACCATGAAGACGACGCTGTGGCGCCTGGGCGCCCTGATGCTGATGCCCATGCTGGCCGCGCTGCCCGCACAGGCACAGCAGCAACACGAATCGCTGAAGCTGGACGCGCCCAAGCCGGTGCTGCTGCCCACGCCGCCCATGGGCTGGAACTCCTGGAACAAGTTCAAGTGCGACGTCAGCGAGAAGCTGATCCGCGAGCAGGCCGACGCCATGGTCGCCAGCGGCATGCGCGACGCCGGCTACAAGTACATCGTCATCGACGACTGCTGGCAGAAGAGCCGCGACGCCGACGGCAACATCCAGGCCGACCCCGAGCGCTTCCCCAGCGGCATCAAGGCGCTGGCCGACTACGTGCACAGCAAGGGTCTGAAGTTCGGCCTCTACTCCGACGCCGGCGCGCTGACCTGCGGCGGCCGCCCCGGCAGCGCCGGCCACGAGTTCCAGGACGCGCGCCAGTACGCCAAGTGGGGCGTGGACTGGCTGAAGTACGACTGGTGCTACACCGGCCCGCGCAACGCCGAGGCCGCCTACACCATCATGGCCAAGGCGCTGCGCGAGTCGGGCCGTGACATCGTGCTGTCCATCTGCGAGTGGGGCACGCACCAGCCGCAGCGCTGGGGTCCCGACGTGGGCCACCTGTGGCGCACCACCGGCGACATCTTCGACGCCTGGGAGGGCAAGAAGGACTGGTCCATCGGCATGACCAACATCCTGGATCTGAACGTCGACAACTGGCGCTACGCAGGCCCCAACCGCTGGCCCGACCCCGACATGCTGGAAGTCGGCAACGGCGGAATGAGCGTGACCGAGTACGAAAGCCACTTCTCGCTGTGGGCCATGCTGGCCGCGCCGCTCGTGGCCGGCAACGACATGTCCAAGATGGACGCCGACACGCGCCGCATCCTGACCAACAAGGACGTCATTGACGTGGACCAGGACCCGCTGGGCCAGGCCGCGCGCCGCGTGCGCAAGGACGGCGACCTGGAGGTCTGGGCCCGCCCGCTGCAGGGTGGCGACACGGCGGTCGTGCTGTTCAACCGCAGCGCCAAGGCCGTCGAGATGTCCGCCGACTGGGCGCTGCTGAACCTGCCCGCTGGCGCGCGCGTGCAGACGCGCAACCTGTGGACCGGCGAGGTCAGGAAGGGCGTCAAGGACCGCGTGGCCGGCACCGTCGCCTCGCACGGCGTGCTGATGCTGCGCATCACGCCGGAGCTGGCGCGGTGAAGGCGCTTGCCGTGGCGGCCCTGTGCATGGCCGGGGTTGCGCAGGCTGCCTGCGGCCTCGACGCTCTGGGCACCTCGCGCACGCTGACGCTCAAGCGCGAGGCTGCCGCCTGGGGCACGGCCCAGCATGCCGCGCTGCCCGGGCTGGCGCCCGGTGAGGTGGTGCTGACCTTCGACGACGGCCCGCGGCCCGAGTCCACGCCTCTCGTGCTGAAGGCGCTGGCGGACCAGTGCGTGAAGGCCAGCTTCTTCATGAACGGCGAGCCGCTGCGCCAGCACGCCGCGCTGGCCCGCCAGGTGCGCGATGCCGGTCACACGGTGGGCATGCACGGGTTTAGGCACGAGCACTTCTCGCAGCTGTGGTCGGCCGCGCAGATCGCCGACCTGGACGCGATGACCGCCGCCTACCGCGAGGTGCTGGGCATCGAACCGGCGTCGTGGCGCTTCCCTTTCCTGGAAGAGACGCCCGCGATGATGGCGGCGCTGCGCGAGCGCGGCGTGACGGTCATGTCCATCGACGCCGGCGCCGAGGACTGGCTGCCCGACCAGACGCCGCAGATGCTGGCGGACAAGCTGTTAGGTCAGCTGGCCAAGAGCGGCGGCGGCATCGTGCTGCTGCACGATGCGCAGGATCAGACGGCGAGGGCGATGCCCTTTCTGCTGCAGACGCTGAAGGCGAAGGGCTATCGGGTGGTGCACCTGCGCTGGGACTGATTCATGTCGACCGAGCCCCCGCGCAACGTGGCGGGCTAGGGCAGTCAAGGCTCCTGGCTTGCGACAGGTTGACTCACCATCTGACTCACCATCGGAGCGCAGCCCTTGAACTTGATGACCCGACGTGTGACACGGCGACCTTCACCGCCCAACCCCACCGACATCGCTTCACCGTCTGTTGAGAGTCCTGCGGTCCCCTTGCCTGACGTGTCGTAGAACTCCTCAATCTCGACTTCTTCTGCGCTGTCGATCCGCCTGGAGATGGCTAGCTCCTGCTCCACCTTGGCCTGTGACATCAACGCTTTGGCCTTGATTTCAGCGCGAACGGATTCTTCCTTGAGCTTCGTAATTGGCGTTGAACTGTCGGACTCGGAGATGCCCTCGACAACCTTCTTGATACCAGCGCCAATCAATAGCCCAACCGGGCTTACCAGACCAAGCATTGGCCTCCTCCGTACAAGGTGTTTAGGGTGTGCGGAGCCTAGTCTGCCGGGCAAGGATGTCATTGAATGTCTGTGCGCCGAACCAGAAACCTTTCACGCTTGAGAAGCGTTTGTCGATCGCCGCACCCGTTCCGCCTACTGCCCGTTAGGCCAACACCACCTCAATCCCCCGCCCCCGCAGCTGATCCACGATGGCCTGATCCGCGCCGCTGTCGGTGATCAGCACATCCAGCTGCTCCACCGGCGCGATGACCGACAGGTTGCGCTTCATCAGCTTGGACGCGTCCGCCACGGCCACCACCTGCCGCGAGATCTTCATCATCTGGGCGTTGAGCTGCGCCTCCAGCAGGTGGGGCGTCATCAGGCCAATGTCGGGGTCCAGGCTGTCGACGCCCAGGAACAGGCGGTCCGCATACAAGCCCTGCAAGGCAGCCACGGCCTGCGGGCCGGACAGCGAGTAGGAGTTCGGCCGCAGCTGGCCGCCCGGCATGATGAGGTTGACGTGCGGCACGGTCGCCAGCAGCGCGGCGATGTTCAGCGCGTTGGTGATGACGTTCAGCGACGTCAGCTTCAGGCCGCGGATCTGCTTGGCGATTTCCTCGGTCGTGGAGCCGGAGTCGAGCAGGATGGTCTCGCCGTCGCGGATCATCTTGGCGGCTTCGGCGGCAATGCGGGCCTTCTGCTCGTGGCGCAGCTTCTGCTTCACGCCGATGGGCACTTCCTCGGTGTCGCGCTGGGCCAGCGCGCCGCCGTGGGTGCGCAGCACGGCGCCGGTGGACGCCAGCGCGTTGAGGTCGCTGCGGATGGTGACGACCGAGGTGTGGAAGCGCTCGGCCAGTTCATCCACCGTGACGCGGCCCTGCGTCTGCACCAGTTCGCGGATCAGCCTGCGCCGCTCGTCGATGAGCAGCGGGCTTTCGGTTTTCGCGGAAGGTGTGGCAGAGGCGGGCATGCAGGATCAAAAGGGCGGGAGGCCGACTTTCGAATGATATCGACGGGCTTACGAAAGCAGGCTTAGCGCTTGTGCCGACAAGGGCTGGCCGGCCAGCCGTGCGGCGTACAGCGCGGCGCCCACCTCAGGCCCGAAGCGCGGGCGCTTCAGCACGGCACCGGGCAGGCGGCGGGCCAGCGCCGCCTGCAGCGGGCCCAGCACCAGCTCGCCCGCGGCGAACACGCCGCCGGAGTAGGACACGTCCACCGGCGTGCCAGCCGGAACGCCGAGGTTGCGTGCGGTGCCGGCGGCCAGCAGCGCCAGTTCGTCGCCCGCGCGCACCAGCAGCTGGCGGGCTTGTGCGTCGCCAGCGCTCGCGGCGGTGGTGGTCAGGCGGGCGAGCTGGGCCAGCTCGCTGCGCTGGGCGCTGCCGTTGACCTCGCCGCACAGATCCAGGTCTGCCTTCAGCTCGAAGTGCTCGCGCACCAGGCCCAGCAGCGGGCCGGGCTCGGCGCGGCCGTCGGCCATGCGGGAGAACAGCGCCAGTGCCTCGCGGGCCAGCCAGTGGGCGGAGCCTTCGTCGCCGAATACCTCGCCCCAGCCGCCGCAGCGGGCGCTGCGGCCTCGCCATTCGCCATACGCGATGGAGCCGGTGCCGGCGACGAGGCTGATGCCGTCGGCGCCCGCCAGCGAGCCGGCCCAGCTGCAGACCATGTCGTTGCCCATCGTGCTGCGCGGCACGATGCCGTCCAGCAGCGTGTCGAAGGCGGCGAGCAAGCCGCTGTCTTCGCCGTGAGCGGGCAGGCCGGCGAAGGTGTGGGCCACGTCGGCGGCATGCACGCCGGCCTGGCGCAGCACCGCCCGCACGCCGTCATGCAGCAGCGTGCGCAACGCATCGAAGCCGATTTCGAGGTAGTAGCTGGTCGTGCCGTCGTGGCGCGCGAGCTGGCGGCCGCCGGCGTCGAGGAGGACGAAGGCGGTCTTGGTGCCGCCGCCGTCGATGCCGAGGAACATGGTGCTCATCCTTGGGTTAGAGGATGGATGGTGACACCTTGGACGACGCGGTTCACGGTGCCGGAGGCGCTGGGGGTGTCGGGCCTGATGCCGCGCTGCAGCGACCCGAGCAGCGCCAGGCATTGGGCGAACACCAGCGCCACGGGCGCCAGCGCCAGATCGGGTGCGCTGGCGGGCAGGGCCAGCGGCACGTCGTCGGCGTGAGCGGTGTCGGCGCTGCCGAATGTGCCGAGCGCCAGCACGCGGGCGCGGCCTTCGCGGCGCAGTTCGTGCAGCAGGTCCAGGTCGTACTGGCGCGTGTACGGGTCGTTGGACAGGAAGAGGACCACCAGCGTGTGGTCGTTCAGGAAGGTCTTGGGGCCGTGGCGGAAGCCCAGCGGCGAGTCGGCCAGCGCGACCAGCTGGCCGTCGGTCAGCTCCAGCAGTTTCAGCGCGGCCTCGCGGGCCAGGCCTTGCAGCGCGTTGCTGCCGAGGTAGACGACGCGGTCGAAGCGCCGCTCGGCCAGCGCGTGCAGGCGGGCGCCTTCGTCGGCCATCAGCGCCGCGGCCGCCTGAGCCAGCGCTGTCACGGGCGGTGTGGTCAGGCCGAAGGCCCAGGCCGCGGCCAGCAGCATGCCGGTGAAGCTGGACGTCATCGCGAACGCGCGGTCGTGCGTCTCGTCGGGCAGCAGCAGCACATGGGCGTGCGGCTGGCCGGCCAGGCGGCGGTTCAGCGCGCCCTCGGCCGCGCAGGTCACGACGAGGTGGTGGCTGCGCTTGACGAGGCGGTCCGCCAGCTCCACGGCGGCCAGGCTCTCGGGGCTGTTGCCGCTGCGCGCGAAGGACACCAGCAGCGTGGGCACTTCGGACTGCAGGCATTGCGCGGGGCTGGAGACGATGTCGGTCGTCGCCACGGCCTCGACGCGGATGCCGGGGCGCTGGCCCAGCAGTTTCAGCAGCGCGGGCGCCAGCGTCTGGCCGATGAAGGCGGAGCTGCCGGCGCCGGTCAGCACGATGCGCAGGTCGGGCAGCGCCAGCAGGGGGGCCAGGAAGGCATCCAGCGCGGGTCGCTCGGCCTGCACTTGTTGGTGAATGGCTTGCCAGACGTCGGGTTGGTGGGCGATCTCGCGGGCGGTGTGGGCGCCGCCGCGGTGCGCGAGGTCGGCGGGGTCGAGGTGCAGAAGAGTCATGTTCAGGCGGCGCAGGCGGTCAGATAGGGGCGCAGGGCTTGGACGGTGCCGTCACGGAGCAGTGCATCGGTGTGTGTGGTGATGCGGCCTTCGCGCACGGCCTCGTACTGGCGCGGCAGGTACTGGCTCAGCAGCGTCAGCGGCGGCGGCGAGGCGTCCAGCCGGGCCAGCATGGTGTTGCAGGCCCGGCGCACGGCGGGGTGGGCCCAGTAGTAGCGGATGCGGTCGCTCAAGCTGTAGGCCAGGTCCACGTCCAGTCGGGCAGGGTCCTGGTAGTAGCCGCGCCAGTGCTCGGGCTCCTGTCGCATGACGCCCAGCACGGTGTCCACCAGGCCTTCGCCCTTGCCGACCCATTCGCGCTCGACGGCGGCCAGCGCCCACAGCGTCTCGCGCAGCGCGAAGGTCACGCCGGGGCCCACCTTCAGGATGGCGAAGTGGTCCCGCGCCAGCTGGGCCAGGCGCTCGGGGGTCTGGTAGTCCGTCGAGTGGGCCTCGAACACGAGGCCGGGCTGGCGCTCGATGAAGGCACTCAGCGCTTTCGCCTTCTCGGGCCGGTAGTCGATGACCTTGTGGTGGTCGAACTCCACGCCGGGCTGCACGACCATCGCGATGACGCGCTCCCAGGCGAGCTCCAGGCCGGCGCGTGCGAAGGCGTGGCGGTGCAGTTCCAGCGTGGACGACGCGGCCTCGGGCGACGTGACCGCCAGGTCGGTCAGGTCTTCGTGCGCGCCGCCGGGCACGGGCACTTCGGTGCCGATGACGTAGACGGGCGGCTCGCCGCGGTCGGGGGCGTCGCGCCAGGCCTGTTCGGCAGCGAGGCACAGGCGCACCGCGCGGGCGGCGATCTCGAGCTCGGGCAGCGGCACCGGGTCGTCGGCGCAGCTCATGGAGCAGTCGAGGTGGATCTTGCGGAAGCCCGCGGCCACGTACTGCGCCACCATCACCTCGGCCTTCGCCATCGCGGCCGCCGCGGGCTGCTTGCGCCAGGCGTTGGGGCCGAGGTGGTCGCCGCCCAGGATCAGCAGCTCAGGATCCAGGCCTTCGGCGGCGGCCATGTCGAGCACGTAGCGGCGGAAGTCCAGCGGCGTCATGCCGGTGTAGCCGCCGTCCTGGTTGACCTGGTTGGACGTGGCCTCGATGAGCGCCGGCCGGCCCTGCGCGGCGCATTCGCGCAGCGTGGCGGCGATGACGACGGGGTGGGCCGAGCAGACGGACGGGATGCCGATGGCGGTGGCGCCCGCGGCGGTTTGCTTGTGGCGGCGCACGAGGTCGAGCATGAGCTTCATGCGGCGTCTCCTTGAACGGGTTGGGAAGAGGAAGGGGTCTCCGGCTGCAGCGCCAGCAGCAGCGCGGCCAGCAGCGCCAGCGCCACGCCCAGCAACTTGGTGCCGGCGGGCATGGCGCCGCTGAGGGCCATGGACAGCACGGCCGTCAGCAGCGGTGCGCCGGCATTGACCAGCGGCGACACCACCAGCGCCTTGCCGTAGCGGAAGGCGTAGACCAGCATCAGCGCGCCCACGGCGTTCAGCACCTGGATGACGGCCGCCAGGCCCGGGCCGTTCCAGCCCCAGTGGATGGGCTGGGAGAAATCCGTCAGCCACAGTGCGGCCGGCACGCAGGCCAGGCCGCCCACCGTCATGTAGAAGAAGATGCTCTCGGCGCTGGTGCCCACGTTGGCCAGCTTGATGAAGTAGGCCTGCAGGCCCCACGCCGCCATGACGATGAGCGCCAGCACGAACCACAGGCCCAGGCCTTGGCCACCCTGGCCCAGCTGCAGGTCGAACAGCGGCAGTGCGAGCAGCGCGAGCACGATGCCGGCCACGCCCAGCTTGCCGGTGCGCTCGCCCAGCAGGCCGAAGGACAGCGCGATGGTGATGGCCGGCGACAGCGACACGATGGGGAAGATCAGGTAGGCCGGGCCCAGCTGCACCGCGCGGAACAGCAGCATCTGGCCGCCCGCGCCCAGCAGGCCCACGGTCAGGCCCAGCACGACGGAGCGACGGTCGCGATCAATGCGCCAGCCGCTGCGGGCCAGCACGACGATGGCGGGCGGGATCATCGTCATCGCCCACACGACGTAGATCAGCGTGTCGGGAAAGCCGTGCTGCGAGGGCAGGCCGGTGAAGGCGCCCCACACGCCCCACAGCAGGGTCGTGATCAAGGCGTAGGTGAGCCAGTGGCTGCGCATGGAGAGGTCTTTTCGTGAGGTCTTGAAGCGTCGGCGACGGCTTTCGAGCGAAAGAATAAACGAACGAAAACGAAAACGCAACGCCCGCGGAGCTTTCGTATGCCAAATTCAGGGGTGGCGGTGTAAATTGCCATATAGCTCGGGGAATCTCCGCTATGTCAGTCATGTGGAAGCCTTTCGTGGCATGATTTATCGAAAGCATTCGGCATCCGTGAAAACCATATACGAAATTAAACGAAAGAATTCGTAGACTTGCGGCAAGCCGGCTCGGGGCGCTTCCGGGGCTGGCAAACCGCCCCGGGGGAGAGCTGCCCCGGCACTACGCAGATCGCTTCGTGCTGCCCTGACGGCAGCCATGACACAGAAAAAGGAACCGTTTGATGAGTCCTCGCCTCCAACCCACCTTTGCGCTGCACCCCTTGGCGCTGGCCGGTCTGCTGGCCGTGGCCGCCCTCGGTGCAGCGCCATCAGCCTTGGCTCAGCAGGCCAGCCCTGAGTCCGCCAAGTCCGACGCCGAGACGCTGGACCGCGTGGAAGTGACCGGTACCCGCGCCAGCCTGCAGAAGTCGCTGTCGCTCAAGCGCAATGCTGCCGGTGTGCAGGACAGCATCAGCGCGACCGAGCTGGGCCGCTTCCCCGACAACAACGTGGCCGACTCGCTGAGCCACATCACCGGCGTGTCCATCTCCCGCACGGCAGGCGGCGAAGGCCAGAAGGTCAGCATCCGCGGCCTGGGCCCCGAGTACACGATCACGACCTTCAACGACCGGCTGCTGGGCACCGACAGCGCCGGCCGCTACTTCGCCTACGACGTGCTGCCGGCCGACGTCATCAGCGGCGCCGACGTCATCAAGTCCACGCAGGCCTCCATCATGGAAGGCGCCATCGGCGGCCTGGTGAACCTGCGCTCCGCCAGCCCCTTCGACCAGAAGGGCCAGCGAGGCCTGCTGCGCCTGGAGGCCGACCGCAACCAGATGAGCGCCCTCAACGGCCAGAAGCTGTCGGGCACCTACAGCAACACCTTCGGCAACCAGTGGGGCGTGCTGCTTGGCCTGGTCTATGCCAAGCGCGATGTGCGCACCGACACGGCAGGCAACGACGGCGGCTGGAGTCGCAACCCCATCCCCAGTGACCCCAGCCAGTTCTGGGAATGGGGCAACACCTGGGGTGGCGCCATCGACCCCAACGGCAACGGCCAGCTCGACGCGAACGAGGAAGGTCTGATCGGCCCCGGCCAGTTCCGCTTCGGCTCCATCATGGAGAACAAGAAGCGCCTGGCGCTGTCGGGCAAGGTCGAGTGGCGGCCCAGCGGCGACCTGAAGGTCGTCGTGGACGGCTTCAAGACGCGCCTGGATTCACCGCAGGTCGGCTACCAGCTGTCCTTCTACCCGCTGTACGCGCCGGGCCGCTGGTCCAACATGAAGATCACCAACGGTGTAGTGACCGACCTGACGCTGGCCAGCACCGACCCCGAGATGCGGCTCAACCCCGAGCTGCTGAACAAGACCGAGTACCGCGTCGTCGACACCGCCCTGTACGGCGTCAACGCCGAGTGGAAGCTGTCGCCGTCGCTCAAGCTCAAGGGCGACCTCTACGAGTCCACCTCCAGGCGCCATTCCGGCGGCAACGACAGCTACGTCGTGCTGCGCATGAACCAGCCCAACGTCACGCGCATCCAGCTCAACGGCGGCGCTGTGCCTGATGTGAAGACCACCTTCGCCGACGGCCGAGACCTGCAGACCGGCCTGGCGCAAGGCCTGTTCAAGGCCAGCGACTTCAACACCCACTACTACAGCCGCGCCGGCGACAACATCGACGACAAGATCAACGGTGCCAAGGTCGACGCCGAGTGGTCGCTGGACCGCTTCTACATCGACAAGCTGAAGTTCGGCCTGAACCAGACCAACCGCAAGAAGTCGCGCGACCTGATCAACAACGCGCTCAACTCCGGCGCCGACCACTACTCGGGCCAGAACGCGATCAACGTCGGCGCGTTGGGCGGCAACGTCATCAACCAGTCGTTCAGTCCCAAGGGCTTCCTGGACGATGTCGGCGGCAACTTCCCGCGCAGCTTCCTGGGCTTCGATGTCGCCAACTACGCCGAGGCGCTGAAGGCCTGGGACGGCAAGCCCCGCCCGGGCGGCGGCGTCTACAGCTCCACGATCTCGGCGCCGCAGTGGAACCCGCTGCAAAGCTACCGCGTGACCGAGAAGACGACGACCGCCTTCGTGCAGGCCGACTTGTCGGGCGAGAGCTGGAACGCGGACGTCGGCGTGCGCTTCGTGCGCACCAAGACCACGGCCCAGGCCTGGGACGCGAAGATCCTGGACATCATCACGAACGGTCCGTGGAACTACCAGGCCGTCTACGCGCCGCCGTCCACGGTGCAGCAGGAGTCCACGTACAACTTCGCGCTGCCGGCCGTCAACTTCACCTACCTGCTGACCGATGACCTGCAGCTGCGCCTGGGCGCCGCTAAGACCATGGCGCGGCCAGCGGTGGACAAGCTCGCGCCGACGAACACGACCGAGGGCATCTCCTGGGGCGACTTCACGCAGGTCTACGGCGGCAATGCCGAGCTGAAGCCCTACAGCGCCCGCCAGGTCGATGCGTCTCTGGAGTGGTACTACGCCAAGGACTCGGCGCTGACCTTCGCCGTCTACCAGAAGAACATCAAGAACCAGATCACCAACCTCTGGCTGTCGGGTCAGGACATCGGCGCGCCGGGCGGCCGGCTGTTCAATGTGCAGCGACCCGTCAACGGTGACAAGGCGACCGCACGCGGTTTCGAGGTCGGCTTCCAGCACCTGTTCGACAACGGTTTCGGCGTGCGGGCGCAATACACCCGCAACAAGTCGCGGGCCTGGGTGGGTGGCGTGGAGCGGGCGCTGGAAGGCATTGCGCCGGCCACCGCGTCGTTCGGCGTGCTGTACGAGCGCGGCCCGTGGAGCATGAGTGCCACGGCCGACCGCACCGATGCCTTCGTGACCGCCACCAACGTGATCGGCGCCAACTTCAACGAGACCGCCAATGCCGTGACCTGGGCGAGTGCGCAGGTGGCCTACGAGGTCAACCAGTGGCTGCGCATCAGCCTCGAAGGCAACAACCTGACCGATGCCGTGCAGGCGCCCAAGCTGGGCAACGGCAATGTCAGCCTGCCCAATGGGTACTACCGCTACGGTCGCGCCTTCACCTTGGGCGCCAGCATCAAGTTTTGAAGCCCCTCGTCTGGTCTCGCCTGCTGAACGCGGGCGAGTCCAGCCGGTCCCCCGGGGGGCGGCGATGCTCGCGGCATTGAGCCGCTCGCACATCGCCATGGCGGGCCGGCTTGGGAGCGGCCCGGCGCTCGGCCCGAATACCTTATGAACGCACGACGACCTCCGACAGTACGAACTGGATCTCTGATGCGACTTGTTGTCTCCTCCGTTGCCGCCCTGCTTGCCGGGGCGGCTTTTTTCTCCGCGCAGGCGGCCGAGTCCAGCTACACGATGGCGGACTACACCCGCGTCGAGAAGATCGACGTCCACCTGCACCTGCACAACGCCGCACCGGCCTTCATGCAGGCCGCGCAGCGCCAGAAGTTCAAGGTGCTGACGATCAACGTCGACTACCCCGACTTCCCGCCGCTGGCCGACCAGCAGCGCGTCGCCATCGCGCTGCGCCAGCAGTTCCCCAAGGATGTGGCCTGGGCCGCCAGCTTCTCGGTGGACGGCTCCGACCAGCCCGCCTGGCTGCCGGCCACGCGCCAGCGCATCGCCGCAGCGATGCAGGCCGGCGCCGTCGGCATGAAGGTGTGGAAGAACATCGGCATGAGCCTGAAGGGCAAGAACGACAAGCTCGTCATGATCGACGACGCCCGTTTCGCACCGCTGTTCGACGACTTCGCGAAGCAGGGCATCCCGCTGCTGGGCCATCAGGGCGAGCCGCACAACTGCTGGCTGCCGCTGGACAAGATGACGGTCAACAATGACCGCGAGTACTTCAAGGCGCACCCGCAGTACCACATGCACCTGCACCCCGAGATGCCCAGCTGGGAAGCGCAGATGGCCGCGCGCGACCGCATGGTGGCGGCGCATCCGACGCTGAAGTTCATCGGCGTGCACCTCGCGTCGCTGGAGCGCGACGTGGGCGAGCTGGGCGCCTTCCTCGACAGGTTCCCTACCGCCGTGGTCGACGTGGCTGCGCGCATCGGCCAGCTGCAGCACCAGAGCCAGAAGGACCGCGAGCGCGTGCGCCGCTTCTTCATCAAGTACCAGGACCGCGTGATGTACGGCAGCGACATGGCCCAGGCGCCCGACCAGGACGGCGCCGCGCTGGGCAAGGAAGCCGAGGGCGTGTGGCGCATGCACTGGCGCTACTTCAACACCGCGGAGAGCTTCAAGGTGAGCGACCTCGACAAGCCGGTGCAAGGCCTGGCGCTGCCCAAGGCCGTGGTGGACAAGCTCTACCGCACGAATGCCGAACGCGCCTTCCCCGGCGCCTGGGGAGCCCAGCGATGACGGCCCGCCGCGCATTCCTCCAGTGGCTGGGCGCCGCGCCGCTGGCCACGCAGATCCCGCTGACCGCTCATGCGGCTGAAGGCAAGGGCCATGTGCGCGTGCAGGACGCCGCCGTGTCGCTGCAGTTCGACGAGCAGATGCGCTGCCGCGTCGTCAGCCTGCTGGCCAAGCAGCCCGTCACGCTGACCGGCTTCGACGCCAGCGAACACCTGGTCGTGGGCGGCAAGCCGCTGACGCGCTTCACGCTGCAGAAGGCCGAGCCGGCGAAGACGAGCACGCCGTTCGGTGCGGGCCAGACGCTGCGGCTCGTGGGCCGCTCGGCGGACGGCATCGAGAAGCGCGTCACCGTGACGCTGCTGGACGAACACCCCGGCGTGGCTCTGCTGGACGTCAGCTACACGAACACCGGTAGCAAGCCCGTCGCCGTGGATGCCTGGGTCAACGCGGCCCACCGCCTCGCCGCCGCACCACGCCATGCGGGTGGAAGGAACGGCTATTGGACCTACTCCGGCGCCAGCCATGCCGACCGCCGCGACTGGGTGCAGCCCGTCAGGCGTGGCTATGAGCAGCGCAACTTCATGGGCATGAACGCGTCGGACTACGGCGGCGGCACGCCCGTCGTGGACGTCTGGCGCCGGGATGTCGGCCTGGCCGTCGGCCACCTGTCCCTTCAACCGCAGCTCGTCGCGCTGCCCGTGAAGGCCAGCGGCGACCAGGTCGAAATCTCGCTGCGTGGCGACACGCCGCAGACTTTTGAGCCCGGCGCCACTATGACGACGCCGCCCAGCTTCATCGCCGTGCACCGCGGTGACTTCTACGTGCCGTTGGACCGCTACCGCCGCCTGATGGCCGCGCAGGGCCTGGTCGCGCCCGAGCCGCCTTCGAGCGCCTACGAGGCGCAGTGGTGCGCCTGGGGCTACGAGCGCGACTTCTCGCTGGACTATGTGCGCGCCACGCTGCCCAAGGTGCAGGAGCTGGGCTTCAAGTGGGCGGTGCTGGACGACGGCTGGCAGGTGAAGACCGGCGACTGGACGCCCGATTCGACTAAGTTCCCGCGCGGCGCCGACGACATGAAGGCGCTGGTGGCCGACATCCACGCCCGCGGCATGAAGGCCCGGCTGTGGATCGCGCCGCTGGCCGTCGCGCCCGGCAGCGACGAGCTGCACGACCACACCGACCTGCTGCTGCTGGACAAGGACGGCGCGGTGCAGGACGTGACCTGGTGGAACAGCTTCTACCTGTGCCCGGCCTATTCCAAGACGCAGGAGCGCCTGGCCGCGACCATCAAGATGATCATTGGCGACTGGGGGTTCGACGGGCTCAAGGTCGACGGCCAGCACCTGAACGGCGTCGCGCCGTGCTTCAACCCCAAGCACAAGCATGCGCGGCCGGAGGAGTCCGTCGAGGCGGTCTCGACCTTCTACAAGGTCATGCACGAGGTGGCCCACGCGGCCAACCCGGAAGCGGTCGTCGAGGTGTGCCCCTGCGGCACCAGCTACGCCTTCCACAACATGCCGTTCATGGACCAGGCGCCGTCGTCCGACCCGCTGTCCAGCTGGCAGATCCGCCACAAGGGCAAGACGCTGAAGGCGCTGATGGGCCCGTGGTCCGCTTACGCGGGCGACCACGTGGAGCTGAGCACCGGCGGGCAGGACTTCGCATCCAGCGTCGGCATCGGCGCCGTCGTGGCGACGAAGTTCACGTGGCCGGTGGACCCCAAGCCCAAGGACAGCTTCCTGCTGACGCCCGAGCGCGAGGCGCACTGGCGCCAGTGGGTGGACCTGTACAACAAGCAGCGCCTCGCCGAAGGTCGCTACCGCGGCGAGCTGTACGACCTGGGTTTCGACAAGCCCGAGACCCATGTCGTCGAGCGCAGCGGTGCGCTGCACTACGCCTTCTACGCCGAGCGCTGGGAGGGCCTGGTCACGCTGCGCGGCCTGGGCGCGGGGCGCTGGACGGTGCGCGACTCGCTGACCGGCAAGGAACTCGGCACCGTGACGGCCGACAAGCCCACGCTGCCCGTGCGCTTCACGCACAGCCTGCTGATCGAGGCGCGGCCCGAGGCGGCCGACGCGCTGCCCGTCGCCTTCGCCGGCCAGGTCGCGCAGGTCGGCGCCGATGGCTTTCCACTCGCGTCGCAATGGGCCGATGCGCCGACGACCTTCTTCCGCCACGACTGGCAGGGCAGGGCGCTGGCCGGGCCGCAGTCCACCCGCGTGCAGCTGCTGCGGGGGCCAGGCCAGCTCTACCTGCGCTTCATCTGCAAGTACGAGACGCTGAGCACCTACGAGCGCGCGGCTTCCGCGACCGACATCTGGCCGCTGTGGGAGCGCGACGTCGTCGAGATCTTCCTGCAGGCGCCGGACCGCGCGGGCCTGAAGAGCTATCGCGAGGTGGAGGTGTCGCCCAACGGCCTGCTGCTGGACATCGCGGTCGAGGCCTCGGGCAAGAAGCGCATCGTTGGCGAGAGCCGCGCCAAGGCGCAAGTCGACGCGAAGAACAAGGTCTGGACCGCCGAGCTGGCCGTGCCCATGCGAGGTGCGGAAGACGGCTGGCGCCTGAACCTGTTCCGTGTGGAGGGCCAAGGCAAGGACCGCGTGTATTCCGCCTGGAGCCCGACAAAGACCGCCGCTCCCGATTTCCACGTTCCCGCCGCCTTTGGCCGATTGCTGACCGCCGCATGAAACTGCTCGCCCTCTCCCTGCTCGTCGCGTTCTCCGCGCAAGCCCAGCAGACGCTCAGCGCCACCGGTCGCTGGCAGCATCAGCCCGTCGGCACGTCGCCCACGCCGCCCATGGGCTGGTCCAGCTGGAACGCGTTCCGTGTCGACATCACCGAGCAGAAGGTGCTGGACTCGGCCCAGGTCATCGTCGACTCGGGGCTGGCCAAGGCCGGCTACCGCAACATCAACGTCGACGACGGCTGGTGGCTGAAGCGCCGCACCAGCGACGGCCGCCTGCTGGTGCGCACGGGGCTGTTCCCCAGCGCCAACGTCGGCGCGGGCAAGGACTCGTCGCTGCGGCCCTTCACCGACCGCATCCACGCGATGGGCCTGAAGGCGGGCCTGTACACCGACATCGGCCGCAATGCCTGCTCGCAGGCCTACGACGCCGACAGCCCTAACCTGCCCGAGGGCACGCATGCCGAGCGCGAAGTGGGGCTGATGGGCCACATGCGCCAGGACGTCGAACTGTTCTTCAAGGAGTGGAACTTCGACTACCTGAAGGTGGACGGCTGCGGGCTGTCGTCATACGGCCGCGACCGGCCGCATGTCGCCTCGGGCCAGTACCGCGAGTACACACCCACCATCGTCGAAGGCAGCATCAACCAGTCCGACATCGAGGGCACGAAGAAGCTCTACGGCGAGCTGAAGCAGGCGCTGAACGAGGTGCGCCCGCGCGGCGACTACATGCTGTCGGTGTGCCTGTGGGGCACGGTCAACGTGCGCTCCTGGGGGCAGGACTACGGCACGCTGTGGCGCAGCAGCCGCGATATCTGGAAGGGCTTCGCCCAGATGGTGCACAACTTCGACACCGTCGCCACGCGCGAGTTCTACGCCGGCCCCGGCCGCTGGAACGACCCCGACATGCTGGAGATCGGCAACGGCGACTTCGGCGACGGCCACCTGCTGGAGGCGCGCACGCACATGGGCCTGTGGGCCATCATGGCCGCGCCGCTGATGATAGGCACCGACCTGTCCAAGGCCTCGCCCGCCATCATCGACATCCTGAAGGCGCCCGAGGTCGTGGCCATCAACCAGGACCCGGCCGGCCACCAGGGCGTGCTGGCCTACGCCGACAGCGACCGGCAGATCGTCGTGAAGACCTTGGCCGACGGTCGCAAGGCCGTGCTGCTGTTCAACCGCACCGGTGCCAACGCCAAGTTCACGCTGACTGCCGATCACCTGAAGATGGACGCCACGTCGCCCATCGTCTTGCGTGACGCCTGGGCGCGCGCCGACGCCGGCGCGTTCACGGCCAAGCGTGAGTTCGAGCTGAAGCCCCGCGAGGCGCTGCTGTTCACCGCCACCGGCAAGCATGTGCTGCCGCGCGGCTACTTCGTGTCCGAGCGGCCCGGCAGCGTCTACGTGGCGCGCGACGGCATCCGCGCGCTGGAGCAGGACCCCATCGTCTACCGCGCGCTGGCGTCGTGGTCCACCACCGACAACGGCGGCACCCGCCCGGCCTATGCCGGCTGGGGCGGCCCGCGCGCTGACTCGACGCCCTACGACCAGGCCCTCAGCGTGCAGCGCCAGGTGTTCCGCCACGGCGTGGGCGTTCTGGCCGACTCGCGCCTGCAGGTGAAGGTCGCGCCCGGCTCGCAGCGCTTCACGGCGCGCGTGGGCGTGGACGACTCGACGCGCGGCAAGACCGCCGGCGTCAGCTTCGAGGTCTGGGGCGACGGCCGCAAGCTCGCGAACACCGCACCGATGAAGTTCAAGCAGCCGGCGCTTGAACTCAGCGCCGACCTGCGCGGCGTGAAGCTGATCGAGCTGATCGCGCGCCAGCATGGGGCCGACACCGCAGGCCCCGTCGTCGTGACCTGGGGCGAGGCGCGCATCGAGTAGCCGCGCCCCAGCCCACGCGTCTCTTTTCTCCCTGTCATGGCACCGGTCGCGCCGGTGCCCCGGCCGCGCTCGCGCTGACGCGGCCGGGTTCACCTGTCCAACGCGCTGTGCTCATCCACCTTCGGGCCTGACGCCCGACCTCACGAGGAGACCCCGATGCCCTACATGCGTCCCTGCCCTTTGCCCCGCACCCTTGCGGGCGCCTTCGGTTCGGTGTTGCTTGCCGCGCTGCCCACCATCGCGACCGCCGTGCCGCTGGTGTCCAACCCGTCCGGCGCCTGCCTGGAGGCCAAGGTGGACACCTGGGACATCCGCCTGGCGACCTGCAACGCCGGCGCGCTGCAGGACTTCACGCTGACGCCGGTCGGCACGGGCAGCAACATCGTGACCCTCAGGAACGCGCAGGCCAACCTGTGCGTCGCCGCGACGGGCACCAGCGGCGGCTCCTTCGTGGAGCTGGGCAGCTGCCAGTCCACGCAGACGGGCCAGCGCTTCCAGGCCGTGGCGCTGGCCGGCGGCGCCACGTCTCAGCTGAAGCTCGCCGCCAACAACCTGTGCCTGACGGCGCCGGCGACGGTCGGCCAGGTCGGCCTCTCGGTCGCGACCTGCAACACCGCCAACGCCAACCAGGCGTGGCGCCTCGGCGGTACCACGCCACCGCCGCCGCCCGCGCCGGGCACGGTCGAGACCAGCTTCACCGTCAGCACCGCCGAGATCGCCAACCCCGAGCGCGGCATGTACGTCTGGGCGGCCGACAACCTGCTGCAGTGGACGCAGGCCAACGCCGATGCCCAGTTCCAGGAAGGCTATCGCGTCGTCTATGCGCCGGTGCGGCTGGACGCCTACGCCGCCACCACGCTCCCCGCCAGCCTGCTGACGCAGCTGTCGGAGCGCTTCGCGATGGCGCGCCGCGCCGGCCTGAAGCTGGTGCCGCGATTCCTCTACAACTACCCCGAGAACGAGACCGAGTACCGCAACGTCAAGGACGCGCCGCTGGCCCGCGTGCTGGGCCACATCGACCAGCTCAAGCCCGTGCTGGCGGCCAACGCCGACGTCATCGCCTACCTGCAGGCCGGCTTCATCGGCGCCTGGGGCGAGTGGCACACCTCGTCCAACAACCTCACCGACAGCGGGCCTCGCACGCAGATCCGCGATGCGCTGCTGAGCGCGCTGCCGGCCGACCGCTTCCTGCAGCTGCGCTACCCGGCCTATCTGATGGCCTGGGCGTCGCAGGTGCCCAGCTGGCGCGACGGCTCCGCGGCCTCGCGCATCGGCGCGCACAACGACTGCTTCCTGGCCTCGGCCACCGACGTGGGCACCTACAGCGAGAACGCCAGCCAGCGCACGAACGAGCGCAACTACATCGCGGCGCTGTCTCGCGTGGCGCCGTTTGGCGGCGAGACCTGCAACCCCGCGGACGAGCAGAACCCGACGCCGCGCACCAACTGCACCGACATCCTCAACGAGGGCCGGCAGTTCAACCTGACCTACCTGAACAACAGCTACTACCGCGAGCTGTTCCACACGCGCTGGGAGCAGCAGAGCTGCATGGCCGAGGTCAAGCGCAGCATCGGCTACCGCTTCGAGTTCTCGACGCTGCGCCACAGCGATGCGGTGACGGCGGGGCAGTCCGGCACGCTGATGCTCACGGTGAAGAACAGCGGCTGGGCACGTGCCTTCAACCCGCGTGCGGTGCAGTTGCTGCTGAAGCACAAGAGCAGCGGCGCCGTCGTGCGCATCGCACTGCCGACGGTGGACCCGCGGACCTGGCTGCCCACCACGACCACCACCGTGTCGGCCGGCTTCACCGTGCCGGCGGGTACGCCCACCGGCGCCTACGACGTGCTGATCGCGCTGCCCGACGGCGCCGCCTCACTGGCCGGCGAAGTGCGCTACAGCGTGCGCCCCGCCAACGCGGACAACGCAGCCAAGGCCCAGGCCTGGGATGCGGCGCTGGGCGCCTTCCGCGCCGGCACGACGCTGACGGTGCGCTGAATAGGCGAGGCGCCGGCGGACGCATCGAGCGCGCCTTGCAGCCGCAAGGCGCGCTCGGGCGGTATCGGTCAGATCGGGTTGGGGATCAGCACCTTGTCGATCACGTGGATGACGCCGTTGCTGGCGCGCACGTCGGTGGCTGTGATGCGGGCGCTAACCTGGGTCGAGTCCCGGATGGTCGGCGGCGTGCCGGTGTTGATGGTGATCTGTTGGCCCTGCACCGTCGCCACGGGGGTGCCGAACGGGATGCCGGCCGCCAGCACCTGGCCGGCCACGACGTGATAGGTCAGCACGCTGGCCAGCTGTGCATTGCCCAGCGTGGCCGTGACCGAGGCCACCGCGGTGAACGCGTCACGGGTGGGCGCGAACACGGTGAACGGGCCGGCGCCGCTGAGCGTGCCCTGCAGGTTGGCCTTGACCACCGCAGCCACCAGCGGCTCGAACTGCGTGTTGACCTGCGCCATCTGCACGATGTTCAGCACGCCGGGCGGTACCAGCACCTTGTCGATGACGTGCACGACGCCGTTGCGGGCCTGCACGTCCGCGGTGGTGACGCGTGCGCTGGTCAGCGCCGCGTCCTGCAGGGACACGCCGCCGCTGGTCGCCACCGTCAGCGAGGCCGCGGCATTGCCGAAGGTGTAGAGCGTGGCCTGCGTGCCGGCCGACAGGTCGGCGGCCATCTTCTTGGAGCCCAGCACGTGGTAGCGCAGGATGCTGGCCAGCGCATCGGCGGGCAGCGCGTTGACCATGGCATCGGCGCTGGCAAAGCCCAGCTGCGTGGCCAGCGTGCCGAACGCGGCGTTGCTGGGCGCGAACACGGTGAGCTGGCCCGACGGGTCGGCCAGCGTCGTGGACAGGCCGGCCTTGGTGGAGGCCGCCAGCAGCGCGGTGAAGCCCTGTTGCTGGGCCACTTCGGCGATGGTGGGCTGCGGCGGGTCGTCGCTACCGCCGCCACAGGCGGTCAGGAACAGCGACAGCGTGGTGGCTCCAACGAGCCAATTGATCAGGCGAATCATCTGTGTCTCCAAAGCGATGTGGGTGGGACCACCGGCGCATCTGCCAAGGGCGGGCGCGACAGGCAGTGCGGCTCTTACGCGCCGTTCATGGCGCTGGATCAGCGGCATCACACGGCGTTACAGGCAGCACGGCGACGCCGCTCCAGATGACGCGCGGCCTCGGTCAACGCGGGCGTCATGACGCCCCAGCCGACGGCGAGCACGAGCAGCGCGCGCGTGTCATCCGGGAAGGCGCCGGCGCCCAGCCGCACGGCCGCGAGGTAGGACAGCGGTCCGCCCACGGCACCCAGCACCGCGGCCAGCAGCGGTCTGCCCTGCAGCCACGCCAGCGGCCCGCGCAGCAGCGTCGCGAACAGCGCCCACAGCGCCAGGATCCACGGTGGCGCCAGTGACGGCAGCGGACCGGGCGATGCGTAGGCCAGCAGCCCCAGCTGCAGCAGCGCCGTGTCCCAGACGAGGCCCATCAGCAGCGCCAGCGCGGTCAGCCGCAGCTCGTCGCCGCGGGCGTTGCTGGCGGCCCAGGTCAGCGCGACGAGGGCCGCCACGGCCAGCATGCCCCAGCCGCTGCGCCCGTGCGCCGCGCCCAGCACGCAGGCGAACCATGCGGCCTGGAACAGCGCGAACCAGGCCAGGCCGCGAAGCAGCGGGCTGGCCTTGGATGAAGGCAAGAGCAGGGGCACGGCAGACGGCTCGGTGGCAATGCCTGCATGTACGCAGCGCGCGTGGGCGTGGACCACTCATTCGCTCGCGCTCTCCATGGAAACCCGCAGCCCGCTGACGCCGAGCTATGAAATCCGGCGCTCGATCTATCGCGAACCCGGATGCCTTGTTGCTCTGATGTAACCCATATGAAATCTCGATAAGACAACGCTGACAACGCATATCTCCGGCAAGCCGGCCGTCCCTAGCATCGCGGCCGCTCTGGCCCTCGACGGTCAGGGTTCAAACCAACAAACCCGGAGATAAACATGCGGAAGAACCGTCTGAGCGTGCTCATCAGCGCGCTGTTCGTGCTGCCCGGCGTGGCCGTTGCGCAGCAGGCCACCCCCGACACCAAGGCCGAGTCCAAGAACGAACTGGAGACCGTCACGGTCGTCGGCATCCGGGCCGCGGTGCGCAATGCGCTGCAGGCCAAGGAGCTGAGCAACAGCATCATCGAGAGCATCGCGTCCGAGGACATCGGCAAGCTGCCCGACACCACCATCGCCGAGTCGCTGGCCCGCCTGCCCGGCCTGGCCGCTGGCATCGACCGCGGCAACGCCAGCCAGATCGTCGCGCGCGGCCTGGGCCCGCGCTTCATCGGGGCGACGCTGAACGGCCGCGAGTTCGCGTCGTCCGAGCCCGACCGCGCGGTGCGCTTCGAGATGTTCCCGTCCGAGTCGGTCTCGGGCGCCACCATCCACAAGACACAGTCGGCCGAGATCGTCGAAGGCGGCATTGCCACCAGCATCGACCTGCAGACCGTGTCCCCGCTGGCGCTGCGCGAGCGCTCGCTGTCGCTGAAGGCCGATGCACTGTACTACCAGCTGGGCAAGGACATCGATGGCGCCAAGAAGTACGCGCCGCGCCTGGGCGGCATCTACGTTGACCAGTTCGGCAACCGCACGCTGGGCGTGGCGCTGGCCTTCAGCTACTACGACCAGCCCTCGCTGGAGGACCGTGTCGACCACTGGGGCTTCAACACGACGAACTTCGCGCCGGCCGTGGGCATCGAGCCCTGGGGCTTCCAGCACAAGGTCAAGCGCGGCACCAACAAGCGTTCCAGCGTGCTGGGCAAGGTGGAGTTCAAACCCGATGCCAACTTCCAGCTGACCGCCGACGTCTACGCCGCGCGCTCGCGCATCCATGAGCCCGAGCTGTACCACACGGTGGACATTGGCAACTGGGACGGCTGGCGTTCCGGGGCCTACAGCAAGATCACCAAGGACGGCAACTACGTCACCGGCGCCACCGTCGCCGACGTGGACCTGAAGACCATCAACTCGCTGTGGAAGCAGAACATGTCCAACTTCGCGACCGGCGTGAACGCGAAGTGGAAGGCCGGCGAATGGCAGTTGGAGGCCGACGCCGCCTACTCCAAGGCCGACCGCGACACCTTCTGGTCCGCCATCGGCCTGGACATGCTGAACAAGGGCACGGTCACCTGGAACTTCCCGCGCGATCAGTGGATGACCTATGGCTTTAGCGCCGACACGGGCAACCCCGCCGCTTACGGCAACTGGAGCTACGAGACCTGGGGCCCCAGCTACGCCGGCACGTTGCATGACCGCCTGGACTCGCAGCAGCTGACCGCCAGCCGCCGCCTGGCCTGGGGTGATGTCAACAAGATCAAGATGGGCCTGCGCGCCACGCAGCGCGGCAAGTCCTACGAGCAGGTGTCGTGGAACTACGGCAGCAACGCCACCATCGCCACCAGTGACCTGCAGCGCGTGACCGTCGCTGGCCGCCCCGACTTCGTCGCACTGGGCAGCGGCTTCGAGGAGGCCGTCACCAAGTACTTCGGCGCCGCCGCGTTGAGCGCCGCCGGCCGCACGCCGACGAACTGGGACAAGGTCGGCAACAACTGGAGCGCCAGCGAGGACGGCGTCGCGGCCTTCGTGCAGGCCGACCTGGCCGGCACGCTGGGTGGCCTGAACTACCGCGGCAACGCGGGCCTGCGCGTGGCGCACAGCAGCCAGACCGGCTATGGCTACGAGCAGGTCAACGGCGGCACGCTGAAGGCCGTGTCCGATGGCACGAGCTACACCAAGGTGCTGCCCAGCCTCAACCTCGTGCTGAGCCTGGACAGCGAGGACGAGCACCAGCTGCGCGTCGGCGTCGCCCGCGCGCTGTCGCGCGCGCCGCTGGACGTGATGAACGCGGCTCACACCGTCAACATCGACCCCAACGGCGTGCAGCCCACCACCATCTCGGGCGGCAACCCGCGCCTGAAGCCCATGATGGCCGACCAGCTGGACATCAGCTACCAGTACTACTTCGGCAAGGGCGGCCTGGTGTCGGCGGGCGCGTTCTACAAGAAGGTGACCGACTACATCGGCATCGCGTCGGTGGCCGGCACCTACGAAGGCAAGCCGGCGTTCTACAGCAGCCAAGTCAACCGTGACGGTGGCACGGTGAAGGGCCTGGAGCTGGTCTACCAGCAGGCGTTCACGTCGCTGCCCGCGCCGTGGAACGGCCTGGGCGTGTCGACGAACTACACCTACACGACCAGCGACATCAAGGAGAACGGCGACCGCAGCGGCGCGACCTGGGTGCCCATCTCGGCCAACGGCCTGATGAAGCACAACAGCGGCCTGACGCTCTGGTACGAGCGCAACGGCTTCGAGGCACGCCTGGCCGCGAACCGCCACTCGGCCTACCACCGCGCGCCGACCTGGGACTCCACCGCCTTCCAGAAGAACGGCGACGAGACCTGGGTGTCCATCAACCTCGCCCAGCAGATCACGCCGCAGCTGCAGGCGCGTTTCGGCATCGAGAACGCGACCAACCAGCGTGTGACCTACAGCGACCCGCAGTACGCGCTGCGCCAGGTGAACTTCCAGTTCGGACGCCGCTTCAACATCGGTGTGAGCTACAAGTTGTGAGCCCCTCGCCCAGTCTCGCCCGGCTGAACGCCGGCGAGTCTGGTCGGTCCCTCTGGGGGCCGGCTTGGGGCGGCCCGGCGCTCGGCCCGAAGACCCCACGCTTGCGCAAAATGGCGCGTTCATGAAGAACCGTTTTCTGCTCGTGCTGCCGCTGGCCTGCGGGCTGGGCCTGCTGGCCTGGGCCTGGTGGTCCGATCCGGCGCCGCCGTCCGTGCCGGACGAGGCGCCGCCAAGCTTGAGGCCGCCCGCGCTGCTGGCGCTGGGCGCCACACCCACCGACGTTGCTGCGGTGGCCGCGCCGCCGGGTCAAGGCAAGGACTGTGCACCCGTCGTGCCGCTGCCGCCGCATGAAGAAGTGCTCGCCACGCAGCGAGCCCTGGCCTCGCTCACCAGCGCATCGGGCGGCGACGCCGTGCTGGCGCTGCTGCTGCACAAGCCCGCGGCCGACGATCAAGCCGCGCAGGCACGGTGGGCCGCCCAGGTGCGTGAGGCTGCGTTGCGCTCCGGTGATGTGGTCGCGCTGCGCTGGGCCGCCGGCGCCTGCCGTGAGTTGCCGCAGGCCACCGCCTGCCGCCGCGAGCTGCTGCAGCAGCGCCTGCGGCTGGAGCCGGACAACGGCCTGCACTGGCTGGAGTGGCTGCATGAAGACCCCGGCGCGGCCGACGAGGCCTGGGCCGGTCTGGCCGCGTCACGTCACTGGCGGGAGCGCCCCGCGGCCTGGCGCGAGCGGCTGGATCGTGCGCTGCCCCCGGGCTTGCCGGCCGCGCAGCGCCAGGTCTTGCTGGCGCGCCTGGTGCAGCGCGAGGTCGACTGGTCGCCTGCGCCGCCGACCGATCTCGCGCAGGTCTGCGGCCATTGGGGGCCGGGTCATGCCCTGGGCGCGGCGTGTCACCACGCGAGCACGCTGATGCTGACCCAGGCCGACTCGCCCCGCGCCCGCGCGCAGGGCGAGCAGCTGGCGCAGCTGACCGGGCAGGACGTGCCACCCGCCATCCCGGCGGCGGCGCCCGAGCCTGCGGGCTGCGTGCAATCAAGCCGGTGAGAGATTGGCCTGCCTAGGTAGCGCGCCTGAGGGCGCCGCGCAGGCCGGTTCCTAGACTGGCCTTCGACCGCACCGAGCAGCACAGGCGCGGCAGCGCGGCGCGCAAGAGTTCGCCCGCGCATCCCAACGACCGGAGACAACCCATGTTCACTTCCCGTTCTTGCGGGCGCGTCGGCGCGCTCCGCCTGGCTGCGGCCGCCTGCCTTTCCCTCAGCTCGTCGGCCTGGGCCGCCTGGGGCATCACCGACGCCAGCGGCGTGCTGACCGTCGACACCGGCGCCGGCCTGGTGTTCAAGGTCAACAAGAGCAGCGGCGACATCACGTCCATCAAGCTCAACGGCGGCGCCGAGCTGCAGGGCCAGACCAAGTTCTCCCACATCAGCTCGGGCCTGGGCGCGCCGGCCACCTACGCGTTCTCGCCGTCGGGCACCACGGCCGTCATCACCATCACGGCATCGACGCTGAAGCACTACCTGGTCGTGCGCCGCAACGAGAACACCATCTACATGGCCACGCACATCACGGCCGAGCCGGCCGTGGGCGAGCTGCGCTGGATCACGCGCCTGAACGGCAGCGTGTTCACCGGCGTGCCGACCGAGTCCAACCTGCGCGGCACCACCGGTGCCATCGAGAGCAGCGACGTGTTCGGCAACAGCGACGGCACGACGCGTTCCAAGTACTACGGCAACCAGCGCGCCAAGGACATGACCGTGCGCGGCGTGACCGGCTCCGGCGTGGGCGTGTTCATGGTCTACGGCAACCGTGAGAGCGCGTCGGGCGGGCCGTTCTTCCGCGACATCCAGAACCAGAGCGGCACGGACACCGAGCTCTACAACTACATGAACTCGGGCCACAACCAGACCGAGGCCTTCCGCATGGGCCTGCACGGCCCCTATGCGCTGGTGTTCACGACCGGTGGCACGCCGTCGGCCCCGGACATGAGTTGGATGTCGGGCCTGAACCTGCAGGGCTGGGTCAGCGGCCGCGGCAAGGTGGTGCTGAACGGCCTGTCGGGCATGGACACGGCCTACGCGTACACGGTGGGCTTCGCGAACTCGACGGCGCAGTACTGGGGCACCACCTCCGGCAGCGGCGCCGTGACGGTGGCCAACATGAAGCCCGGTACCTATGTGATGACGGTCTACAAGGGCGAGCTGGGCGTCTACACCGAACAGGTGTCGGTCAGCAGCGGTGGCACCACCACGCTGAACACGCGCGCCATCACGGCCGACCCCGCCGCGCAGCCCGTGCTGTGGCGCGTGGGCCAGTGGGACGGCACGCCGCTGGAGTTCCTGAACGGCCAGACGATCAACGTGCGCCACCCGCAGGACACGCGCAACCCGTCCTGGGGGCCGGTCACTTACGCGGTCGGCAGCGCGACG
Organism: Roseateles sp.; assembly: GCA_036401055.1. Taxonomy (GTDB): domain Bacteria; phylum Pseudomonadota; class Gammaproteobacteria; order Burkholderiales; family Burkholderiaceae_C; genus Pelomonas. Next base: position 63,607 of record DASWWC010000109.1, read on the forward strand.
AACAAGTTCCCCGGCGCGATCTGGAAGGACAAGAACAGCGGCACGCAGATCACCTTCAACCTCACCAGCGCCCAGCTGGCCGCGCGCACGGTCCGCATCGGCATCTCGGCGGCCTACGCCAACGCCCGCCCGCAGATCAGCGTGAACGGCTGGACATCGGCCGTGCCCACGGCATCCAGCCAGCCCAGCTCCCGCTCGCTGACCATCGGCACCTACCGCGGCAACAACGCGACCTTCACCTATAGCGTGCCGGCCAGCGCCTTCGTGGCGGGCACCAACACGGTGACCATCCATGCGGCGTCGGGCAGCGGCAGCACGGGCTTCCTCAGCGCGGGCTTTGCGGTGGACTGCGTGGACATGTACTGATGCCGCCGGGGCGAGGCGTGCCGTCGGGCGCTTCGCCCCGCCATCAATCGGACCAGGGCGCACCGCACAGCGGGCAGCCGGTCGGCTTGTCGCCCAGCCGCAGGCGCATGGTCACGTCGCCCTCGCAGCTGTCGCACAGCCCGCTGTCGGGCACGTGGCCCAGCAGCGCATCGCGCCGCAGGATGCGGGCCCGCTGCGCGGCGGCACGGCGGACGGGGGACTTGGCCTCGTCCTCCAGCAGCTTCTGCGCGGCGCGCTTCAGCGACTTGAGTTCGCGCAGCGGCTCTTGCTCCTGCTCGGGGGCGCCGAGAAAGAGCTGCCCGCGCGAGGGGGCGGCGACCTCGATCACCAGCTGCCCGTGGCGCGGGTCGTCCTGGACGTCCATGCGGTAGAGGCCGCGGCAGGTCAGCGCCGCCTCGCGGTCCTCGGTGAGGCTGCGTGGCTTGGTGGCCAGGTCGTTGAAGAAGCGCTCCAGGTCGCGCCGGGCCAGCTGGATCTTGCCGGCGCAGCCCTGCCGTCCGTTGGTGCGGATCGCCAGGATGCCGGCCTCCAGCGTCAGGCTGAAGTACTTGCCGACCACGGCGCCGGGCGCCGGCACGCCGGCGGCCTCGAAGAGGTCGGCATAGATGCCGGCCGGCCAGCGGGCCGCGGCCCGCGCTTGTGCGCCGCCGACGTCCTGGTCGGTGGCTACATAGGCGTCCAGCAGCTGGCTGAGGAAATCGTCGTTGTCGTGCAGCTGGCGGGCCAGTCCGTCGCTCTCCTTCAGCAGGCCCGGCGCCTGGCGGCGTATCAGCTCGGCCAGCTCGCGCGTGTCGGCCAGATGCTTGCCCACGCCGCCGAGATGCCCGCGCAGCAGTTGCTCGTAGGTGGCGACGCGCTGCGCCTGCTGCGCGATCTGGGCCTTGGCCTGGGCCAGGCCATGCTCATGCCCCAGCCGCCAGGAACGCGCGCTGGCGCTGGCCTTGGCCTGGCGCTGCAACACCAGCAGCAGCAACAGCACGCAGCACAGCACCAGCAGGGCGATGTAGCCGGCTAGGGCAAGCATTCGCCGTCCGGCAAGCGGAGAGGGATCTTCATGGGGACGGATTCTGGGCTCATGTCGCGGCGGGCCGGATTCCAGTGGCCATGCTCGAGTGAACGATGCCACGTTGCAAGCCTTTGCGGGTGCCGCCGCCCGGCAAGCCCATGGCTTGCCGGGCGGCACGGGGCCGCGTTCAGGCGGCCCGCGCGGCGCGAGCCGGCGCCGGCGCGTAGTGGTCCAGCTGCATCGTGAACTGCGCGCGGCCCGAGCTGAGCGCGCGCAGCTGGCCGATGTAGCCGAACATGCGCTCCAGCGGCACGTGTGCGCTCAAAACGACTGCGTTGCCGCGCGTGTCCTGGCCCTGCACCTGGCCGCGCCGGCGCAGCAGGTCGCCGATGACGTCGCCCACATGCTCCGCCGGCGTGATGACTTCGACGGCCATCATGGGTTCCAGCACCACGGGTGAGGCCTTCAGCACGGCCTCGCGCAGCGCGGTCGCCGCGGCCAGCTCGAAGGCCAGCGCGGACGAGTCGCGCACGTGGGCGCTGCCGTCCACCAGCACGGCCTCGAAGTCCACCAGCGGGTGGCCCGCGAACGGGCCCGCCTGCGCGGCCTTGCGGATGCCGGCCTCCACCGCCGGGATGAACTCGCGCGGGATGGCGCCGCCCATCACGGTGCTGGTGAAGCGCAGGCCGTCGCCACGCGGCAGCGGCGCAATGCGCAGCGTCAGCTCAGCGAACTGGCCGGGGCCGCCGCTCTGCTTCTTGTGCACATGGCACAGCTCGGCGCAGGCCGTGATGGTCTCGCGGTAGGCCACCTGCGGGCAGCCCACGGCCACGTCCACGCCGAAGCGCGAGCGCAGCGTCTCGACCGCCACCTCCAGCTGCAGCTCGCCCATGCCGGACAGCAGCGTCTGGCCCGAGTCGGCGTCCTGGCGCAGCCGCAGCGACGGGTCCTCGCGGACGAGCACGCTCAAGGCCTTCGCCAGCGGCGCGGCATCGGCCTGCCGGTGCGGCTCGATGGCGACGTCGATGACGGCCTCTGGCACGGCGATGCTTTCCAGCACGGGGGCGTCCTTGGCGGACGCCAGCGTGTGGCCGGTCAGCACGTCCTTCAGACCCACCAGGCCGGCGATGTCGCCCGCGCCCAGTTCGTCGCGCTCGACGCGCCGGTCGGCGTGGATCTCGTAGAGCCGCGAGACGCGTTCGGCCTTGCCGGTGCTGGCGTTAAACACGGTGTCGCCGCGCTTCAGCGTGCCGCTGTAGACGCGCACGAACACCATCGCGCCGTGGTCGTCGGTGGTCAGCTTGAACGCGAGGGCAGACAGCGGGCCATCCGTGGAGACGGCGCCGGGCGCTTCACCGGGCGCGGGCAGGTAGGCCACGACGGCATCCAGCAGGGGCTCCACGCCGCGGTTGCGGAAGGCGGAGCCGGCCAGCACGGGGACGAGGGTGCCCGCGATCGTGCCGCGGCGCAGCGCCGCACGCAGCGCGGCTGGCGGCAGGTCGGGGCCGTGCAGCCAGGCGTCCAGCAGCGCGTCGTCCTGCTCAGCGGCGGCTTCCACCAGGCGCGCGCGGGCGGCCTCAGCGGCGGGCAGCAGCTCGGGCGGGATGGCGTCCACGCGCGGCGGCTCGGCAGCGTCGTCGCGGTCCCAGACCAGGGCCTGCATCGCCAGCAGGTCCACCACGCCGCGGAAGCCGGCTTCCGAGCCTATGGGCAGCTGCAGCGGCAGCGCACGCACACCGAGGCGCTCTTCGAGGGACGCGACGACGCGCTGGAAGTCCGCACCCGTGCGGTCCAGCTTGTTGACGAAGGCGATGCGCGGCACGCGGTACTCGTCCGCGAGGCGCCAATTGGTCTCGGTCTGGGGTTCCACACCGGCCACGCCGTCGAACACGACGACCGCGCCGTCCAGCACGCGCAGCGAGCGGCGCACCTCGAGGTTGAAGTCGATGTGGCCGGGCGTGTCGATCAGGTTGATCTGCGTGCCCCGCCAGTGCACGGTCGTGGCCGCGCTGTGGATGGTGATGCCGCGGGCGCGTTCCTGCGGGTCGAAGTCCATCGTCGTGGCGCCGTCGTGGACTTCGCCGATGCGATGGTTCTCGCCCGTGTAGAACAGGATGCGTTCGGTGGTCGTGGTCTTGCCGGCGTCGACGTGGGCGATGACGCCGATGTTGCGCAGCTTGCGGAAGTTGGATTTCGAGTTCATGGCGATTCCTGAATGAGTGAGGGGCCAGCCCCTCAGACGGAATCGCCGAGGGCACTAGCGCAGAAGCAGGACGCCGAAGCGCGCACGAGGCCGGCACAGACTAGCCGCGCTCCGGCGCTCGGGAATCGTGGCGATCAGCTTGTCGAAGGTGCGGGTGCGCATGCTTGAACTCAGGTCAGGAAAAACAAAACCCCGGGAGGGACGAGCCTGCCGGGGTTGGGTGGGGACCGGAAGGCGGTGCGCCTTCCGAACACGGTCGAAGACGCCTCAGGGAGTGATGCGGGCTTGGATCGTGTGCTTGAGCTTCATGATGGGCGCCATTGTGGGCTGCTCCGTAATCTGGGGCGGGCCGTGTGGGTTTCAAGGACGGGCTAGACCTTCATCGGCATGGCCGCCAGCTGCTCGGTGCTGGCCTGGCGGTAGGGCGCGCACAGCTGCTCGACGTAGGCCTGGTGGCCGGACAGGCCCGCCACGGTGCGGGCGACGCGGATGTGGATGTCGTTGAGGAAGGTGGTCAGCTCCTGGCGGCCCATCAGGTCGGCCACGGGGTGGTAGCTCCTAGGGATGAGGCCCTGGCCCATCATGACCTGGACCCAGGAGTTCTCGGCGAACAGCTCGTCGCTGGGGCGGAAGACGCGGGCGCTCTCTCGGAACAGCTCGATGCGGTGCCTCAGCGTGTCGGGCAGCTCCATCGTGCGCACGTGGTTCCACAGCCCGGAGTCGCTGCGGTTGGTCACGTGGTAGTGCAGGATGATGAAGTCGCGGATGTGGACCAGCTCGCGCTCGCACTGGCGGTTGAACTCCTCCACGTCGGCCGGGTTGATGCCACCGGTGGGGAAGAGCTGCATCAGGCGGATGGCCGAGCGCTGGATGAGGTGGATGCTGGTGGACTCCAGCGGCTCGATGAAGCCGCTGGACAGGCCCACGGCGATGCAGTTGCGATGCCAGACCTTGTGGCGCTGGCCCGGCGTGAACTTGATGACGCGCGGCTGGATCAGCAGCTCGCCCTCGACGTTCTTCTTCAGCACCTCGGGCGCGTCGGCGTCGGCAAGCTCCTTGCTGCTGTAGACCAGGCCGTTGCCGACGCGGTGCTGCAGCGGGATGCGCCATTGCCAGCCGAAGGGGTGGCAGATGGAGCGGGTGTAGGGCCAGGCCTCGCGCACCGAGGCCGTCTGCACGGCCACGGCGCGGTCGCAGGGCAGCCAGTGCGACCAGTCCTCGTAGCCCACGCCCAGGGCCTCGCCCAGCAGCAGTGAGCGGAAGCCCGTGCAGTCGATGAAGAGGTCGCCGGCTATGCGCGTGCCGTCCTGCATCTGCAGTGCGGTGATGTCGCCGTCCCGGCCCTGCGGGCCGTCCATCAGCACGGCGGCGATCTTGCCTTCGACGCGCTGCACGCCGTAGCCCTCGCTCATGGCGCGCAGGTACTTGGCGTAGCGGCCGGCGTCCAGGTGGTAGGCGTAGTTCAGGCCGTTGCGCGGTACGTGGGCGAAGCGGTTGCCGAAGGCGGCCACCGTCTCGGGGTTGTAGTCGGTGTAGGTCCTGGCCAGTCCTTCGGCACGGCCCTTGAGCCAGAAATGCTGGAAGCCGGCGCTCCAGTGGTCGTTGCCCGTCGAGCCGAAGGAGTGGAAGTAGTCCTGGCCGATGTCCTTCCAGCCTTCGAAACTGATGCCGAGCTTGAAGGTGGCGTTGGTGGCCGCCATGAACTCGGCCTCGTTGATGCCCAGCAGGTTGTGAAAGGTCATCAAGGCCGGGATGGTGGCCTCGCCGACGCCCACGGTGCCGATCTCCTCGGACTCGACCAGCTTGATGTCAAGGCGCTTGCCGAGCAGCTTGCTCATCAGCGCAGCCATCATCCAGCCGGCGGTGCCGCCACCGGCGATGACGACGCGGTTGAAAGGCTTCATGGTGGTGGTGTTCATCGTTTGAGCTGGTTGAGAAGTTGGGTGCGGGCCTGGCGCGACAGGGTTTCGTCGATGGGGCCCAGCAGGCCTCGGGCGGCCGCGGGGATGTGGGCCCAGGTGCCGTCCTCGGCGCCGAAGATGAAGTGCTGGAAATGGTGCTGCCAGATGCGACGTTCCTTCTCGGGCAGGTCGCGCAGCGTCATCAGCGCCAGGCGCAGCGTGGCCAGTGGCGAATCGACGTACTCGGGCGTCTGGCGCCACCAGGCATTGATGAGGAGATTCACCGGCTCCAGACCCTCGATGTGGTGAAACCACATGCTGGGGATGAAGATGGCGTCGCCCGGTTCCAGCTCCGCCACCTCGCCGGCGTCCAGCGCTTGCCGGAAGCGCGGGAAGCGCTCGAAGTCGGGTCGCTCGAAGTCGACCAGGCTGATGGGCTGGCCAGCGGGCGTGGGCTCCAGCGGGCCCATGTAGAGGTTGGCGATCTGCTCGGGCGGGAAGACCGTGAAGCGCCGCCGGCCGGCAGCGACGACGGCGAGGTTGTCCGGCAGGTCGTAGTGGGCGGCGATGCGGGTGCGGTTGCCGAGCCACAGGCTGACCAGCGCGTCGCGCTGGCCCAGGCCCATCACGTTGGCGTCGAGGAAGCCGGGCAGCACAGCATCCACCGTCGTCGAGCCGACGTAGAGGGCGGGAGGCTCGGGCGTGCGCGCGAGGCCCAGCAGGCCGTGCAGCACTTGGTCTAGCGTGGTGGCGTGGCGGCTGAAGTTGAAGTCCCGCAGTGTGTCGTCCGTGTAAAACACGCGGCCGCGGGCCTCGGGCGCCAGCTGGAAGAGGCCGATGCGCATGCCCTGGTAGAAGCCCATCAGGTAGCGGGCCAGGGCCTCGTCGGACCGGAGCGCCGCCTGCACGACGGGCCAGTGCGCGAACGCGCCGCGCACGACGTAGGGCCGGTCGGCCGTCAGCAGCTCGGCGGGCAGATCGTCGGGGTCGAAGGCCCCGGTCCAGGCGGGTACTGCGCGCATGGGGTCAGCGGCGCCCGACCGTCCGAAGGCGCTGACGCACCCCCGCGGGGGGCAGTGAGCGAAGCGAGCGTGGGGGCGTCATTTCTGGAGGCGGGCTGCTCTGTCGAGGAGCGCGGGGAACTGGGCCAGCGATGCGATCTGCATGTACATGGGCATCAGATGCCCTTCGCGCGCCAGCGCTTCGAGAGCCGGGCCGGGCAGGGCGGCCAGGCGCTCCTCGTGGATGGTGAACAGGCCCGTCAGCCGGCCCTGCTCGCCGTTGCGTGCTTCGAGGTCGATGACGAAGGGCTCCAGCAACTGGTGGCGTGTCAGCGCCTCGATGAAGACGGGCAGGTGCTGGGCCTGGGCGTGCAGGTGCTCCATCAGCTGCACGGTACGGTCCAGGTAGTCGCTGAAGCCGCCGTGCGGCAGGAAGATGGCGGTGCCCACCTCGCCCTCCTCGGGCTGCACGATGCGCGGGCTGTCCATGTCGATGTGCAGCTGCAGGCTGTCGTCCGGGGCGCGGCCGATCAGGAAGGGATCGCGCTGCATCGCCATGGGCAAGGCGTTGCTGTCCCAGCCCGTGTCGGTCAGGAACAGGTTCTGGCCTTCCTCCAGGCCGAACAGCACCACCGGCTGGAACCCGGTATTGGCGGCCTCGCCCTCCACCAGCTGGAAGACGATGGGGAAATGCGCCTGCAGCTGGCGGAACTCGCCCGGCAGGGCCAGGGCCGACTGGCGTGCGTCGCCCAGCGCGGCGGACCGGCCGGTGCGGACGCGCAGATGGCGGTGAGTGACGTTGTCGAGCAGGGTGGGTTTCATGTCTCGTTCTTGTGGATGTGGGCTATCAGGCTGCGGTGGCCGGGCAAGCCGCCGAGAAAGCGTCGTGCCTGGCGGGCGGCTTCGTCGAAGGCGGCTTGCGCTGCCTGGAGTTTGGCGGGTGCGAGGGGCTCGATGTCAGGGCGGAAACCCATGCCGTAGAGCACGTACTGGTAGCTGGCCGACGGGAAGACCTCGTCGATGCGGCCGAAGTCGTGGCGGGCCGGGGCGCGCAGGCGCCACATCGGCAGCAGTTCGCGCAGGCGCTCGGGCCAGGTGGCCGGGTCGCGGTGGGCGCGCCAGTACGCGCTGTCGTCGCGGCTGCTGAGCGCGTAGTGCAGCTTCAGGAAGTCGATGACCCGGGCCCAGCGGTAGCCGAAGTCGTCGTTGAAGCGGCGGGCGACGGCGTCCATGCTGGCGCGCGTCATCGGCAGTTCGTCGCACAGGCGCTGGGCGGACAGCTCCACCAGCGCCAGCGCCGAGGCCTCCAGCGGCTCGATGAAGCCGGCGGACAGGCCGATGGCGACGCAGTTGCGCACCCAGAAACGCTCGCGGTAGCCGGGGTCGAAGCGGATGGTGCGCGGCACGGGGCGCTCGGCCGGCGCGCCGGTGGTGTCGAGATAGGACTGCAGTGCGGCATGCGCTTCGTCGTCGCTGGCATGGGCGCGCGAGTAGACGCAGCCGACGCCGCGGCGCGACGGCAGGCCGATGTCCCAGATCCAGCCCTTGGCCCAGGCGGTGGAGACGGTGACCGAGGCCAGCGGCGCGTCGGGCTGCGCATAGGGCACCTGCACCGGCATGGCGGCATCGTTGAACAGCACGTCGCGCTCGCTCTTCAGCGGCACACCGAAATGCTGGCCGATCAGGCGTGAGGTGAGGCCGGAGCAGTCGATGAAGAGGTCGGCCTTCAACTCGCCGTGCTCGCGGGTCTGCAGCGCGGCGATGTCACCGTTCTCATGGCTGAGCACCGCGTCGACGTGATCGACGACGTGGTGCACGCCCAGCTTGGCAATGGCGTGCTCGCGCAGCATCTGGCCGAACAGACCGGCGTCGAAGTGGTAGGCGTAGTTGGCGACGGCCGCGAACTCGGGCGTCTGCGTCTGCTTGGGCGCGCGGCCGTTCTCGCAGAGCTGCACCGACGGGCTGATGGTGTCGGCAAAGGGACGCTGGCCTTGGGTGGCGAGCCAGGGCTGCACCAGGTCGACGTCGCCGTAGCCGACGGGCAGCATGAAGGGGTGGTAGTAGCGGTCGCCTTCGCTGCCTGGCGCGCCCCGCGCCCAACCGTCGAAGCGCGAGCCCTGCTTGAACGAGACCTGGCAGCGGCGGATGAATTCGTGCTCGGACAGGCCGATGCGGCGCAGCGTGTCGCGCATGGAGGGCCAGGTGCCCTCGCCGACGCCGATGGTCGGCACGTCGCTCGATTCGATCAGCGTGATGCGCAGGTGGCCGTGCGGGCCGCCATGCTCGGCTGCCAGCAGGCCGGCGACGAGCCAGCCCGCCGAGCCGCCACCGAGCACCACCACGTCGCGGAGTCTGTCGTTCACGATCTGATCCCAAGAAACAAAAAGGGCCGCTCGCGCGGCCTCGCCCATCGGCGAACAAGGGCGACGCCTCCTGGGAAGCGCCGCCGAACCAGACGAGAGCTTAGAACTTGTACCGTGCGCCGATCATGATGCGACGGCCCAGCTGAGTGACGGCACCCACCTGGTTCTCGTTGCGCATGTGCGTGCGGGTGTACTCGTCCGTCAGGTTGATGGCTTCGAACTGGAAGCGCAGGTGCTTGTTGAAGTTGTAGCCCACGCTCAGGTCCAGTTGGCCGAAGGGCTCCACGTACAGCGGCTGGGCGCCTTCCACGCCGTCGTAGTTGGCCGCCAGGAACTTGCCGCGCCAGTTGTAGGCCAGGCGGGTCGTCCACGTTTCGTTCTCGTAGAAGCCGACGAGGTTGCCCGAGTCGCCCATGCCGACCAGCACATCGGTCTGCCCGCCACGCTTGTTGTTGTCGTAGCTCAGGTTGGACTTCACCTTGGTGAAGTTGGCCGACACGCCGAAGCCGCTGTTGCCGAAGATGTGCTGCGCGTTCAGCTCGATGCCGTTGATTTTGCTGGTGCGGTCGTTGTTCTGGAAGCTGCCCAGGTTGAACATCAGCAGCGGGTCCGTCGGTTGGGCGGTGATGGTGCCCAGGGACGTGCCCGGAGCGCCGGGGCTGACGCCCGGAGCGGTCGGGAAGTTGGCGAAGATGTACTTGCGGATGCAGTCCGAGTCGGCGCCGCAGCCCCCTGTGGTCTGAGCCTGGTTGTACATGGCGCTGCCGATCGGCGTGCGCAGGCCGAACAGGTTGGTCCGGGTGACGACGGCCTGGTTGTAGTCCTTGAGCGACTTGCGGAAGTAGCTCGCGGCGAGGTAGCTGCTCTTGGCGTAGTAGTACTCGGCGGAGAAGTCGATGTTGCTCGACTTCAGCGGTTTGAGATCCGGGTTGCCCACCGAGCCCACGGCGCCGTCGACCCGCGCCAGCGGATCCAGTCGCTGTCCGCCCTGGATGGCATTCCAGCCCGGGCGGCCGATGGTCTGGCCGTAGCTGGCGCGCAGCTTGACGTCGTTGGTCACGTCGGCGCTGAAGTCGATGGACGGCAGGAAGTAGTCGTACTTGCCCTCGCGCGACGCCGAGCGTGTGCCGCTGAACGTGATGGGGAGTTCGTTGTTGGCGACCCAGGCCACCGAGACCGGGATTTTCTCGGTCGATGGTGAACCGACCTTGGTGCGTTCGTAGCGGGCGCCAATGGCGGCCTCCATGGGCACGCCCCAGTCCCAGGCCAGGTTGTACTGGCCGAAGGCGGCTTGCGACTTCTCCGTCGTGCGGTAGTCGTCCTGCCAGTCGAAGGAGGCTTTCAACAGGGCGTCGGAGCCCAGGGCCTTGATGGCCGCGGCGCGCAGGTCCTCGAAGTTGAAGTAGAAGAACTGGTTGAACAGGCGCGGGTCGTCCGAGCCCGGGATGCGGCTGAAGTACTTGCTGATTGAGTCCTTCTTCCAGATGTCGTCCGGCATCGCGGCGGGGCCGCCTGCGGCGCCACCGCCCCAGGTGTCACGCTGCACGTTGGCGAAGGCCGAGCGGTTCTTCACCTCGGTCAGCGTCACGCCGAAGTCCAGGCTGCTGTCGTCGTTGATCTTCCAGTTGCCCTTGGTCTGCACCTGGCTGACCTGGTTCTTCTGGTAGCTGTTGCCGAACACCGAGCCCTGCAGTTCCTGCTTGGTGGGGTCGAGGCCGCCGACCATGGACAGCACCGGGAACTTGTTGCTGAAGTCGACGAAGGTGTCGCCGCGGACCAGGGACGCCGTGCCCAGCGTCACGGAGGTGCCCAGCGGGTCGTTGGCGCCGGAAGTCGCCGAGGAGCGGTGCGCGTCGAACTCGAAGTTCAGCGCATCGGAGGCCTTCCACTTCAGGTTCAGGCCGAGCTGCTGGTTCTTGTTCTTGGTGTTGATCCGCGAGGCGCCCATGGCCAGGTCGGAGTTGGTCATGTGCTCGCCGTAGATGATGGGCGACGAGGGCGAGCCGGTCTGGAACTCGCCGAACTGGCCGCCGAAGTTGAACCAGGCGGAGATGTCGTTGCGGCGCTGGCGGAACTTCTGCTCCGACATGACGAAGTCCAGCGTGCCGACGAGGTCCTTCATCGGCTTGAACTGCATGACGAGCTGGCCGTTCAGGCGCTCGCGGTGCACGCCGGTGAACGAGTAGTTCAGGTTCTGCGGCACGCTGTAGATGGAGTTCACCCCCGGGCGGTTCTTGATCTCGCCCGCCTGGCTGGCCGGCGGCAGGCCGCCCCAGACGGCGTTCGGACCGCTCCAGTCGTTGTCCTGGATGCCGTTGAAGGTCTTCCAGCCGCTGCTGACGTTGGCCTGCGAGTAGCCGGAGTCGCGCACCTGGTAGGTGCCCATCAGCGCAATGCCGAACATGCCATCATGGGTCTGCGTGCTGTAGATGCCGCTCAGCTCAGGCGTGGCGCGCTTGCCCTGCTCCTCGCCCGGCAGGCGGCGGGCGGACTGGTCGGCCACCATCTTGACGCCGATCTGGGCGATGGTTTCCTTGACGTCGAAGGGGCGCGGGGTGCGGACGTTGATCGTCGCGCCCATGCCGCCCGTCGGGCTGCTGGCGCGGCTGGTCTTGTAGACCTCCAGGGCCGCCACGCCGTCGGACGCGAGGTTGGAGAAGTCGAAGGAGCGCGAGGAAGGCGCGCTGCCGTCCAGGCTGGCGCCGGGCATCTGGCGGCCGTTCAGCAGCACCAGGTTGAAGTCGGGGCCCATGCCGCGCACGGTGATGCGGGTGCCTTCGCCGTTCGCGCGGTCGATGGACACGCCGCTGATGCGGCTCAGCGACTCGGCCAGGTTGGTGTCGGGGAACTTGCCGATGTCTTCAGCAACGATGCCGTCCACCAGACCGGACGAGGAGCGCTTGAGGTTGACCGTGGTTTCCAGCGAGCGGCGGATGCCGGTCACGATGACCGTTTCCAGTTGCGTGGTGCTGGCCAGTGCCTGGGGCACCGAGCTGGAAGCCGTGGGGCCCGCGTTGGGGTTGACGGGGCCCTGGCCGGGGCCGCCTTGGGCCAGCGCGGCCGCGCTGGCAAACAGCAGGCCGCTGGCGGCGGCGAGGCTGGTCAGGCGAGGGGCGGGACGGAGGTGTCTCATTCACTTGTCTCCAGAGTTGTGATCTTGTCGTGACGTCCCCGAAAGGACTGAAAGCGCTTTCAACAATACTTCATTGGCAGCGCTTTCAACCTAGGCAACACCCTTGGTCCGCGGCATTGGGGCAACACTCGGGACCGAGGGCGTGAGGAGAGCTGCCGACAGGCCAAACGGCGGTTTCGACCCGATGGAATCGAAACCGCGTTCCGGTCAGTCTCCGCACCGCCCCGGAGAGGCAGGTTGAAGTCGCGCCATCAATGAAAGCGCTTTCAAGCAATCATGCGGGCGAAGCTGGATGTCGGCCACATGGTTTTCCCCAGCCGAGCAACAGTGCGTGGGTGGCGGGCGTGCAAAGGGCGCGCGTGGCGCCGGGGCGTGGGTCAGCGCAGCAGGCGCCGGGTGCTCTCGCGCACGATGAGCTCGGGCCCCGGCAGCTTGGCCTTGGGCTTGCCGCCGCGCAGCATCTCCAGCATGGCCGTGGCGGCCTCGCTGCCAATCTCATAGACGGACTGGCGCACTGTGGTCAGCGGCGGCATCGTGTAGCGGGCCATGACGACGTCGTCGAAGCCGACCATGGAGACGTCGTCCGGCACGCGCAGGTTGCGCCGGTGCAGGCCCAGGCAGGCGCCCATGGCCATTTCGTCGTTGGAGACGAACAGCGCCGTGAACGACACGTTGCGCTCCAGCAGCCGGCTGACGGCCAGCATGCCGCCGGCGGCCGTGAAGTCGCTCTGCACGATGAGGTTGGGGTCCACCGGCAGCCCGGCCGCGGCCATCGCGTCGAGGAAGCCGTTCTGGCGCTCGACCGCGTCGTCGTGCAGCAGGTCGCCGGCGATGAAGGCGATGCGTCGGTGGCCCTGCTCGATCAGATGCTGGGTGCCCAGCCGCGCGCCCAGGCGGTTGTCGAAGCCGAAGCTGTACAGGTGTGGGCCCTCGACCTGGCGGCCCACCACCACGGTGGGCACGCCGGCCGTCAGCCGGGTCAGCACCTCGTCGGGCAGGCGGCCGGCCAGCACGATGATGCCGTCCACGCGGCGCGACAGCAGCGCCTCGATGGCCTTGCGTTCGTCGTCCTCGTGCCAGTTGCCGGACACGAACAGCGGGATGTAGCCGGCCCGCTCCAGCTCGCGCTCGATGCCCAGCAGCGCCTCGCCGTAGAAGGGGCTGGAGATGATCTGCGTGACGACGCCGATGGTCAGCGTCTTGCCGCCGGCCAGGCCGCGCGCCACCGGGTTGGGGCGGAAGCCCAGCTCGCGGATGGCGGCCTGCACCGCCTCCTTCTTGGCCTCGCTGACTGCGGCCGTGCCGTTCAGGATGCGCGACACCGTGCTGGGCGACACGCCGGCCAGTTCGGCCACCTGCTCCAGCGTGACGACGCCATCGGGGCGGCTTGAAGGCGCTTTCTTGGCGGGGGTGTTCGGTTCGTTCATCGGCGGCGGGCGGTTGCGCGAGTGTAGGCGCGACCGTGCGGGCCGTCGCTCGTGGGCGGGAGGGCCGGCGTGGCAGGCCGGGCGCGGTGCTCGGCGGAGAGTGGCAGGCCGGCCTTCGTCATGGGTGGTCCTAGGGTTTGTGCGGCTTGGGGTGCGATGCCAGGCCGGGCCACAATTGTGAAAGCGCTTTCAAATCATGTCCAGCACTCATCTTCTCCCCCGCCGCCAGCTGCTGGCCGCCGCCCTGGGCGGCGTGTCCAGCGGGCTGCTGGGCACGGGCGCCGCGCGCGCCGCAACGGAGCGCCGGCCGCTGACCGTGGCGGCCTTCCCGCTCGTGGACGTCATCGCCAAGGATCTGCTGAAGAGCTGGAGCCTCACCCATCCCGGCGTGCAGGCCCAGGTCATCAGCCGCCAGTACGACGACCACCACACCGCCATGACGACGGCGCTGTCCACCTCGGGCCATCTGCCCGATGTCATCGCGCTGGAAAGCAGCTACCTGGGCCGCTTCTCGCTGGGCTCGGGGCTGGAGGACTTGTCGGCCCCGGCGTTCGGCGCCGAGCGCTTCAAGGACAGCTTCACGCCATTCGCCATCGAGACGGCGCGCAACCGCCAGGGCGCCATCGTGGCCTTGCCCAGCGATATCGGCCCCGGCTCGCTGTTCTACCGCGTGGACCTGCTGACCCAGGCGGGCCTGAAGGAAGACGACCTGACGCGCTCCTGGGAGAGCTACGTCGATGCCGGCATCCAGCTCAAGGCCAGGACGGGCGCCTACCTGATCGGTGACGTGCGGCTGCTGAAGGACATCATCGTGCGCGGCGGCACGCCGGCGGGCGAGGGGCAGTTCGTCGACAACCAGGGGCGGGCGCAGATCACGTCGCCGCGCTTCGTGCGCGCCTTCGAGCTGGCCAAGCGGGTGCGCCAGCTGGGCCTGGATGCGCGCGTGGAGGTCTGGCAGAACGACTGGGCCGAGATGCTCAAGCGCGGCCGCCTGGCCACGGAGATGTCCGGCGGCTGGATGGCCGGCCAGTTGGCCAACTGGGTCGCCCCCAACACCGCCGGCAAGTGGCGCGTGGCCCAACTGCCCGAGAACACCTATTGCTCCTACGGCGGCACCTACTACGCCATCCCGCGCCGCTCGGCGCCGGAGCGCAAGCAGCTGGCCTGGCAACTGGTCCAGCAGCTGACGCTGGACCGCCAGCGCCAGCTGGAGGCCTTCAAGTCGCAGGACGCCTTCCCCGCGCTGCTCGCCGCGCAGGAGGGCCCGTTCTTCGACCAGCCGCTGCCCTTCCTGGGTGGCCAGAAGGCGCGCCAGCTGTGGCGCGACGCGGCCCGCCGCATCCCCGTCGTCAAGATGCACAAGCAGCACAAGTTCGCCGACGAGGTCATCAACGCCGAACTCGACAACGTGCTGGAGTACGGCAAGCCCATCGCCCAGGCGCTGCAAGACGCGCAGGCGCTGGTCGTCCACAGGGCCAACCGATGAGATTGCGCATCCCCGCCCGCTGGGCGCCCTACATCCTCGTCAGCCCCTTCCTGATCCTGTTCGCGGTCTTCAGCCTGTTCCCGCTGCTGTTCTCGCTGTGGCTGGCCTTCCAGTCCTGGGAACCCACTAGCGGGCTGGACTCCATGCAGTTCGTCGGCCTGGACAACTTCGTCTTCGCGCTGACCGACGGCTGGTTCTGGAAGTCGCTGAAGAACACGCTGTGGCTGGCCGTCGCCACGGGCGTGCCGCAGCATCTCGTCGCCATCCCGCTGGCCGTGTTCCTGCACCAGGCCTTGAGCCGCTGGCGCGGGCTGCTCTCGGGCGCCTACTTCCTGCCCTACATCACGTCCACGGTCGCCATCGCGATGCTGTTCGGCTCGCTGTTCTCCACCGACTACGGCCTCGTCAACCAGGCACTGCACGCGATGTTCGGCACCGAGAACATCAACTGGATGCGCTCGCCCGAGGCCATCAAGCCGGCCGTCGCCATCGTCGTGTTCTGGCGCTACGTGGGCTTCAACCTGGTGTTGTACCTGGCGGCGCTGCAGACCATCCCGCACGACCTCTACCAGGCCGCCAAGCTCGACGGTGCCGGCCCCTGGCAGCAGTTCCTGCGCATCACGCTGCCCGGCTTGAAGCCCATGATCCTGTTCGGCGTCACGCTGTCCGTCATCGGTGGGCTGCAGCTGTTCGAGGAGCCCTTCATCCTCACCAACGGCAAGGGCGGCGCCGACCAGCAGGCCATGACGGTGGGCATCTACCTCTACCGCCTGGCCTTCGACTTCAGCGACTTCGGCGGCGCCAGCGCGCTGGCCTGGATCATGTTCGGCATCATCGCGTTGCTGACCTGGCTCACGAACAAGGCGTTCGCGGAAAGGCAGGTCAGGCCGTGAAGCAGACCTCCAAGCTGATGGCCTATGCCATCGTCGGCGTCGGCGCGCTGTTCATGCTGGCACCGTTCTACTTCATGTTCGTGTTCGGCACGCAATCGCGCACCGACATCTTCAACGTGCCGCCGCCGCTGTGGTTCAGTGACGAGCTGCTGAACAACCTCAAGGTGCTGACGACGCGGCTGCCGTTCTGGAAGAACGTCGGCTGGAGCCTGTACGTGGGCCTGATGTCCACGGCGCTGACGCTGCTGTTCTGCTCCATGGCCGGCTACGCATTCGCGATGCTGGAGTTCCGCTTCAAGCGCGCGCTGTTCGCGCTGGTCATGGCCACCATGATGGTGCCGGCCTTCATGAACATGATCCCGATGTTCATGGTCATGGATGCGCTGGGCTGGATAGACACGCACCGCGCGCTCTACCTGCCCGGGGCGGCCAGCGCCTTCGGCATCTTCCTCATGCGCCAGTTCGCGGCCTCCACCGTGCCCAAGGAGCTGCTCAGCGCCGCGCGCATCGACGGCGCCAGCGAACTGGGCATCTACTGGCGCATCGCGCTGCCGCTGATGAAGCCGGCGCTCGGCACGCTGGGCCTCATCACCTTCATCAGCTCATGGAACAACTTCATGAACCCGCTGATCGTCATGCGCACGGCCGAGAACTACACGCTGCCGCTCGCGCTGCGCAGCCTGTTCAGCACCACCTCCACCGAATGGGGCGCGCTGATGGCCGGGTCGGCCATCGCGACGCTGCCGCTCATCGTCCTCTTCGTCATCTCGTCGCGCCAGTTGATCGCGGGCCTCACCGCAGGCGCCGTCAAGTGAATCTCATGTCCCAACATCTCTTGCATCGCCAGTTCCCTTCCAACTTCGTCTGGGGTGTCGCCACCAGCAGCTTCCAGATCGAAGGCGCGGCCTTCGAGGACGGCAAGGGCGAATCCATCTGGGACCGCTTCTGCAAGCAGCCCGGCGTCATCGCCGATGCCAGCAACGGCCACATCGCCTGCGACCACTACCACCGCCTGGACGAAGACCTGGACCTGATCGCGTCGCTGGGCGTCAACGCCTACCGCTTCTCCATCGCCTGGCCGCGCGTGCAGGCACTCGGCCATGGCGAGTTCAACCCCAAGGGCCTGGACTTCTACGAGCGCCTGGTGGACGGCCTGCAACGCCGCGGCATCCAGGCCTGGGCCACGCTGAACCACTGGGACCTGCCGCAGGGCCTGCAGGACCGCGGCGGCTGGAACGACCGCGACACGGTGCACCGCTTCGTCGACTACGCGCGCCACGTGCAGGCCCGCCTCGGCGACCGCATCGCCGGCCTGACCACGCACAACGAGCCCTGGGTCGTCGCCACGCTGGGCCACGAGCAAGGCATCTTTGCGCCCGGCATCAAGAACCGCAAGATCGCCACGCAGGTGTCGCACCACCTGCTGCTCAGCCACGGCCTGGCCCTGCAGGCGCTGCGCGCCGACGGCGCGCAACGTTCGAACAAGTGTCAGCTGGGCATCGTGCTCAACCTCAGCTCCTGGGTGCCCGCCACGGCCATGCCCGCCGACATCGCCGCCGCGCGGCTGGCCGATGCCCACGGCCGCCGCTGGTACACCGACCCGCTGTTCAAGGGCCGCTACCCCGAGGACGCGCTGGCCGACCTGGGCGCCGACGCGCCCGTCGTGCAGCCGGGTGACATGGAGGTCATCGCGCAGCCCATGGACTACCTGGGCGTCAACTACTACACGCGGGCCGTCATGTCGGCCAGCGGCGAGGCCTGGGACGCCAAGGCGCGCGGCCTGCCCGTGTCGGACATGGGCTGGGAGATCTACCCCCAGGGCCTGACCGACCTGCTGGTGGGGCTGAAGAACGATTACGCCCGGCTGCCCGATGTCTACATCACCGAGAACGGCGGCGCCTTCCCGGACGCTCAGCTGCAGTCCGGCCGCGTGCAGGACGACGACCGCATCGCCTACCTGCGCACCCACATCGCCGCCGTGGCCGATGCCATGCAGCAGGGCGTGCCCATGGCCGGCTACATGGTCTGGAGCCTGATGGACAACTTCGAATGGGCCAGCGGCTACCTGAAGCGCTTCGGCATCGTGCACGTGGACTACGACACGCTCGCGCGCACGCCCAAGGCCAGCGCCGACTGGTATCGCGCCTTCCTCGCCGACTGGCGGGGCTGATATCCGATCACGACAACTGGAGACAACCATGCAAGAGATCACCCGCGCGCCGAGTCCGTGGCGCGGCATGCTGCCCCTGCTCGCTGCCGCGCTGACGGCCTGTGGCGGTGGCGGCGCTGCCGTCGCTGCGCCGACACCCGCACCGGCGCCGGCAACTCCCGGCAACTGGACGCTGGTGTGGAGCGACGAGTTCAACGACGCCGCCGGCACCGTGCCCAAGGCCGCGACCTGGAACTACGACCTCGGCAACGCCGAGAACAACGGCTGGGGCAACCGCGAGCACCAGTACTACACGTCCAACGCGCGCAATGCGCAGACCGACGGCAACGGCATGCTGGTCATCACCGCCGAGAAGGCCACCAACCCCGGCCCCTGCTGGCACGGCAAGCCCTGCGAGTACACCTCGGCGCGCATCCACACCAACAACAAGGTCAGCTTCACCTACGGCAAGGTCGAGGCGCGCATGAAGCTGCCCACCGGCAAGGGCGTCTGGCCGGCCTACTGGACGCTGGGCACCGACATCGCCACCAACCCCTGGCCCGCTTCGGGCGAGATCGACATCATGGAGTTCGTGCCGCAGACGCCCAACTCCACCTACGGCACGCTGCACGGCCCCGGCTATTCGGGCGCGGCGGGGCTGGGCAAGCCGGTCGACCTCGGCGCGCCGGTGGTGAACGACTTCCACACCTACACCATCATCAAGCGACCCAACGAGATCGTCTGGTACGTCGACGGCAAGGAGTACCACCGCCTGACGCCGGCCCTGCTGCCGGCTGGTGGCAAGTGGGTGTTCGAGAAGCCCTTCTTCGTCATCCTGAACCTGGCCATCGGCGGCGAATGGCCCGGTCCGCCGGACGCGACGACGCCGCAGTCCTCCCAGATGCTGGTGGACTGGGTGCGGATCTACAAGGAGAACTGATCCGCATCCGGCGGGGCCTGTGCCGACCGCCGCCCCTAGCACCTTCAAGCCGCCCGCACCATGCCTCGTCTGCTCTACGCCTTGACCTTGATCGCCGGCCTGCTCGGCACGCCGGCTGCATTTGCCGCCGAAGTGAAGCTGCCCTTCGGCAGCCTCGCCACACCGGACGGCGTGACCTTGCTGAACCGCGAGGAGAAGCCCGACAAGGCCGGCAAGCTGGCGGGCATGGCCGTTCTGTCCCGCACCGACGACCCGAAGGCCATCTTCATCCTCGTCTGGAATTACGCCGAACCCGACCCCGCCAGGCCCTACGACCCGCTGGACGGCGCGGTCAAGATCGGCAACCCTTTCGACAAGAGCCTGACCCGCGACGCCGCCAAGCCCGCGCTGGTGGGCGGCGTCGAAGGCGGCCGCTACGAGGGCAAGCTGCCCAACGGCCAGCGTGCCGTCAGCTACGTGGTGGTCAAGGACGGCCACCGCCTCGTCGTGCTGCTCAAGGGGCCGCCGAGCAGCCCCTACAAGGAGTTGACCGACGCCTTCGCCAAGGCCGTCGAAGGCTTTGCCTGGGAGGTGCCGGCCGCGCAGTGAGGGCTGCCGCCGGTCAGACGCCGTCCAGCTTCACCGTGACGCCGTTGGCCGTGTAGGTCGTCGTGACCTTGCTGTAGCCGGCCACCGTGACCGCGGTGAAGCGGCCGCCGCGCTGGCCACCGGCGGTCAGCACCGTCAGCGTGTCGCCCAAGGCGGGCTTGTAGCTGCCGGCGAACGCGATGTTCAGCGTGCCGTCGACGATGACCGCGTTGCCGCCCACCTTGAGGCTGCCGTTCGTGGCGCTGCTCATCACCAGCTTCAGCGCGCCGCCGGCCTGCGTGAACGCGCCGCCGATGTTGAGCGTGCCCGGGGCCGCGCTCTCCAGCGTGCCGCCCTTCAGGTAGACGTCGCCGGCGCCCAGCGCCGTCGTCGAGTCCGCCGCCAGCGTGCCGGCCGTGACCACCGTGCCACCGCTGAAGGTGTTGGTGCCGGACAGTCGCAGCGTGCCGGTGCCGGCCTTGCTGAGCCGGCCCTTGCCGGCGATGTCGTTGCGCCAGCTGTCGGTGGCCGAGAAGCCGCCGAGGCTGGCGTCCATCGTCACGGCCACGTCGCCGTTGAACGCGCCATAGCCGTCGGCCGCGGCGAACAGGTTCAGCCGGCCCCAGCCCTCGCCGTCGTTGCCCAGCGGGTAGCCGGAGTCCAGCGCGGTGGTCTTCAACACCACGCGGCGCTGCTCGGCGCTGAGGTAGGGCAGGCGCGTTTCCAGCAGCACCTCGGCGCCCTTGGGCACCGTGGCGGCCACGCCGGCGGCGCCGGTACGAGCCAGGCCGTAGCTCATGCGTTGCAGGTAGGCCGTCCGGTTCGCGGCGTGGCTGGAGAAGCGGTCGAAGTCCGCGTTGGCGGCGTCCGTGGTCTTCACCGTGTGGGCATAGGTGTTCAGCGCGCCGGCATCGGCCACGCCTGCCTGCTTGATCAGGTAGGCCTGCGCCTGCTGGACGGCCGCGGCCTTCACGGCGGGCGTGTAGTAGGCCGCGCTGTTCAGGCTGTAGGCGACGACGGCGGTGGCCTGCACGCGGCCGCCCATCACGTCCAGCGGCGAGTGCATGCCGGCCAGGATGCGGTTCTCGCCCATCTCCATCGCGCGGGTGATGAGTTCCTGGTAGCGCTGCGGCACCAGGTAGGCCATGGCCAGCGTGTTGCGCCAGGCCTCGGCCGTGTGGCCGCTGGGGAAGCCGCCGTCCGTCGTGGGCGTGCTGCTCTTGGCCGATTCCAGCGCCGGCACCACCTTCACGTCGGTGCTCCAGCGGTACGGGCGCGCGTACTTGTAGAAGCGCTTGGCCGGCTCGGTCGAGCCATCGGCGATGTTGCCGATGAAGTCCACGGCCAGGCCCAGGTTGGCATTGCCGGCGCCGCCCACGCCCAGGTTGTTGCCGCCATCGTTGACGGCCGCGGCCAGCGGCTGGTTGGCGTCGATGCTGGCGATGGTGGAGGTCTGCTGCGTGCCGGTGCGCCACGCGCTGGTCAGCGGGCCCATGCCGTCGGCCACGCTGTAGCCCTTGGCGCGGCGGTCGTCCAGGTAGGCGGCCAGCGCCTGCGCGGCAGTGCGCGACTGCGTCACCGTCTTCACGTAGTCGATGTTGCCGGCATGCACGGCGGCGCTCTTGACCTGGCCGTCGCCTGCGGCACCGGGAATGCCGGTCCAGGGCGAGGGCGTGACCGCCGCGCAGCCGTTGGCGGCGGCCAGCGTGACGCCGGCGTCCACCTTCATCGACGACGGCGTCCACGCGTCCAGGAAGCCCTGCAGCACGCGCACGCCGGCATTGGCTTCCAGCGTCACCTGGCAGGGGTTGTTGCGCTGGTTGCTGGCGCCGCTGTCCACATAGGCCAGCGTGGCCGGCGCGGGCGCGCTGTCCGTCGTGCCCAGACCGCTGGGTTCGGCGGCGGCGGGAACGACGGGTTCGGCGTCGTCGCCACCGCCGCAGGCCGCGAGGGCCAGGGCCGCCGACGCGGCGAGGGTGAGGGCATGGAGGCGGGGCAGGGGCAGGCGAGGCATGGCGACTGAAGGTCCGGTTACTGCAAAAAACTCGGCATTCTTCAAAGCGTCGGTGACGCCGTCGTGTCAGCGCCGGCCGAGGCCGGTGCGGCGAGGTGCGAAATTTGCCCGCCGTCCGGCTCCGGCGGTCGGCCCCGGGGGGGGCTCACATGGAGACAATGCCGCCATCTCAGCGCCCCGGGGAGTCAGGCGATGCCGCCGTCCAACACTGCATCCAGCTTCGTGCCCTTCGAGGGCACGCCGCAGGACTGTGACGCCTGCGCCCGTGGTGATCGCCTGGGTTTCTTCTTCGACTTCGCCTACCAGCCCATCGTGGACCTCGCGCAGCGCCGCATCTACGCGCACGAGGCGCTGGTGCGCGGCGCCGCGGGCGAGCCCGCCGGCCAGGTGCTGGCCCAGGTCAACGAGGCCAACCGCTACCGCTTCGACCAGGCCTGCCGCGTCAAGGCCATCAAGGGCGCGGCCGAGTTGGGCCTGGCCGAGCGGCTGTCCATCAACTTCCTGCCCAACGCGATCTACCGGCCCGAGATCTGCATCCGCACCACGCTGGAAGCGGCGCGCACGCACGGCTTCCCGGTCGAGCGCATCATCTTCGAGGTGACCGAGGGCGAGCGTGTGGAGGACGGTCCCTGGTTCGCTTCCATCCTGCGCGAGTACCAGCGCATCGGCTTCCTGACTGCCATCGACGACTTCGGCGCCGGCTACGCGGGGCTCAAGCTGCTGTCGGATTTCCAGCCCGACCTGATCAAGCTGGACATGGACCTGATCCGCGGCATCGATGCCGATGCGCCGCGCCGTCACATCGTCAACCACCTGGTGCGCCTGTGCGCCGACATGGGGGTCACCGTCATCGCCGAAGGCGTGGAGACCGTGGGCGAGTGCGATGCGCTGCGCGACCTGGGCATCACGCTGATGCAAGGCTATCTGTTCGCGCGGCCGCAGTTTCGCGGCAGCGCCGCAGTGGGCTGGCCCGCGGCCGGCGGCTGACGCCGCGCCGGCCCCGCGCTTGACGGCGAGTCGAGGCGAGCGGGCAGTAGCGGCACCCTTCAAGCCTTGGGTGGCTCGGGCATGTCGGCTGCGGGGCCGGCGGTCATGAACCTGAGCGTTCCCCCGTGATTCGGGTGGCTCTGCGCAGCGGAGCCATACTCCGCCCGCGGGCCGGCAGCGCCGACCGCGCCTCCTGAACTACGCCGGCGCTCGGGCGCCTCTGTCCATGCAACTGATCCGTCATGCCCTCCTGGCCGGCCTGGCCTTGTGCGTTACCGCTGGCGCCCATGCCGCCGACGCGGCAGCCAGCGTCGAGAACTCCGTCGTCAAGGTCTTCACGACCGCGCGCCTGCCCGACCTGCTGCGCCCCTGGAGCAAGAGCGCGCCGCGCGAGTCCACCGGCAGCGGTGTCGTCATCGAGGGCCGGCGCATCCTGACCAATGCACATGTGGTGCTGTACGCCAGCCAGGTGCAGATCCAGGGCAACCAGTCCAGCGAAAAGATCGGCGCGCGCGTCGAGTTCATCGCGCCCGGCATGGACCTGGCTGTGCTGAAGCTGGAGGACGAGAGCTTCTTCGACAGCCGCCCGCCAGTGAAGCGCGCGACGCGGCTGCCCACCGTCAAGGACTCGGTGATGGCCTACGGCTACCCGACCGGCGGCAGCGGCCTGTCCATCACCAAGGGCATCGTCTCGCGCATCGAGTTCGCCGGCTACAACGCGCCGGTCTCGGGCCTGCGCATCCAGATCGACGCGGCCGTCAACCCCGGCAACAGCGGCGGCCCGGCGCTGGCCGGTGACGAGATGATCGGCTTGACCTTCGCCCGCCTGGGCATGGGCGACAACATCGGCTACATCATCCCCAACGAGGAGGTCGAGCTGTTCCTGGCCGACATCGCCGACGGCCGCTACGACGGCAAGCCGGCCCTGTATCAGAGCATGCAGCCGCTGCAGAACCCGGCGCTGCGCGCCTTCGTCAAGCTGCCCAAGGGCGCGACCGGCGTGCTGGTCAGCGACCCGCTGCCCGAGGCAGGCAACCCCTTCCAGCGCTGGGACGTGCTGACTCACGTGGGCGACGTGCCGGTGGACGATGAAGGCATGGTGCGCATCGGCGAGCAGCTGCGCGTGCGCGCGCCCTACCTGCTGCAGAAGCTCGCCAAGAACGGCGCCGTGCCCATGCGCGTGCTGCGTGGCGGCCAGAGCGTGACGCTGCAGGTGCCGGTGCGCACCGAGCCCAACCTGCTGGTGCCCACCTCGCTGAACGGCGAGTTCCCGCCCTACTTCATCTACGGGCCGCTGGTGTTCTCCACGCCCACGGCCGACCGCCTGGCGAGCCTGGGCGTGAACCCGGCCCAGATGCTGTCCGCCGCGCGCACCGGCAGCCCGCTGATCACGCGGCTGAACGAGCGCCCGGCCTTCCCCGGCCAGCAGCTGGTGTTCATCAGTGCGCCGCTGATGTCGCACAAGATCTCGCGCGGCTACACCAACCCCATGCTGCGCGTGGTCGAGAAGGTCAACGAGACGCCGGTGAAGAACCTGGTCCACCTTGTCGAGCTGCTGCGCGACGCCAAGGGCGAGTTCGTCGTGTTCAGCTTCTCCGGCGAAGGCCCGGACACGCTGGTGCTGCCGCGCGCCGACGTGGCCGAGGCCACCGAGGCCATCCTGGCCGACAACGGCATCCGCGCACAGGCGTCGCCGGAGCTGCTCAAGGTCTGGGGCGGCGGGCGCTGAGCCCATCGGCATAGGGGGACCTCCGTGTGGAGGCGCCCCTGCCACACCACCTGGCATGCGGGTCCGCACCAGGCGGTTCGAGAGCTTGAGGTCAGGAGAGTCGAGGCAACCCCAGTTGGTCGAACCAGGCGAGGGTGAGCACGCT
>DASWWC010000110.1:0-7021 GCA_036401055.1 Roseateles sp.
GCACAGGCGGGCCAGCCGCTCGGCGCCCACCGCGCCGGCCAGGCCGCGCAGGGTGTGCAGGCCGCGCACGGCGTCGTCGCCACCGCCCTGCTGCAGCGACTGGCGCGCGGCGTCCAGCTCGGCCGGCGCATCCTGCGCGAAGGACTCGGCCAGGCGCTGGTACAAGGCCTCGCGGCCACCCAGGCGGCGCAGCGCGGCGTCACGGTCCAGCAGCGGCACGGTCGCGGCCGTCGACGCGACTACGGGAGCGGCCTCTGCGGCGACGCCGCCCACGTGGCGACGCAGGCAGGCCACCAGCTGCTCCAGCTCCACCGGCTTGGCGATGTGGTCGCGCATGCCGGCGGCCAGGCAGGCCTGGCGGTCCGACTCCATCGCATTGGCCGTCATCGCGATGACCAGGCTGCCGGGGCGCTTCTCCAGCACGCGCTGGGTGGCCTCGAAGCCATCGATGTCGGGCATCTGCAGGTCCATCAGGATGGCGTCGAAGGGCGGCTGGGTGACCAGCGCCAGGTGCGCCCCCTCCACGCCGCCGCCGGCCAGCGTGACGACGGCGCCCTCGTCCTCCAGCAGCTCCTGCGCGACCTGCTGGTTGAAGCCGTTGTCCTCCACCACCAGCAGTCGCATGCCCGCCAGACGCCGGTCGCCGCCCTCGACGCGCGGTCCGCGCGGCCCGCCGCCGGTGGCCTCGGCGACCGCGTCCTGCAGCATGGAGGCCGTGACGGGTTTGACCAGGTAGCCGCCCAGGCTCTGGATCTCCTGCTCGCTGCGCTCGGCCAGCAGGTCGCGGCCATGGGCCGTCACCATGATGATGACGGGTGCGTCGGACTCGTGGCTGTCGCGGATGCGCCGCGAGGTCTCCCAGCCGTCCAGCCCCGGCATGCGCCAGTCCATCAGGATGAGCTCGTAGTGCGGCTCGCCGCGCAGCGCCGCCTCGTGAACCAGCTCCAGCGCCTGCTCACCGCTGGCGGCCAGGTCGCAGTCCCAGCCCAGGCTCTCGCCCAGGCCTTGCAGCACCTCGCGGGCCATCGGGTTGTCGTCGACGATGAGCACCTTGAGGCCGGGGCGCGCCGGCGATGCGTCGTGCGCCTCGGCGGGAGCTTCGGGCAGTTGCAGGTCGAAGTGGAAGCGGCTGCCCTCGCCCACCTGGCTGTCCACGCGCAGCTCGCCGCCCATCAGGTCCACCAGGCGCCGGCTGATGGCCAGGCCCAGGCCGGTGCCACCGTAGCGCCGCGACGTGCTCTGCTCAGCCTGGCTGAAGCCGGTGAAGATGTGCTCCAGCTTGTCCGGCGGGATGCCGATGCCGGTGTCGCTGACCTCGAAGCGGATGCGCGCCTGGCCGTTCGCCTCGCCCAGCAGCTTCAGGCCCAACACCACCTCGCCGTGCTCGGTGAACTTGAGCGCATTGCCGGCCAGGTTCAGCAGCACCTGGCGCAGCCGCGTGGTGTCGCCCACCAGCGCCGGCGGCAGCCGCGGGTCCAGCCGGAACAGCACCTCGATGTCCTTGCTGCCCACGTGGGCCGACAGGATGACGGCCAGCTCGCGCATGAACTCGCTGAGCGTGAAGCGGTGCGGGTCCAGCTCCATCTTGCCGGCCTCGACCTTGGAGAAGTCCAGCACGTCGTTGATGACCGCCAGCAGCGCCTGCGCCGCCGTGCGCGCCTTGGACGCGTAGTCGTGCTGGCGCGGCGTCAGCTCGGTGCGCAGCAGCAGGTTCAGCATGCCCAGGGCGCCGCTCATGGGCGTGCGGATCTCGTGGCTCATGTTGGCCAGGAAGTCGCTCTTGGCCTGACTGGCGGCCTCGGCGGCGACGCGGGCACGCACCAGGTCCACCTCGGCGCGGTGGCGCTCGGTCACGTCCACCAGCATCTGCACGACGTTGACCAGGCGCCCGCGGCGGTCGCGGATGGCGCTGGCGCTGCCGTCCACGAACAGCTCGCCGCCGCCCGGCAGCGCGAAGCCGCGCTCGAAGCGCACATGCTCCAGCCGGCCGGTGGCCAGCCTCGTGAGCTCGCCGCCATGCAGCCGGCCGCTGCGGAAGTCCGGCAGGTCGGCCAGCTTGCCGCCCCGCAGCTCCTCGGTCGTGCGGCACAGCATGGCGGTCAGCGCCTGGTTGGCGTCCAGGATGAGGCCATGGGCGTCGCACAGCGCGATGCCCACCTGGGCGCGCTCGAACACGCCGCGAAAGCGCTGCTCGCTGTCGTTCAGCGCGCGGGTGCGCTGCTCCACGCGCGCCTCCAGCAGCTGTTTCTCGACGACCAACTGCTCGGTCATGTGGTTGAAGTTGCGCGCCAACTCGCGGAACTCCGTGAAGCCGCAGATGGGCGCGCGCTCGTCCAGGCTGCCTCCGGCGATGCGCGCGACCGCGCTGTTCAGCAATTGCACCGGCTCGACGAGCCGGCGCCCCAGCAGCAAGCCCAGGCCCAAGGCCAGCAGCAGGGCCAGGCCCAGCGCGGCCAGAAGCCGGTTGCGCAAGGCCTGCGCCGGCGCGAAGGCCTCGGCCGCATCGATGTTGACGGCAATGCCCCAGTCCAGCGCCGGCAGCGGCCGCCAGGACGACACCACCTCCACATCGGCGTAATTGCGCGCCAGTCCGCTGCCGCTCTCGCCACGCAGGCCGCGCAAGGCCGGAATGATCTGGGAGGCATTGGGATCCAGCTCGCGCGCCAGCACCGCGGCCGGCATCGCGCGCGACTGCATGACGAACTGGGCCTTGTCGCCGCGCCGCTGCACCAGCACGGTCTCGCCGGTCAGCGCCAGGCCGGCGCGGTCGTCCGCCACGCGCAGCAGCCGCTCCAGGTCCAGCTGCAGCACGATGCTGCCCAGCACGCGGTCGCCGTTGACCACGGCCTGCACCAGGAACAGGGTCTGCTGGTCGCTGCCGGGCAGCAGCATCAGCGGCGTCAGCTGCGGGTCCAGCCGGCCCAGCGCCTGGCGGTGCGCGTCCAACAAGCCGCTGCCCTGGAAGATGCCGCCGTCCAGCCGCGCCAGCTCGGGGCTGGAGCCAGTCAGCGGCCGCAGCGCGAAGCTGATGCGGCCGTCCGGCTGCACCAGCAGCAGGTTGAGGTATTTGCCGGTGTCGTACAGGCGCGCGAAGAAAGCGCGGCTGGCCGCCGGCACGCGCGTGCCGGCGGCGTCCTGGCCCTGGCGCAACAGCTCGTGCGTGTCGGCCGCCTGGGCCACGAGCTGGCCATCCACCTGCACTTCGTTCAGGAAGCCGTCGATCTCGCCGACCTTCTTGCGCGCGATGGCCACCAGACCCTCGGTCACCGTGTCGCGCAGGCTGCGCTCGAAGCTGCCCAGTTGCCACAGGCCCATCAGGCCCAGCGGCAGCGTGGACAGCAGCAGCAGACCGAGCAGCAGTGCCGGCCCGACGCGCCAGGCCGGCCGCTTCGACTCGACGGCGGGGGCCGTCATCAAGGGCGTCCTCCCGGCCGCGCCACGACTTCGGCCCAGTAGTCGGTCGAGCGAAACGCGGGCCAGGGCGCCGGCTTGATGTGGCGCGCCAACTGCCAGACCTCGGTCAGCCCGCCGTCCGGCCGCACCTGGGCGATGCGCAGTGGGCGCCACAGGTGGCGGGTCTGCGGGTCGATGGCGGCGAAGCCATGCGGGGCGCTGACCACCTGCTGCATCAGGTTGGCGTTGACCGCCTCGGTCTGCGCGCTGTTCACCTCGGTCACCGCCGCCGCCCACAGCCGCACGGCGACGTAGGCGGACACGGCCGGGTCGCTGGCCTGCGCGGCCTCGCCCTGGCTGCGCCGCAGCCGGGCCAGGAAGCTCTCGTTGGCCGCGCCGGGCAGCGACTGCAGATAGCTCCAGGCCGTGAAATGGCGGTCCAGCCGCCCGCCCCCGTAGGCACGCATCTCGGGCTCGGCCGCGGCGAAGGACAGCAGCGGCAGGTCCGTCAGCGCGGCGGCGGCCAGCGCGTCGAAGAGGGCCCGGTTGCTGTCGCCGGCCAGTGTGTTCAGCACCAGGTCGGGTTTCAGTTCTACCAGCTCGGCCATCGCCGCGGCCATGTCGGTCCCGCCCAGCGGCACATAGCGCTCGCCCAGCACCTGCCCGCCGGCGATCTGCACGAACTCGCGCAGCATGGCGTTCACGCGGCGCGGCGCCAGGCTATCGGTGCCCAGCAGGTAGACGCGCCGGCCGAAGCCGCTCATGGCCCAGTCGGCGGCCGGCAGCACCTGCTGGTTGGGCGTCGGGCCGGTGTAGATGATGTGGGGCGAACGTTCCATGCCCTCGTAGGCCATGGGATAGAACAGCAGGTGGCGCTGCGACTCGACGATGGGCCGCACGGCCTGGCGGCAGGCCGAGGTCCAGCAGCCGAACAAGGCCACCGCGCCCTGCTCGCGGATCAGCCGCGTCGCCGCCTGGGTCGCCGTCGCCGGGTCGGCCCGCGTGTCCTCGATGCGCAGCTCCACGCGCCGGCCCAGCAGGCCGCCGCCCTGGTTGAGTTCCTCCACCGCCAGCTTCACGGTGGCGACCAGCGCCCCCTCGCTGGTCGCCATGGGGCCGGTCAGCGCCTGCAGCAGGCCGATGACGATGGGCTGTGCCGCCTGCTCGCGGCTCTGGCGCCACAGCCAGCCACCCAGTGCCAGGGCCAGCAGCAGCACCAGGCCCCCGAGCAACGCGAGCCGGATGCGCATGGGCTCAGCCGGCCGCTCGGCGCGCCTCGGGCGAGATCAGCGGCAGCGTCAGGCGTACCGAGGTGCCCACGCCCGGCGTGGACTCGACCTGGATCTGCCCGCCCAGCGCGAAGGTCACGAGGTTGCGCACGATGTACAGCCCCGGCTCGCTGCGGTTGGAGCCGAAGCGCGTCGAGAAGAAAGGGTCGAAGACCCGGCCCAGCATGCCCGGCGGGATGCCCACGCCGTGGTCCTGCACGACGATGCTGAGCTGGTCGGCGCCCACCGGCCGCACGCGGATGTGCACCTCGCCGCCGGCCTCGCGGTAGGCGTGCTTCATCGCGTTCTGCACCAGCGTCGACAGCACCTTGGCCAACGCGCCGCGGAAACTCAGCAGGTGCAGGTCGTCGCCGGCGTCCAGCTCGCAGCGCACCTGGTGAGCCTCCAGCGCCTCGGCCAGGCTGGCCACCACCTCGTGCACCAGTTCCAGCAGCGAAAAGCTGCGGCGCTGGTCGCCGAAGTTGTCGGCCGTGGACTGCAGGAAGGAGTCCACGATGGACAGCGTGCGCTGCAGGTTGGACAGCACCAGCCCCACGCTCTCCTCGCTGACGCGCAGGTGCTTGTCCAGATCGCTGCGCTTGATGTTGCCGGCCTGGGCCAGCGTGTTCAGGTGGGCCAGGTCGTCCTGCAGCGTGCAGGCCGAGATCAGCGCATTGCCCAGCGGCGACGACAGCTCCTGCGCGATGCCCGAGATGGTGCGCCCCACCGAGGCCAGCTTGTCGCGCTGGAACAGCTCGATCTGCGAGCGCGCGAAGCTCTCGGACGCCAGCTTCAGCGCCAGCTGCGTGCGCACGCGCGCCTTCACGACCACGTCGACGAAGGGCTTGGGGATGTAGTCCACCGCACCGTGCGCGAAGCCCTCGGCCTCGTCGTCGGCGCTGCCCTGCACGGTGACGAAGATGACCGGCACGCCGCGCGTGCGCGGGTCGGCCTTCAGGCGGTCGCAGACCTCGTAGCCGCTCATCTCCGGCATCAGCACGTCCAGCAAGATCAGGTCGGGCAGTTGCTGGGCGCAGAACGCCAGCGCCTCGGCGCCGCTGGTGGCCATGGACACCTCGCAGTCGTCCGCCAGCAGCTGGTAGAGCGCGTGGATGTTGGCCGGTTGATCGTCGACAACAAGAATGAGCGGCATGGCAATCCAGGATAACCGCAGCTCCAGGCGGCTTCGTCGAGGTGAGGCGGGGGCTTTCCCCAGGGCCGCCACGCGCCCCACCACCCCTTGACTGCCACTGGCGGCCCACATAATCGGCCGGCACCTTGTCTCCGTCCATGCCCCAGCGCCGGCTCACGCTCGCCCTCCTCTGGCTCGCCATGGCGGCCCTGCTCGCCCTGCTGGGCCTGCTGTGGCATTGGCGCGGCGCCACCGGCAGTGCGTTGGCCGACGCGGCGCTGGCGCTGAACCTGCTGCTGCTGCCCCTGCCCCCGTGGTGCATGCACCTGCTGTGCCGCCGCCAGCAGGACGGCCAGGCGGCCCAGGCCGCCGCCGAGGCGCGCACGCGCTTCCTCGCGCAGATCAGCCACGAGATCCGCACGCCCATGAACGCCATCATGGGCATGACGCAGCTGGCCCTGCAGACGCCGCTCAGCCCCGAGCAGCGCGAGCTGCTGGGCAAGACCGACGCCGCCTCGCGCGCGCTGCTGCGCCTCATCAACGATGTGCTGGACATCTCCAGGATCGAGGCCGGCCACCTGCAGACGGAGTCGGCGCCGCTGCGGCTGGAAGACGTCGTGGCCCAGGCCGTCGAGCTGGTGCGCCCGCTACACACGCGGCCCCAGGTGCAATGGGTCTGCGACTGGGCCGATGCCAGCCTGCTGGGCGCGCGCGGCCAGCTGCAGGGCGACGCGGCGCGGCTGCAGCAGGTACTGGTCAATCTGCTGACCCACGCGGTCAAGGCCACGACGGCCGGCCAGGTGCTGCTGCGGCTGGTCGCCCAGGCCACCGACGACGAGCGCGTGCCGCTGAGCATCACCGTGCAGGACTGCGGCGCCGGCCTGAGCGACACCCAGCTCGCCGAACTGAACCGCACGCCCAGGCCTGGCGGCATGGACGTCGCGCAGCGCCTGGATGTCAGCAGCCTGGGCCTGAGCATCGCGCACAGCCTGGTGCTGCTGATGGGCGGCCAGTTGGCCGTGCAGACCCAGCCCGGGCGGGGCAGCCGCTTCGAGGTCCGCCTGGCGCTGCCCCTGCACCCCACCGCGCCACCGGCCGCGCCTGGCGCGCGGCGGCTGCTGCTGGCCGAGACCGACGCCGACGCCCGTGAGGCCAACCTGGCGCTGCTGCGCCACCTGGGCCTGGGCGAAGGCCTGGTGTCGGCCGACCATGCCGACGCGCTGCTGCA